>SVIY01000041.1 GCA_015069265.1 Clostridiales bacterium
GTGACCTAGGTGAAGTTTTGCAGCAGAGGGGTATGAGAACATTTCCAAGCAGTAATATTTTTTACCCACGTTTTTAGGGTTGAAATTTGCAAGTTTTTCTTTTTCCCAAATTGCTTGCCACTTTTTTTCGATTTTTTTCATGTCCATAAGAGATTGAAAGCCTCCGAATGTGTAATAAAAATGTTTGTTTTATTATTATATAATAAACTTTGGCATTAGTCAAGAAACTATTAGGCAATTAAGAATATAAAATTTGTTTTTTTAACGAATAAAAGTCGAATTTGCATTTACAAACCGATAAAAAAGTGCTATACTGTTAAGGATAATGGGTTTATGTGTTTATGGAGACGATTATGACTAAAAAACCTTACGAACAAATTAACGAAAACGTTACAAATAAGTTTATCGCGCTTTATGGAGAATGCTCTGATGAACAAATAGAGCGCTATAATAATGCGTTCGATAACTTTAAGAAGCAGTTTTCCGTTACTAATGCGTTTATCGCTTCTTCTGGCGGTAGGGTTGAAGTGTGTGGTAATCATACCGACCATAACGGCGGAAAAGTTGTGTGTTCAGCGATAAATTTGGACACTTTGGCTATGTTTTTGCCGACTGATGATAACGTTGTTTATATCAAAAGTGAAGGCTATCCCGACATTAAGGTTGACTTGTTAAGCGATAAGGAAGAGAAAATCGGCACTTCGTCCGCACTTGTTAAGGGTGTTGCTAAAGGCCTTGTGGATAGAGGTTTTAACGTTGGTGGTTTTATCGCTTCGTTTACTAGCAACGTGCTAGGTGGGGCAGGAATATCTAGTTCTGCTTCGTTTGAAGTGTTGGTCGCTGAAATCTTCAATTTCTTATATAACGACGATAAAATTGACAATCAAACAAAGTCTATCGTTTCCCAATTTGCTGAAAACGTTTATTTTGGAAAACCTTGCGGGCTTCTCGACCAAACTGCAATCGCATTCGGTGGCATAAACAAGCTTGATTTTGCAGACAAGGATTGTATGAAAGTGCAAGGAATTGACTGTGATTTAAGCAATTTCACTTTTGTTTTAGTTAATACCGGTGGCGACCACTCTGATTTAACGGACGAGTACGCTTCTATTCCTAAAGAAATGAAAGAGGTTGCCTCTGTTTTGGGTGGTGAACGATTAATAGACGTTGGCGAGGATAAGTTTGTTTCGTCACTTAAAGACATAAAAAATAAAGTTAGCGATAGGGCGATATTAAGGGCGTTCCATTTCTTTAGTGAAAATGAACGTGTAGACAAACTTGCGACCGCCTTGCGTGATAATGATTACGACGCGTTCCTTGACTGTATTAATCAGTCGGGAATAAGTTCTCTTTGCGCACTTCAAAACTGTTACGTTTCTGGAAGCGTTGACCAGGCGATTCCCAAAGCTTTGTATATCGGTAAGAAATATATAGGGAAGGGAGCGAATAGGGTTCACGGCGGTGGCTTTGCAGGAAGCACGTTAAACGTTGTTCAAAAGGCTGAAGAAAAGCTTTTTGTTGAGAAAATGTCAGAGGTTTACGGAAGTGAAAACGTTATCCCCTTAAAAGTTAGAACTGTTGGGACAATTGTTTTATAAAACCTAACGTTTTTTAATTAAATTATGTCACGCATAATTGTTGAATTTTGATAAAAATTTTTAGAGGTAATATATATATGGATAAAGTTATACCTGTAGTTGTCATTAAAGACGTAAACGACACGATACCTACCTTAAAAGCACTTAAAGATGGTGGTATTAACTGTGCGGAAATTACTTTTAGAACTGCTTGCGCTGCTGAAGCGATTGCAATCGGTGTTAAAGAATTCCCCGATATGAACGTTGGTGCAGGAACTATTATTAATCTTGCTCAAGCAAAAAAGGCAATTAAAGCAGGGGCAAAATTCTTGGTTTCTCCAGGACTATCAGTAGAGGTTGCAAAATACGCTAAAAAAGTTGGCGTTGCATACTATCCCGGTTGCGTTACTCCGACGGAAATTATGCAAGCATTAGAACTAGGCATAGAAATCGTAAAATTCTTCCCTGCAAACGTATACGGCGGTTTAAAGGCATTGAAAGCTCTTGCTGGACCTTTCCCACAATTAAAGTTTATTCCTACGGGTGGGGTAGATTTAACCAATCTTGCAGAATTTTTAGCTTTTGATAAGATTTACGCTGTTGGCGGAAGTTTTATGATGAAAGGCGATATAGTTGAAAACTGCAAAAAAATCAATGAAATTGTAAACGGCTAAACATTATTAAATATGAGTAGAATTTTTCTTCGTTTTCCCTCTTTTAAGGAAAAAGCGCTAACGTTGAGTTACGACGATGGCGTAAGACAAGATAAACGGCTTGTTTCTATCTTGAATAAGCACAAAATTAAAGCAACTTTTAATATTAACGGTGGACTATTTAATACTAAACGAGATAGCGAAACCGTTGGTCGCATGACCGAAGAAGAAGCTTTGGAGTTATATTTAGGCACCGACCACGAAATTGCAAATCACGGTTTCAAGCATTTGCATTGGAGTGTTTTTAACGATGCTGCCGTTGTTAACGACGTTATTAAAGATAGGACGCATCTAGAAAACATGTTCGGACGCGTTGTAAAGGGTATGGCGTATCCTAACGGAAGTGCTAACTGTACGGAAAAAACGGTTGATATACTTAAAAAATGCGGAATCAACTATGCAAGAACGACAGTTAGTACCGAGAGATTTGATATTCCTACCGATTGGTTGCGCATGAGTTCTACGTGTCATCACAATAACCCAAAACTTATGGAGCTTGCCGAAGAATTTTTAAATGGCGAACCAAAAAAGTATTTTTGGGCAAACACGCCAAAGCTCTTTTACCTTTGGGGACACAGTTATGAGTTTGATAACAACAATAACTGGGAAGTAATTGAAAAATTCTGTGAATTTGTAGGTGGAAGAGAAGACGTTTGGTATGCTACCAACGGCGAAATTTACGACTACGTTACGGCGTATGACCGTTTAGAGTTTTCCGTTGATGAAAACTACGTGTATAACCCTAGCGCAATTGACGTTTATCTATCGTATTTTAACAATAAAATCGTTATTCCTGCAGGAAAAACGGTTAAAATTAAATAAAAAATTATGGTCTATTCGTGACCTTGGAGGATAATATGAAAGTTATAACTTTTGGTGAACTTATGTTAAGACTTGCTCCTGAAGGATATTTAAGATTCGTTCAGAGCGAAAAGTATGAAGCAACTTTTGGTGGTGCAGAAGCAAACGTAGCAGTCAGCCTTGCTAATTATGGCGTTGACGTTGCATTTGTTTCTAAACTTCCCGACCACGAAATTGGACAAGCTGCAATCAACTCGTTAAGAAAATTCGGCGTTGACACTTCTAAAGTCGTTCGCGGAGGAGATAGGGTTGGTATTTACTATTGTGAAAAGGGCGCAAGCCAACGTCCTTCAAAAGTAATTTATGATAGAGCAAACAGTTCTATCGCAACTGCTAAAAAGGAAGATTTTGATTGGGCTAAAATATTTGACGGTGTAGATTGGTTCCACTTTACTGGTATTACACCTGCTCTTTCTGATTCTATGGCGGAAATTTGTCTTGAAGCAGTAAAAGAAGCAAAGAAAAGAGGCGTTAAAATCTCTTGTGACTTAAACTTCCGTAAAAAACTTTGGTCTAAAGAAAAAGCCGGTCAAGTTATGAGCGGTCTTTGCGAATATATTGATTATTGTATCGCAAACGAAGAGGACGCAAAAGACGTTTTCGGTATCGAAGCAGACAACACCGACATTTACGGTGGAAAACTTGACAGAAACGGTTATATTTCGGTAGCGAAAAAACTTACCGACCGCTTCAACTTCAAGGGCGTTGCTATTACCTTGAGAGAAAGCCTTTCTGCAAACGACAATAACTGGAGCGGTATGCTTTACGTTGACGGCGAAGCATATTTTTCTAAAAAATATGCAATGCACATCGTTGATAGAGTTGGTGGTGGAGATAGCTTTGGCGGTGGTCTTATTTATTCGCTCCTTAACGGTTATGATGCTCAAAAGTCAATCGAATTTGCAATCGCTGCAAGTTGCTTAAAGCACAGTATTGAAGGCGACTACAATATGGTTAGCAAAAAAGAGGTTGAAACTCTTGCTGGCGGAGATGCAAGCGGACGCGTTCAAAGATAATTTTGAAATATCAAAAAAACGAGGAAATCATTGCGATTTCCTCGTTTTTATTTTATCTTGTTTTTTTGTAGTTTAAGGGAGATAAACCTATTTCTTTTTTAAATATTAGTCCAAAGTAGTTTGCCGAAGAAAAACCACATTCGAATGCGACTTCTTCAATGCTTTTTTGTGTGTCGCGGAGCATTACTTTTGCCTTGTTTAATCTTATTCTCATAACGTATTCCATTATTGAGCAGTTCATAACGTCCTTAAACTTTTTGCATAACGATACCTTTGACATAAAGAATATATCACACAACTGTTTAAGGGTTATGCTTTGATTGTAATGAGTATTTATGTAATAAATAATCTTTAAAACTTCAGGGGATACGGCTTTCATACTGTATGCGGAACTTGCAAGCGATAAAGACACGGACTCTTGTTGTGATAAGAATAAAATTATTGTTTTTAACACTGCTAAAAGCGAATCTTTTTTGTTTTTAATATTGACCGATTGAACTTTAGCGCCCTCTGATAAAAGTCTAGTTATAATATCGCGATATTTTTCGCTAATTTTTACCGCGATGCTTTCGGTAGCCTTTACCAAAAATTCGTTTTCAGTCTTGTTTAGAAGATTGGGGGAAACGTTTATGTTTATACGTCTATAAGGACCACCCTCGGTTTTGTGGACGCAAAAAGGCGGAACAACGACTAGGGTGTTTTTCTGTACGATAAACATTTTGTTTTCAATAAAAAATTCGCGTTCGCCATCAAGCAAAAAATACAGCTCATAATAATCGTGGCTGTGAGTTTGGGGCATAACGTGTTTTTTTGTCGCCGATAATTCGTCAAATTCTAGAAAGTCCATAAAAAACCTTTACGATTTATGTAATTTTACCCATATTATAAACTATTTTATATGTAAAAGCAACTGAATTTGTTATAAAATATATATAATAAATTTATTTATTAAAAACAAAAATCTCATAAGAAGGTGCAGAATGGTTAAAATTGTTCAATTTGGCGAAGGAAATTTTTTGCGTACGTTTGTTGACTTGTATTTTGATACGCTCAACAAAGAAGGTCTTGACTATAAGGTAAATATCGTTAAACCGATTACCTTTGGTAGCCTTGAAAACTTTAAGAAACAAGACAATAAATATCACATTGTTCTCCGTGGTGTTGAGGGTGGAAAAACCGTTGAAAACGTTTATAAAGTTGACGTTTTGGAAAACGTTGTAGACCCCTTTAACGAAATGGATAAATATTTGGCTTTGGCAAGAGAAGACGAACTTAAAATTATCGTTTCTAACACTACTGAAGCTGGTATTTGTTTTAATGCTAACGACCAATTTGACGGATTTGAAAATATCACTTATCCTGCAAAATTGACCAAGTTCTTGTTAGAACGTTATAACAGCGGTAAAGACGGTGTATATCTAATGCCCGTTGAACTTATCGACAACAACGCAGACGAACTTAAAAAATGCGTAGATAAATACATTGAACTTTGGAATCTTCCCGAAGGCTTTAAGAAATGGAATGCAGAAAAGAACTTCTACTGCAATACTTTAGTTGACCGCATAGTTTCAGGTCACCCCAGAACACCTGAAGACGTTGCTAAAATTCAAGCGCTTCTCGGCGAAGAAGATAAACTCGTTTCTATTGGTGAGCCGTTCGGTCTTTGGGCAGTTGAAAAGAAAGGGGATATTGCTAAATACATTAAAGACGGTGTTCACAACATTGAAGTTGTACTTACCGAAGATATCAAATACTATAAAAAACGTAAAGTTCGCGTTCTTAACGGAAGCCACACCAACATTGTTCCCGTAGGACTTTGGCACGGTGCAATTACCGTTTATGATTGTATGAAAGACGAAAAACTTTGCAAATTCTTGCAAGATACTTTAACGAACGAAATCGTTCCTTTCGTATCAGATGATATCGCGGCAACTACAGTTTTTGCTGAAAGTATTACTGAAAGATTCTTAAATCCTTACCTTAATCACTTGCTTATTAGTATAAGCCTTAACAGCATTTCAAAATGGCGTGCAAGAGACTTGCCGAGCTTTAAGGACTACTACGAAAAATACGGCAAAATTCCTGCACTTTTAACCATTGGTTTCTCATATCTTATGGCTACCTATATGGGTTTAGAAAGAAGAGGTGAGGAATATTTCGTAAAACTTCCCACTCGCGAAGTTAAAATTTTGGACGATAAGCCTTATCTTGATTACTTTGCAGACAAAAAACCCTTGAAAGACTTTATGCAAGATGTAAACGTTTGGGGTGAAGATCTTACGGCATACGAAGGTTTCTATGAAACCGTTAGTGCTAACGTTGAAAAAATTAACAAAGGAATAAGCTTAATCTAATGGAAAATAAAGTTATAATTAACAAAGCCGATAACGTTGGTGTTTGCCTAGTTGCAAGCGGAGATATTCCCGCGGGTCACAAGTATGCTTTGTGTGACATAAAGAAAGGCGAAACCATTATTAAATATGGTCAAATTATCGGTAGAGCGACAAAAGATATCGTAAAAGGCGATTGGGTACACACTCATAACGTAAAATCTCACCTTGATGAAACGCCCGTTTATTCTTACAACTATTCTGCAAACGAAATCGAGAAAAAGGCAGGCGGTACTTTTAAGGGCTATAAACGTCCTTACGGTGGCGTTGGTATCAGAAATGAAATCTATATAATTCCCACCGTTGGTTGTGTCAACAACGTTTGTATGAGACTTGAAAAAGAAGCTCGCAAACTAATGAGGGGTAGTATTGACGGAATTTATGCGCTTACCCACCAATTTGGTTGCAGTCAACTAGGTCAAGATAACGAAAATATTAAAAATCTAATATGTTCTATGGCATTAAACCCCAATGCTAGTGCGGTGTTAATCGTTGGCTTGGGTTGTGAAAACAACGGTTTAGAGCCTATCAAAAACTATCTTGAACCTATGGGTAGAAAGATTGCTTTCTTTAACTGCCAAGAAGTAGAAAACGACGTTGAATACGGTCTTGAAATTTTGAAGGGATTTATTGACGATTGTGCAGATTTGAAAAGAGAAGAAGTTTCGCTTGACAAGCTCTGTATCGGTCTTAAATGCGGTGGTAGTGACGGCTATTCTGGTCTTACTGCAAACCCGTTGGTTGGTAGAATTACCGATAGACTTATTTCTCTCGGCGGTAGTGCGATTTTGACCGAAGTTCCCGAAATGTTTGGTGCTGAGCAGTTGCTTATGAATAAGTGCGAAAGCCAAGAAGTTTTCGAGAATTATCGTAAAATGATTGAAGATTTCAAAAAATATTACACAGACCAAGGTTTTCCCGTATACGAAAACCCAAGTCCTGGAAATAAGAAGGGCGGAATTACCACTTTGGAAGAAAAATCGCTCGGTTGTGTTGAAAAGGCTGGTACTACAAAAGTCGTTGACGTTTTAGGATATGCTGAAATGGTTAAAAAATGTGGCGTAAACGTGCTAAATGCTCCCGGTAACGACCTTATCGCTGCTACAGCACTTGCTGCGTCAGGTTGCCAAATTGTGTTGTTTACGACAGGTAGAGGAACACCGTTTTCTACCTTTGTTCCCACAATGAAGATTTCTACTAATGATAATCTTGCAAGCTTTAAGAATAATTGGATAGACTTTAACGCTTACGGTATGGATGAGGACGCGCTCTTCGACCTACTTATTAAAACGGTTAACGGTGAATATCTCTGCAAGAGCGAAGATATTAGAGAAATTGCTTTCTATAAGACGGGCGTAACCCTTTGATAAAACTATAAAAGACAGACTATAGTCTGTCTTTTTTGTATAAAAATCTAAATATTTATACTAAATTATTGACATATCTATTATTTAGATATATAATTAATATATAAATTAATTAGAGGTCATTATGTTTTATTTTTATACCGCATACGCTTATTATTATTTTACGACGATTTAACTTGTGTGCGGGCTAAAATAACGACCATAATTTTGATTTTTAGCCGTTGCAGTTGTGACGGCTTTATTTTTTAGGAGAGAGAAGGATGTTTTGGAACTACTTTGCGTTGGCAGTTTACTTTTTGATAATGGTAGGCATAACAATTTACACAAAGAATCGCTCTAAATCAGTTAATGACTTTTTGCTTGCAGGTAAGAAGGGGCTTAACGGTTGGATGACTGCTTTTGCTTATGGAACTACTTATTTTTCCGCGGTTATTTTTATTGGGTATGCGGGTAAATTTGGTCAAGCTTATCAACTTGCGGCAGTTTGGATTGGAATTGGCAATGCTATTATAGGTTCACTTTTCGCTTGGATGGTTCTTGCAAAAAGAACTAAAAATATGACGACTCGTTTGTCTGCAAAAACCATGCCCGAATTTTTTGAAAAGAGATTTAACAGTCGTGCGCTTAAATTGTGTTCTGCAGTTATAGTATTTATTTTCTTGATTCCATATTCTGCATCGGTATATAACGGATTGAGCAATTTGTTTGAAACTATCTTTTCTATACCCGGTTGGGTAGTAATGATTGCTCTTGCAGGAATTACCGCACTATATTTATTCTTTGGTGGATATTTTGCAACGGCGCTTTCAGATTTCATCCAAGGCATAATCATGATTATAGGCGTAATCCTAATGTTTATTTTCTTTATGAGCAGTAAACAAGTATCTTGGGATATATCGACGCTTAATTGGTTTACTTTTGGAAGTTCAAACAAGGGTCTGTACGGTGACACCGTATCACTAATATCGCTAATCTTGTTGACGTCATTCGGTGTTTGGGCGCTTCCGCAAACCGTACATAAATATTACGCAATAAGAGATAAAAGGGCGATAAACCAAGGTATGATAGTAAGTACCGCTTTTGCTTTAATTATTGGTTTCTGTGCTTATTTCTTTGGAGGCTTGAGCCCCTTGTTCTCATCTGAACTTGCCGGAAACTCTAATCCCGACAACGTTATTCCTATAATGTTAAGCTTTGTTATTCCTGCAGGTGTTATGGGTGTCGTTGCAGTTCTTATTTTGTCTGCAAGTATGTCGACGCTATCTTCCGTTTCACTCGCTAGCGCATCGGTTGTTGCAATCGATATTTATAAAGGCAAAATTAACCAAAAAGCATCGGATAAAAAAGTCAACGTGCTTATGAAAGTACTTTGTCTTGTGTTTATTGCAATATCAGTTATTCTTGCGGTTCTTAACGCGAAATTTAATATTGCTGCAATCGCTTATATGATGGGACTAAGCTGGGGTACACTCGCAGGTTGCTTTATTGGACCGTTTGTTCTTGGCGTTATGTGGAAAAAAGTTACCAAACCTGCCGTGTGGGCATCAATTATCGGTTCGCTTGTATTGACTGTATTGTTGATTATAATTTTGGGATATGATAAGGTTAATTGGACTTGTGGTTTTGGTGTTGCAATTCAAAACGGTATTGGATGTTCACCGCTAATTGGTGTTATTTGTATGGCATATTCGATGATAGTTACTTTCGTCGTAAGTTTATTTACTAAAAAGCCTAGCGACGAGGTAATCGAGTGTGCGTTTAATAAAAAAATAGAAAATGAAATCGCTTAAATTTGGAGGCGGATATGATTTGGTCTAAAGAAGAGACTCTTTCTAGGGCGGAGATTGAAAAAATTCAATTAGAACGCTTGCAAGAAACTGTTAACAGAGTGTATGAAAAAGTGCCTTATTATAGGGCAAAAATGGATGCGATAGGCGTAAAACCCGAAGACATCAAAGAATTGAAAGATTTATCAAAGCTTCCATTCGTTACCAAACAGGATATGAGAGATACGTATCCTTTTGGACTTTTTGCAGTAGAAAAGAAAAAGCTCGTTAGAATTCACGCGTCTAGCGGAACTACGGGCAAACCCACCGTTGTTGGTTATACCGAAAACGACCTTAAAACTTGGACGGAATGTGTTTCAAGAATTGCGTGCATGGGCGGTGCGACCGAAGAAGACGTTGCTCAAATTTGTTTTGGATACGGAATGTTTACGGGTGCGCTTGGACTTCATTATGGTCTTGAAAATATCGGTGCAACTATCGTTCCGTCATCAACGGGAAATTCCGAAAAACAAATAATGTATATGAAAGATTTTGGCACGACGTTGCTCGTTGCGACCCCGTCGTATGCGTTAAGACTTGCAGAGGTTGCAAACGAAATCGGTGTTGACCCCAAAAAAGACTTAAACGTTAAAATTGGTCTTGTCGGTAGCGAACTATTAACGGATGCTATGAGAGAGGAGATGCACAAGGCTTGGGGTCAACA
>SVIY01000042.1 GCA_015069265.1 Clostridiales bacterium
AGTATATCCCGAAGACTTAAAGGGTATTTCTACTAACGGCTGGATGTCACTTTCCGGTCAAGTTCCTATGAGTGATGATTACACCGTAACAAACGGTAGCGTAACTATCGACAACGGTGCAGAATTCGTTCACCTCATGGAAGAAGTTAAAGCAGGCGATAAAGATGTAACTACCATTAAACTTAATGGTAGCGTAGACCTCAGGGGTGCTGCAGTAGACTTCGGTACTACTAGAGGCGACATCACTATTGAAGGTGATGACGGCGTAGAAATCACTGGTATTAGAACAGATAAAAACTCAGTTTCACCCAAAACAGGAGATTTTGCTGGCCATCCTTATGGATTCGGTCTCGTAGGTACCGTTTCAGCTAATCATACCGTTACCATTAAAGACGTAACTCTTTCTGGTCTAGTTGCGGGAAATACTGAAGGTGACCACGCAGTAGGTGCTAACACCACAGGTTTGATTGCAGGTTACGTTTACGGTACCTTAAAACTTGAAAACGTAGTTATCGAAGATTCTGCAGTTTACGGTTTCCAAAAGGTTGGCGGTATTGCAGGTCAACTTTTAGGCGAACTTGAAATGACAAACGTTACTTTCAAAAACGTTAAAGTACAAGGTGCCAGTGAAGTTGCTAAAATCGCTGGTATTATGAGCAATAAGGCAACACTCACTGTTACAAATTGCGACCTAACAGGAATCACTACTGAGTGCACTAAAGGCGACGAAATGTTTAAGATTTCGGAGGTAGAGTTGGGTACTGCTATTACAGATATTTTAGGTACTGGTTTTAAATGGAACGACGATGCAAATGCTTTGTATGGTTTTGGCGGTGTTAATTGGATTCAAGGCCGTGTAACAAACGACTGGGCTTGGTATGCGACTCCAAACTATTATAGTGGTTCTGATTTGTGGAGTATTATGTATAATGGATTCAACGCAACGGCAAAAGGCGTTGGAGTACAATTTAGTAGTTATCCGTTCTCTGTTGGTTGCAACATTGCTAACGGCGTACGTGCATAATTAAAATTAGCAATTAACTACAGGCAGGCGGAAGTCTGCCTGTATAATACTTTTACAAATAAAGCGGATTTCCGCTAGATTATAAGGAGAAAAACAATGAAAAGAAACAACAAAAAAGGTTTTACTATCGTAGAACTCGTAATCGTAATTGCAGTTATCGCAATTCTCGCAGCAGTGCTTATTCCTACTTTTGCATCTGTAACCGCAAAGGCTAAAGATTCTAAAGCAATGCAAGAAGCAAAGAACGAATACACCAACTATCTTGCTGAAAACCCCGAATTCACGGGCGACCTCGTAATCGTTATGGAAGATGAAAGAGTTCTTATCGTTAACGATGGACAATTCCACTCTGACGTTTATGAAAGTGTAGAAAAAGCGCTTGACGCTCTTGATACTGCAACCACAACTGCAGCTCAAGGAGCTATCGTTACTGGAACTCACATTTATAACGTAGTTCATAGCTAATTAATTGGCTAAACAAAAACACCTCGTTTTGCGAGGTGTTTTTTTGTTTTTAAAAAGGTTAAATTTGTTTTTAACCTTTATTTTTTTTGTCTATTGTGATATAATAAAATATATAAGTATGCAAAATTATAAAAGGAGGACGGTCAATGCGGAAAGAAAGCAGTAAACGTGGATTTACCCTAATAGAATTAAGCATAGTCTTAGCACTAGTTGCCATTATTTCCGTAATGGTCGTTTCCTTTTCTTTGCTCGCAAGCAAGCGCACAAAGGACAGTGAAAAAGCATTGGAGTTTATGCAAGACACAACCGCCGTAGAGAGCGTTATGGAGGGTTGGATAGACGATATGCAAAGAGAGGGCGCAACCTTTTCTATAGAGCAAGAAAGGTTGGTTGCAACCGTATCGGGCGAGCAATTTATACCCTCGATAGAAAATGAGAAACTAGTCGTAATTTTTAGTGACGGGGAGAAAACAGAAATAGAGGTAACCTCCTTTTTTACAATGACGTGTGATATTAAATCAAACGCTAGCGGAGAGCAAATGTTTATATTTTCATTGCATTACACTGAAGACGAGGGAGGAGTTACAAGCGCAAGACAATTCAAGTTTGTTATTAACTCTTACGTTGGCGATAACGTTTCCGTGGGAGGTGGCGCATGAGAGCGATTAAAAAGAGCAATCGCGGGATATCCATAATGGAAGTTGTCGTTGCGATTTTAGTTATCACGATAATTTCAGTAGCCACCACGTCCTTAATACTTAATTCTGCAAAGAAAGAAAAGGCAAACGCGAGGGCTATGGAGATTGCTAGTTTTTCAGAGAGCACAATCGAGAGTTTCCGCTTTTACGATAACTACGCGGAGTTCTTTAATCAAATAAAAGAGCTAGACGTTACTGCGACGGAAAAAAACGGCAGTATTGTTGTGGAAAAGGGCGATTACACTATTGCAATAACCGTCGATTCGTTGTATAATAATATATTGATAAATGCGACGGACGAGGGTGGAGAAAGTCTATACAGCTTATCCTATACGCGTGGAGGTGGACGATGAGAAAGTTTAACCGTAAGCGCGGTATGGCTATGGAAATGGCAATATTCGTTCTAGTAGTATTCCTTGCTTTGAGCATGCTTATAGTAACCTTTATAGCAATTTCTACAAACCACAAGAACAAAGAGTTAAAAGCTGTTACTAGAGCTGTAGAGGTCAACTCCATTGGCGAGAGTTATCTATCGAGCATATCGCAAGGCGAGGCGTTTGTCGATTGGCAAAGCGGTTTAGAGGACGGATACACTGCAACCGAGACCGCTTGGGTTGACGGAGAGAAAGAGGGGCTAGAAATGCTTCTTTTAGACGGCAACGGCAAGCAAGCGCTTTATATTAAGTTAGTTAAGACCGACACGGGTTACACCGTTTTGGAATGGAAATAAATTTTGAGGTACTAAATGTTCGAAAGTTTACCTAATTTCGTTATTTCTATTGACGGAGATTTACAATCAATACATTTTTTCTCTATTGACGCAAAGGCAAAGACCTTTTCGCACGAAGTAGAGGTATACAAGTCCGAAGCGTTTACCGAGGACTTTTTCGAGATGCTCAAAAACGTGGTTAAACTTCATCGCGGAAAGAAGAGCGGAAAAGCAGTATTATTGCTTCCCGACAGTGTGTTCTTTACCGACACCATAGTCGTTCCGTCCGTTCAAAAGGCTATTTCCGCATCGGTTGATTTGACCATTGAAACGCTATACAAAAACGCGAGCGAGTTAAAAATCAACACCGCTCCGCTTTTCCAAGATAAAAACACCTCAACCTATTCGCTAGTTGGTGTGCGCAAAGAATTGCTGCTAAAAACCATTGGTGCGTTAGGTGAGGGCGGTGTTTCCGTTGCAGGCGTTACCTTTTATTCTAACGCGGTGGTAAACGGTGCAATGGCGGTAAACCCCAAACTAAAAAATGCAAGTTATCTTTTAATGGACGTTAAGGAAAACGCTACGGGCTTTTCACTTGTCGTTGGCGGTAAAACACTCGGCTTTTACAATATTCCGTTCGGATACCGAATTTTGAGCGATAGTGAGCTCAATTTCGAGCCCGACCTTTTCGACCACACGGCAACCGAACTTTTAGTTCTCAATGCGAAAGAGAGGGCAAAGAGAAAAAGACTTACCGTTCTTGACGAAACGGAAGAAGAGGGCGAAGAGGTTGATGCTGACAAGAAAGAGGGCAAAAAGGGAAGTAAGTTACCCAAGTCTTTGCTCCGCCCTGCGCCTACCGACGCGGACGGGTTTGTCTACGAGAATTTTAGAGTGCTTGCAAAGTGGGCGATAGAAGTTATCGTAGGCAACCAAGAATTATTATCAGGGGTTGACCTTAAAAACGTTTACGTCAATCTCCCCGAAAAGTATTCGGCGGTGTTTGATAAATTGTCGAACGAAAATGAAAACTCAAAGTATACGTTCCTTAAACTTAACGGCGCAGAGGAAAGAGTGCTCAATAACCTCGGTCTTTACGGCGGAGCGTACGTTAAAAAGTTTAACAAGATGAACAATTTTTAAGGAGAAGTATGGGCGAAGAACTTATGATTGCGGTCTATATTCTCGCAGGTGTTTTAGGGCTTTGTATCGGCAGTTTTCTAAACGTCGTCATTTACAGGCTCCCACTTGGTATGAGTTTATCCAAACCCGCTTCTCACTGCACTAAATGTGATTACGTATTAAGGTGGTACGACAATATCCCCGTGTTATCCTATATTATGCTAGGTGGAAAGTGCAGAAAGTGCAAGCAAAAGATTTCACCGAGATATATGCTCGTAGAACTTTTCAGTGCTTTAACCTACCTTTTAAGCGTTTATATGTTTTGGGATATAAGCATTGTTTACGCAGTGCTATCCGCGCTTACCTCGTCGGTACTAATCTGTGTATTCTTTATAGATTTGAGCCACATGATAATATTGGACCGCTTCCAGATTATCCTATTATTATTTGGTGTGGTTGCAATATTCTTCGACGGCTATACCGCGTGGTACGATCACCTAATCGGCTTTGGCGCAGGCGGAGTACTGTTCTTGCTCATCTACTACGGCGCAATACTCCTACTCAAAAAAGAGGGACTTGGGTTTGGCGACGTAAAGCTAGCGTTCGTTTGCGGACTTTTACTCGGTTGGCAAAAGTTTTTACTCGCTATGCTCATCGCTTCAATATCCGCGTGCATTTGTCTTATCCCCGCTCGCTTTAAGAGGGGCGGAGAGGGAAAAGAGTTCCCGTTCGCACCGTTTATCACCGTCGGTGTGTTTATAGCTTTGTTTTTCGGTGAAATTATTATTAATTGGTATTTAGGTATTTTAGGACTATAAAAGGAGGTTTAAGTTATGTCTTTGCGGAAGTTTAAGTATACTGCCGTTAATTTGCAAAAACAAAAGATTAAAGGCACGTTTATCGCTAAAGACGAAAAGGATCTTGCACAGCAACTTGCAAAGCAAAGCCTTTACGTTATTTCCGCGACCCCTTACAAAGACAAAACTCCCTCCGCTTTCTTTACGACGGGGTCGGGAAAGGTTAAACTGTCGGAAATAACCACTTTTTGCCGTCAGTTCTCCATAATGCTCAACACTCACATTCCTATTTTGGACAGTCTTGACATTTTGAAAAACCAATCGTTCTCCGCGTACTTTAAAAAGATTTTACAAGTTATTTACGACGACGTTAAGGGCGGTACGATACTTTCTGCCGCGCTCGAAAAGCACAAAAAGGTTTTTCCGCAGTTCTTTAGAAGCATGGTTTACGTTGGGGAGATGAGCGGTAAACTTGATTTGGTGTTTACCTCGCTTGCCGACTATTACGAAAAGGACTCACAGTTAAGGCGCAAGATTAAGAGTGCTATGGCGTACCCGATTATGCTTATGTTTATGACGGTAGCAATTTTAGTTCTAATGTTCGCTATGGTCGTACCTACTTTTAGAGATTCTATGTCCACTTTGGAAGTAGAAGCTTCGGGTTTAACCAAGGCCGTATACGATATTTCCGATTTCTTTGCGGCGCATTGGTACCACGTCGTTTTAGGTATACTAATCTTTGTTGGACTGATATTTTTGATTGGCAGAACGGAAAAAGGCAAGTACGCTTTCGACTACTTAAAGTTAAAACTGCCACTTATAAGAAAGGTACAACAAAACATGGTAACCGCGCGCTTTGCGAGAGGCTTCGGGCTTTTGTTATCGAGCGGTATGGACCTCAACGAAGCTATGAATACGGTAGAAGTGGTGTTGGGCAACCGCTACATTAAAAGGAAGTTCCACGACGCAGCAGAGAGCGTGCGTCACGGCATGTCTTTAACCGTTGCTTTCGATACTTATAAGCTTTTTCCGCCAATGATGATACAAATGATTCAGATTGGCGAAAAGACGGCGTCTATCGACGAGGTTTTGACCCGTTCGTGCGACTTCTTCGACGGACAGGTGGAATCTACGATGAGTGCGTTAGTTTCCAAAATACAACCTGTTATGCTTATTCTAATGGGCGGTATTATAGGAACGCTTTTCGTCGCAGTCTACTCGCCGATGCTCTCGATTATGAACACTTTGGTTTAACAAGGGGATGTTATGAACGTTAACCGCGAACTCTTAAATTATTATATCCATAAAAAGCTCGTCAATAAAAAGGACGCAGAGGATATTTTGCGCGAGTGTGATTCGCTCGGCGTTTCCGTTAGGGACTACCTTTTAGCAAAAGAGTACGTTACCGAAAACACCGAACTCCCAGCACTTGCCGACTATTATTCCTTGCCGTACGTGGAAATCGACATGCTCGATATCGACAAGAACTTGTTTAACTTGTTCTCGTTCGAGTTTATGAAAAAGCACAAAATTATCCCCGTATCGTTCGATAGGAACGGCACGTTACTCGTCGCTACGGGAAAACCCGTGAACGTCAGTTCTGCGTCAGTACTAGCGTCTAGGTTTTCTTGCAAGGTGGACTACGTTTTAGTTCCGCCCGTTCAAATTGATAGATACGTTGACTCGGTTTCTGCCGTTTTGTCAACGTCGCTCGCTCTTTCAGACTTAAAGTCGGAAAAGAACGAAATGCAAATACAAGAACTCCAAGCCGGCAAAAAGGACGAACCCTCCGTTTCTAAAGAAGACGAGGTTATAAACAACCCTGCGGTAAGACTCGTCGACTCCATTATCAAAGAGGCTATTCCTTATAGAGCCAGCGACATCCATATCGAGCCGTTTGAAAAGAACGTTAAGGTGCGTTATAGAATTGACGGCGACCTTCAAGATAGGGCAGAGTTTCCAATAGAAGCGTATTCGGCTATTTGCGCAAGACTTAAAATTATGGCAGGGCTTAATATCGCAGAGCGCCGTAGACCGCAAGACGGAAGAATTAATCTAACAATTGGTGGTAAGGAATACGACTTCCGTGTATCCACCCTTCCTACCGTGTTTGGCGAAAAGTTCGTTATCCGTATTCTCGACAAAACAACCTTCCACTTTACTCGTGCCGACCTCGGTTTTACCCCCGAAGAAAACGCTATAGTAGATAAAATGCTTAAACGTCCGCACGGCATAATCTTGCTTACAGGTCCTACCGGTTGCGGTAAGTCAACCACTCTTTATTCTTTCCTAAAAGAAATAAACAGTCCTGACGTAAATATCGTTACGGTTGAAGACCCTGTGGAATACACCATGCACGGTGTTAACCAAACGCAAGTAAACGTAAAAGCAGATATGACCTTTGCTGTTGCGCTCCGTTCAATACTCCGTCAAGACCCCGACATTATAATGGTCGGAGAAATTCGTGACGAAGAAACTGCGGAAATTGCAGTAAGGTCTGCAATTACAGGACACATCGTGTTCTCAACGTTGCACACTAACGACGCGCCTGGTGCGATATTAAGACTTGTGGATATGGGCGTAGAAGACTATCTCGTTGCCGATGCTTTGGTTGGCGTTATTGCGCAAAGACTTGTTAAAAAACTTTGTCCTGCGTGCAAGAAAAGAGGCCGTACCAACGCTCGCGAAATGCAGATTTTAGGTCTTGACGAACCAACGACTATTTACCGTCCCGACGGATGTCAATTCTGTAACCATACGGGATATAAGGGTCGTACGGCAGTTCACGAAGTTATGTATCTAAACGAGGCTATGAAAAATATTATGCTCAAAGAAAAAAACCTCGAAGTGCTTCGCAAATACGCTATTGATAACGGTATGACACCGCTTTTCGATTCGTGTAAAAACCTTGTACTTAAAGGGGAAACGAGTATTCAAGAACTTATGACTTTATCTATAGAATAGAAAAAACCCGCTTTGATTGAAGCGGGTTTTTTGTTGAAATAAAAGTTCTACTTTAAGTATACTTTTTTTAATCGTCAAGTTGATAAAATTCTATTGTAATGCGTGTTTTCGTGTGCTATAATTGTGACAAAGAAAATTTATAAAGGACTTATTTATGGGAATCGTACTTAAAACTTATGACCTTTCTAAAAGGTATAAGCAAACAAAAGCGGTAGACAAAGCGAATATGACCGTAAGTGAAGGGGATATTTATGGTTTTGTCGGTGAAAACGGCTCTGGAAAAACTACTATTATCCGCTTAATAACAGGACTTATTTTTGCTGATGGCGGAAGCTTTGAACTTTTTGGTGTCAAAAATACCGACCCCGAAATTGTTAACGTTAGGAGAAAGCTTGGTGCGATAGTGGAAGCACCGTCCATTTATCCTAATATGACCGCATCGGAAAATATAAAACTTCAATGTGAATTGTTGGGACTTTCCTTTGATGAGCAGAGGATTAGCGACGCGTTAAAAACGGTTGGACTTGACGACAAAGCGTTGGGAAATAAAAAAGCAGGGGACTTTTCTCTCGGTATGCGTCAGCGTTTGGGAATTGCTATGGCGCTCGTTGGCAGTCCAAAATTTATTATCCTCGACGAGCCTATGAACGGACTCGACCCCGCGGGAATAGTCGAGGTCAGAGAACTAATATTAAAGTTAAATAGGGAAGACGGAATAACTTTCTTGATTTCTTCGCACATTTTAACCGAACTTGCCCTCGTCGCGAATAAATACGGCATTATATCAAAGGGGCGAGTAATCAAAGAGATTACCGCTCAAGAACTGCACGAACAGTTTGGTAAGTTCACCGTTATTAAAACCGAAAATAAAGATGCGCTGATTGACTTACTTAAAGAACGTTTTCCGAAAAATTCCGCAACCTTAGACGGAGAGGACGTTAAAATATCTGGAAATATAGACTTGAACGCGCTATTTGCAGAAATGCTTAAAGCGGATATAAAAATTGAAAACGTCAACTGTATAGAAACGACCTTTGAGCATTATTATCTCTCGGTTGTAGGAGGTAAAAAATGAAAAACCTTTTAAGAGTAGATTTTAAGCGCGTGCTTAAAGACAAACTGTTCATGGTTATTTGCATTATTGCCCTTTCTTGCGCAGTGGTAATGCCTATGCTCTACGTTTCTTTGTTTTTCCTTTTAGGTGGGGGCGATATAAGCGAAACTAGGGAGCTTATGTCCCTTTTAGGTGTTACGCTCGATGCTAAATACTTGTTTTTCGATTCTCTATCAATAGGTAACAATCTGGGTTTGATTTTGCCTATCTTTGTGGGAATTATAATGTTTAAGGATTTAAGCAAAGGCACGATTAGAAATAAGATTATAGGCGGTTATAAGCGCACTTCTATTTTCGCTTCCAACTTTATCGTTTCTTTTACCGTCATGTTTGGAGTGATTTTTGCGCAAGCTATTGTAACCTTGCTCGTAAGTCTTATTTTCTTTCCGTTCCAAAGCACGCCTTTCGTTATTGGCGACCTTTGGACGTTGCTGTTGTCGCTCTTGTTTGATACGCTTATTTACCTTTTAGTTTCCGCTTTGGTGACTTTCCTCTGTGCAACGAAGAAGAGTGCGGGAATAGTTATCGTTTTGTATATCGCTATCGCACTTTCTTTTAGTATTTTAGGCTCAATTCTACAAATAGCACAACTTTTGGTTGAGGTTGAAGGAAGTAGCAAGTTTGCCGTTGCCTTTTTAGAGTTTATTCAAAATATCAACGTGTTTAACTACGGCACTTCAATTGGTGGAATAACCAAATATACTTGGTCTCAAGCCTTATACTTTGGTTTAGCACCGATTATATTTACCGTAGGTTTACTGCTCCTTGGAGTTTACAAATTTAATAAAAGAGATTTGAAATAAAAAAGCAAAAGGATAGGCAAGTGCCTATCCTTTTTTGGTGGTCCAGCTCGTCCGTGCTATGCACTACCGAGTCCTTGCCCATCAATGATAGCCCGTCAAATGACGGACGGGGATATTGCAACAAGTTGCAAAACTTTGTCCGTCAAAGAAAGCCCGTCAAAGACGACCGAACCCACGGGGTTAGGTTCATCGGGGATTCGCTCTCTCGAGCCTCCCGCAAAACAGTCCACTGGACTGTTTTTTTGCCTACGGCAAACACGCAACTAAAGTTGCTGGCTCCTAATTCGAATCCCCTCGAATAATAAACAAAAAACCCAACCAGTATAGTACTGATTGGGTTTTGTTGGTGATCCAGCTCGTCCGTGCTACGCACTACCGAGTCCTTGCCCATCAATGATAGCCCGTCAAATGACGGACGGGGATATTGCAACAGGTTGCAAAACTTTGTCCGTCAAAGAAAGCCCGTCAAAGACGACCGAACCCACGGCGTTCGACGTTACCACAATAGACAAAAAATAAAGACGAAGCACAAAAGTGTTTCGTCTTTATTTGGTGATCCATCGGGGATTCGAACCCCGGACACCGTGATTAAAAGTCACGTGCTCTACCGACTGAGCTAATGAATCTGGTGCACCTT
>SVIY01000043.1 GCA_015069265.1 Clostridiales bacterium
ATGCTAAAACCGCATACGCAGCCGCGTGCGATTTGTTAAACGCATACCTTGCAAATGGTTTCATATTATCGTAAACCTTTATTGCAACATCTTCAGGAACACCGCGTTTAATTGCGCCGTCAACGGGCATACCCGTGTTTTCATTAATACCACCATAAACGAATATGCTCTTTTGCTGTTCCATAATCTCAACTTTCTTTTTACCCATTGCTTTTCTAACGACGTCAGCATGACCTAGGGTAAAGCCACCGAGATTTTGACATATTTGCATAACCTGTTCTTGATAAACGAGTATACCGTAACTGTTTTTTAAAATCGGCTCAAGCAAGGGGTGGTCGTAAGTCACTTTTTCAGGATTATGCTTGTTTTCTATATATTGCGGTATAGAATCCATAGGCCCTGGGCGATATAAAGAAATACCCGCTATAATATCTTCAAATGTGGACGGTTTAAGGTTTGCCATAAATCGTTTCATACCCGGACTTTCAAGTTGGAACACTCCGTCCGTTTCGCCCGCACCAATAAGGTCGTAAGTTTCTTTATCTTCATACCCTAATTCGTGAAAATCAATGTGTACGCCAAAATCTTCTTCAGCGTATTTACAAGCAAGTTGCACGTCGGTTAAAGTTCGAAGCCCCAAAAAGTCCATTTTTAGCATACCAAGGGCTTCAACTTCAATCATATCAAACTGCGTGGTAACGTCATCTCCGTTTCTTTGCAAGGGAACGTTTTCCATAATCGGTTTTTCACAAATAACCACACCTGCCGCGTGCATACCCGTTTGCCTTGGCATATCTTCAACGCGCCTTGCCATGTCTACAACCTTGCGAACGGTTTCGTCTTGGTTATACATTTCCACAAGTTCTTTAACGCTAACGTCTTCCCCGTCTTTAGTCTTTTTAAAGCCAAAGTTTTGGTCAACGCTAAACTTTGCATCCATAAGTTTAGTTATCTTGTCCGTTTCAGAATAAGGCACTCTATAAACCCTGCCAACGTCTTTAATGGCAAGTTTTGCAGCAAGTGTTCCAAACGTTACGATTTGGGCAACTTTATCGTGACCGTATTTATTTCTAACGTATTCAACAACTTCACCCCTGCGCGCATCTGAAATATCAACGTCAAAGTCAGGCATACTAACGCGTTCGCGGTTTAAAAATCTTTCAAAAATAAGATTATATCTAAGCGGTTCAACGTCCGTTATTCCAACTGAATACGCAATAATACTTCCTACACCAGAGCCACGACCAGCCCCTACGGGAATATCAACGCTTCTTGCATAGTTAATAAAGTCCCAAACGATAAGATAATAATCGCAAAAGCCCATTGAACTTATAACGTCAAATTCGTAATCAAACCTGTCTTGAATTTCCTTGGTGATAACGGGATAACGTTTTTTAAGCCCTTCGCTTGCAAGTTTATACAAATAGTCCTTGGGAGAACTGCCGTCTTCTGGATAGTATTTAGGGATAAGAGAAACGTCTCTAATCGGCTCTCCCTTTTTAGTTAAATCAAATACTTCTTCAGTAACCTTTTCAGCAATCTTAACCGTATTTTCTATTGCTTGCGGTAAGTATGAAAAAAGGTTTTTCATCTCTTTAGGGGTTTTTAAATACGAT
Organism: Clostridiales bacterium; assembly: GCA_015069265.1. Taxonomy (GTDB): domain Bacteria; phylum Bacillota; class Clostridia; order Christensenellales; family Borkfalkiaceae; genus UBA1259. Next base: position 1,617 of record SVIY01000043.1, read on the forward strand.
TGGTCGCTTTCCATTTTTAGCCTTGTTGGGTCGTCAATCGTGGTTTTCATACTTATACACATAAGAACGTCTTGCATTTCAGCTTCTTCACGCTCTAAATAATGCACGTCGTTTGTGGCAACGAGTGGAATACCCGTTTCATTGGAAAGTTTAATAAGTAAAGGGTTTATGCGCTTTTGTTCTGCTAACCCGTGGTCTTGAATTTCCAAATAAAAATCTTCACCGTAAACACTTTGCAAGTATAATGCGGTTTGTTTTGCACCGTCATAATCGCCTTCTAAAAGGCGTCTTGCAACCCTTCCCGCAAGACAAGCAGAAAGGCAAATTAATCCTTCACTGTGTTCTTTTAAGGTTTTATAGTCTATGCGCGGTTTATAATGAAAGCCGTCTACGTATGCAATAGAATCTAATTTAATAAGGTTTTTATACCCCTTTTTATTTTTACAAAGTAAAATTAAATGGTCAAAATTTTGTTTTCCCGTTTTGTCAAGGTAATCGTCGCAAACGTACATTTCGCAACCGATAATACACTTAACACCTGCTTTTTTGGCTTCTTCAGCAAAATATAAAGTACCGAACATATTTCCATGGTCGGTTATAGCAATGGTATCCATACCCTTTTCTTTAACGTTTGCAAACAACCTATCAATTCTGGTTGCACCGTCTAAAAGGCTATATTCAGTATGCAAATGTAAATGTACGAAGTCTGACATAATTTCTTCCTTATTCTAAAGTTCTTCTGCAATAACGTTTAATTTTCTCAATCTGTGATTTAAGCAACTCTTGCTGACGTTAAGTAATTCAGCGAGTTCGCCAAGCGTTAGTTCTGGGTTATCCATACGAGCAATAGCCGTTCTTCTTAAATCTTCTTTTAAGGTGTCTAGTCCTATAATTTTTTCTATTTTCTCAATAGATGCAAGTTGTTTTGTCGCCGCCTCCACTTGCTTGTTAACGTTTGCTATATCGCAATTCTTTTGGCGATTAGACCTATTTTTTAGTTCGCGGTTTATCATAAAGTCGGTAAGTTTAAGCACGCTTACAGGCGCAGGCAAAAAGGCAATAAAGTCCTTTATTTCTTCCGCACTCTTTATATACAAAACGTAACTGTCGCGCCTCATAGTAATTTTTGTTAAAACGTTAAACTCCGCGAGTTTTTCACTAGTATTAAGCGCAGGAGCATAGTGCGAAAAGACCATTTCTAGATGGTATCCCGTGCTAGTATCTTTGCTCTGCGGAATAGTGCAACCACCTACCGCTATAAAAAGTCCTCTTATAAAAGCGCGCAAACAACACTCTTTCTCGGTAATCTTGCCGTACATATTGAGATTTACCGCGATATCGCCGTCCTCTTCCACTAAAATTTCTAGCGCTTTCAATATTTCTTCCGCACGTTCTCCGCTTATATTTAAGGTAAACTTGTCCTTCTTATTAAGTCTATCCTCGCTGACGGACATCTCGCGCACTTCGTAATTAAACAGCGACCTAAAAACGCCGGTAATAAACATTGCAGTCATCTCGTCGGACACGGAAAACTCTAGTCCTAACTCTCCATCCTTTTCATACAGAGAGCCCGTTCCCCTAATGATGCCCGCAACGAACGCTTTTTTACAATGGTTGTCCTTTATAACTTTGGCAAGTATTTCTTTTTTTATGCTTTCGCCGAAGTTCACTTACTTCCCCTCCTTAAACCTTTTGAAGCGGAAATCGGGAAGTCTACCGTCGACGTTGTCTATTCTTTCAAGCGGAATACTAACCCTCTTAAAAATTTCTTGAACGAGCGCGGTATCTCCAACGCGGTCGGGAGAGTGCGCGTCTGAATTTATAACAAATTTTACACCCGTTTTTGCAACGGCAAAAAGTTCTTCGTCAGAAAGGTGAATTTTTTTTGAGCTTATCTCCAAATAAGTGCCGTAATCGGCAGCGACCTTTGCGACCTCTACAGCGTCTGCATAACAACAAAAATTGAGGTGCGTTATTACGTCTACGGGGTTTTTCTTTATGACGTTTATAAACGTTTTGGTATTATCCTTAACTAGTGATTTAGGAACTTGTTTTTTCTTAAACGTTGCAAATAATAAGTTTGGAATAGCAAGCGGAAACACGCTCTTAAACTTGTAAAAAACAAACTTATGAATTCCAGCCAAAAATATATCGAAGTTATCGTACATTTTTTCTTTCAAATCAACAGTTCCGTCCGTACCGATTATATTAGACTCTATACCAAGCAATACTTTAACTCCCGCTTGCGCCGTCGCATCATCACAAAGTCCACGCATTACGGGGACTTTTTTGTTGGTAAGTCCAAAAGCAGGGTGCGCAAAGCCGTGGTCGGAAATACCCACTTCTTTTAGTCCCTTTTCCTTTGCCGAAAGGGCGTTATCTAAAATACTGCCCTTGCCGTGACTGAACACTGTATGCGTATGATAATCGGCTGTTAATTGCATTAAAACTCTCCTACGTATTCGACCTCCTCTTTAAGTTCGATGCCGAATAACTCATTTACTTTTTCTTTAACGTGCAAAATAAGATGATACACGTCCGTTGCAGTGGCAGTTTTATCGGTCACGATAAAATTGCCGTGTTTTTCCGATACTCTTGCACCACCAAACCGCAGCCCTTTAAGTCCTGCCTTATCTATTAGCGCGCCTGCCCGTTCGGGATTTGGATTTTTGAACACCGAACCGCAACTTCTGCCCTGTGGGTGAAAGTTTTTTCTATGCTCAATAAAACTGCGCATAGTCGCTTCAATGCGTTCTTTATTCCCCTCTTTAAACTTAAACGTCGCAGACACTACTGCTTCGTTTGACATATAAAATCTACTCGTTCTATATGCAAACTTACACTCTTCTTTATAATATTTTTTTATCTTTCCACCCTTTAAGGTTTCCACCTCAACTATGCAGTCGCTTATCGTTCTGCCAAACGCCCCCGCGTTCATTACTACTGCGCCACCAACCGTTGCAGGAATGCCAGAAAGCGCTTCTATCCCCGTTAAACTATTATTGAGATTGAAAGTTAAAAGTGAAAAAAGTGGCGCGCCTGCCATTGCTCGCACTTGGTCGCGCTTAAAAAATATTTCGTCTAAACCCTTGGTGCATATAATCAGTCCGTTAAATCCCTCGTCACTGATTAATAGGTTGCTACCGTTTCCTATAACCTTTGTTTTAACCCTATATCTTTTAGCGAGTTGCAAGAGGTTGTTTAGCGAATAGAGACTTCTAGTCTCTACGAAATATTTTGCCTTTCCACCCACACCGAAAGAGGTGTGCTTTTTCATTGGTCTATCATACAAGATTTTTTCCAGAGTAAGATTTTCAAGCTCCTCTCTAAACCCCATATAACTCCTTATATCATTTTACTATATTTTTTTCAAATTTTCAAGATTAAACGAGCATATTTTTTATTTTATTTAAAGCCTCACTGTCCCCGTTTACTGCTAGATACGATTGTGATTGTAATTCTTTAAGTTTTATCGACGGAGTAAAGGCGGAAATTGTTCTTTCATTGGCTATTTCCGATAGGTTTGATAAATGCCCGTCTTGATAATCCACCTGATAAAAGTCCGAAAACATAGAAATCTTAAAAAGCTTTTTCTGCACTGTTTCTGACAGCAAAAAACTTACAAATTTTTGCGCGTACAAATTCTTTTCGCTATCGGTTGCGGTGACAGAAATATACTGATAGAGGTCGTTATACGCGCTCATAGGGCGACATACGACGTTCAGTCCTCTATTAGAAAGTCTAACCACGTCCCTTTGCGTACCAAGAAAATAATCACTCTTTCCATTTACAAAATCTATATATGCGTCAAGCGGTGCTTTTACCTTTATATTTTGTGCCGTTAACCCCTCTAAAACGAACGCTACGAGGGGTAAAGTGTATTCTGCTTGTGATACGGAAAGGGAGGTTAACTCATTGGGTATGGTATCGATTTTTTCGGCGTTCGCAATAAGCACGTATCCACCCTTACACCAAGCAGTTGCATATCCCTCGCCACCGACCTTTCCTCCGACTGATAAATCATCACAAGAAAGTTCACTCATGTTTATTACCTCTACACCTCCGCCAAAGGATATTAGGTCGGGGCACTCTCCCTTGTCGAGCCTTTCTTTTACGCCCTGTGCCGACAAACTTGTTACCATAACTAAAACGCCTTCGTTTTGCTTTTCAAAGGCAATAGCGGTGTCTAGCAAAAACTGCTTTCTCGAACCGCTACCGCCCTCAAAACTATCTACGTGCCACATAGAGAGTATCCCTTTATAGTCTTTTGGTTTTACTTCGGCATCTTGAAAGGTTAATTTATTGTAGCCGAAAAACATTGTAAAAGCTATGCTAAATACTAATAAAGCGGAAAAGATAATTCTTGAAAATTTCATAGTTAATATATATTCTAACTTGTATAAAAAAAGGACTTTTCGCTTGGGAAAAGTCCTTGGTTTTGTAATATATAAATTAAATTTTAAGTGACGTACGTTTTGGTCCAACGGTAGCGGTAGAAGCCTTGTCAATATCGAAAAATCTTTCAATAATTTCGTTCACGTCATAAAGGGATATTTGTTCTAATTTTTTTATCCTATCGTCATAGTCAAACTGCTTGCCGAGATAAATCATATATTTTCCGTGAACTAGCATTTGAGAAGCCGTGCTCTCTCTTCCAAACACTGTCGAGCTTTTGAGTTGCTCTTTGGCTCTCAAAAATTCTTGTTCGGTTACACCCTCTCTCTTAAACTTTCTAATCTCGTCAACGATAGCCTCTGCTGCTAAATCTCTGTTATCGGTATTCACGCCCGCATACACCTCTAAAACACCGTTCGACTTATACTGCGAGGGATACGAATAAACGCTGTATGCAAGTCCCAATTCCTCACGAATTTTTTGGAACAGTCTACTACTCATTCCACCGCCAAGCACAGTGTTAGCAATGGCGAACGCATCGCTCTTCTCATCGCCCATTTTAAGTCCTTTCATTGCAAAGCCTACGTGCGATTGTTCAATGCGTTTACTTAAATGTAAGTGCGATTTCTTGTTGAATTCCGAACGCACTTGATGAGCGCTTTTATCTTTAGTAAACTTACTAGAAAAGAGTTCTTCAACCAAGGTTTTAGCTGAATTTTCGTCAACGTTACCAGCAATAGAGATAACGACGTTATCCGCAGTATAGAACTTGTCCATATAGCTCTTTATGTTGTTGACGTTAAAACGTCTTATGTTTTTTGCAGGTCCTAAAATAGTCTGACCGAGTCCGTCCTCGCCATAGTAGCTTTTTGCAAGCAAGTCAAAAAGCAAGTCCTCCGGAGTGTCCTCACTCATATTAATTTCCTCTATTATCACACCCTTTTCTTTTTCTAGTTCTTCTTTTAAGAAAGTGGAGTTAAAGAAAATATCAGACAACACCTCTAACGTTTCCTTTAATCTATCGTTTGTGGACTTTGTGTAATAACAAGTAAGTTCTTTAGAGGTAAACGCGTTTATTTGCGCGCCTATTCTATCTATATAATCGGAAATTTCAAAAGCCGTTCGCTTTGAAGTGCCCTTAAATAAAACGTGTTCAATAAAGTGTGAAATGCCGTTTTCCGTGCTTTCTTCGTTTATACTTCCCGTCTTAACAAGCACGCCTGCAGAGACCGATTGAAAACCTTCAATCTTGTTCACTATCAGTCTTAAACCGTTATCGAATTTTTTATAATATCCCATATTATTCTCCGTTTTCCCCAATACTTTCGCTAACGGTTACTAAATCATAGCCGTTGGCTTTGTAAAAATCTATAATTTTTGGAAGCACCGAAAGTGTATGCGCTTTCGGGTGCATTAATATAAAATCGCCGTTTGTTAAATTTTTGGTCGCACGATTAAATATGGTCGTTTTATCACTATCGCGCCAATCTATCGTGTCTTTAGACCACATTATTACCTTATACCCAAGATTGTAAGCAACTTCTAGGGTAGTATTTGAAAAACTGCCGGATGGTGGTGCAAAAAGTGTTGGTCTTACCCCAGATAGCGACTCAACAACAGTTCCTGTCAGCGATATTTCTTGTTCGTTACCCTTAACGTCAAGTTTTGCGTGGTCTTTGTGAAAATAACCGTGATTTGCTATTTCGTGACCTTCATTAACTATTCTGATTAGCGTCGTTTGATTATCGTCCGCCCAACAGCCACCGACAAAAAAAGTCGCTTTTGCGCCCTTTTCACTCAACACGTCCAAAATACCGTTTACAACTTTGGTGTTTTCGTAAACGTTAATCATGATTGAAACATTTCTTTTTTCGCGATTACCGTTATATATTGCGCCTATTTCTTTACCGCCGTTAATCGGCACTACGCGTTCAGGTACAAATCCGACCATAAAAACGCCAACTATAAGCAAAAATAAACAAGCATTGGTAATAATAGTTATTCTTCTACTTATTTTCTTCATTTATCCCACCTCTATGCAATTATATGCTTAAGGATTTGGATAAAATTCTTTTAATAATTTAGAATAACAGTCAAAAAATATGCAAGGCGCGTTGCCTTGCATATTTCTGTTTTGAAAATTATACTAGTCGTTTACGATTTCCAAGAGTTTGAGGTCGATACCCTTTTCACCAATTTTGATGATTTCAACCTTAACCTTGTCACCGATATGCAATACTTCTTCAACGGTGTTTATTCTCTTTTCACTCATCTTGCTGATGTGGATAAGACCGTCTTTTCCGGGAGCGAGTTCGCAGAACGCACCAACTTTAGGTAAAATTCTTACTACTTCGCTAATGAACATATCGCCAACTTCGGGGTCTTTAGCAATAGACAAGATGATTGCTTTTGCTCTTTCTGCATTGCCTTCTTCACCAACAGATGCGATGTTAACTCTTCCGTCGTCGTCAATATCAATCTTAACACCCGTTTCTTCGATAATCTTGTTGATTACTTTACCCTGTTTACCTACAACGTCGCCAATCTTTTCGGGGTCGATGTTGAAGGAAATAATTCTGGGAGCGTATTTAGAAAGTTCTGCTCTAGGAGCGTCGATAACTTCGAGCATTTTACCTAGGATATGACGTCTACCTACGTTTGCTTGAGCGATTGCTTGACGGAGAATTGCTTCGTCAATACCTTTAATCTTGATATCCATTTGGATTGCGGTGATACCCTTTTCAGTACCTGCAACCTTAAAGTCCATATCGCCAAGGAAGTCTTCTAAACCTTGAATATCGCTCATGATAGAAACTTTACCCGTTTCGGTATCTTTGATAAGGCCCATTGCAATACCTGCTACGGGTGCTTTAATGGGAACGCCTGCATCCATGAGAGCGAGAGTTGAACCGCATACGCTACCTTGTGAGGTAGAACCGTTTGAACTCATAACTTCAGAAACGATTCTGATTGCATAAGGGAATTCTTCTTCGCTGGGGATAACGGGTTCTAATGCACGTTCTGCAAGAGCACCGTGACCAATTTCACGTCTGCCAGGACTTCTTAACGGTTTAGCTTCGCCAGAAGCGTATCCAGGCATGTTATATTGGTGCATATAACGTTTTTCAGACTCGCCGTCAAGTCCTTCGAGTTTTTGTACTTCAGAAAGCATACCCAACGTACAAGTAGAAAGAACTTGAGTCATACCTCTAGTGAACACGCCAGAGCCGTGTACTCTGGGAAGAACGCCTGCTTCACACCAAATTTTTCTGATTTCGTCAAGCTTTCTGCCGTCGGGACGGATACCGGTATTGGTAATCTTTGCTCTTACCTTTTCTTTGGTCATATAATAGAGCGCGTCCTTAATTTCTCTTTCTTTGCCTGCGAATTGTTCAGCAAAGTGTTCAAGACATGCTTTTTCCACTCTGTCTTGACCTGCTTGTCTTTCGTGACGGTCAAAGGTGTCAAGTGCTTCGTCTAACATTTTATCAGCATATTCTCTAACAGCATTGTCGATTTCTTCGGGAACGTGATAGAGTTCCATTTCCTTTTTGGGTTTGCCGATTTCTTTTACGATTTCTTCTTGGAAAGCGCAGAGGCGTTTAATTTCCTCGTGTCCGAAAAGGATAGCGCCAACCATTTCATCGTCGCTAATTTCGTTTGCGCCTGCTTCTACCATCATGATAGCGTCTTTCGTACCTGCAAGGTTAAGAGTAAGCGCACTCTTTGCTCTTTGTGCTTCGTCGGGGTTGATAACGTATTCACCGTCAACCATACCTACGACAACGCTACCCGTAGGACCTGCAAAGGGAATGTCCGAAATGCTGATAGCAATCGAACTGCCGAGCATTGCGAGGGGTTCGGGTTGGATATCGGGTTCTACCGATAAAGCGGTTGCGATAACGATTACGTCGTTAAACAAGCCTTTGGGGAAAAGAGGTCTAATAGGTCTGTCGATAAGACGGCTAGTTAAAATAGCCTTGTCTGATGCTCTGCCCTCTCTCTTTTTAAATCCGCCGGGAATTTTACCGATAGAATACATCTTTTCTTCGAAGTCTACTCCCAAGGGGAAATAATCCATACCGTCTCTAGGTGCAGATGCCATGGTTACGTTTACCATAACTGCGGTATCGCCACATCTTACTACACAAGAGCCGTTAGTCTGTTCAGCGTATTTGCCCGTTTCTACAACGAGTTCTTTTCCGCCGACAGTAGTTTTGAAAACTCTATAAGTTTCAGTCATTTTTTTCTCTCCTTCTAAACTCTATATTTTTTGAAACATGGCGCACCTGCACCAC
>SVIY01000044.1 GCA_015069265.1 Clostridiales bacterium
TTAAGGGGTGCTTGTACTTCGGACTTATGCTCACACCAAAAGGACCAAAGGTAATCGAATACAACTGTCGTTTCGGTGACCCTGAAACTCAAGTTGTTCTTCCGTTATTAAAGACCGACTTGTTTGAAATTATGCAAGCGGTTGCTAACGAGGAGCTTGACAAAATAAACGTTGAGTTTATGAATAAGTCCGCTTGCTGTGTCGTTATGGCAAGTAGGGGATATCCCGAAAAATACGAAAAGGGTTACGAAATAGTATTTAAGACGAACAGGAAAAACGTTTTCGTTGCCGGTGCAAAATTAGAAAACGGCAAACTCTTGACCAACGGTGGCAGAGTTTTGGGTGTAACGGCGGTTGCGAAAACTTTAAGTAAGGCTATTGATAAGGCTTATAAAAAATCAGAAAAAATCAAGTTTGCTAACGCGTATAAGAGGTCGGATATCGGTGCTCGTGCGCTTAAAGCTTACGGGGAGATTAAATAATGGTATACAGAATTTACGTTTGCAAGAAACCCGAATTTAGTTTAGAGGCGGACGCGCTATCTAGCGAAATCAAAAACCTCCTCAACATAGACGGAGTGAAATCATTAAAGGTTATCAACCGTTACGACGTAGAAAACATTGAGAAAGAACTGTTTGAAAAGTGTATTAACTCGGTATTTTCCGAACCGCAGATTGACGACGCTTATAAAACGCTTCCAGAGGCTGACTACGTCTTTGCAGTAGAACCCCTTCCCGGTCAGTTTGACCAACGTGCCGACTCTGCTGCGCAATGTATTCAATTATTCTCTGCGGGCAACCGTCCGTCAGTTAAGACTGCAAAGGTTTACGCTATTTGCGGAAATTTAACAGACGAACAACTCACCGCAATCAAAAAGTACGTTATCAACCCCGTAGAGTGCAGGGAAGCAGATTTAGCAGAAAAACAAACGCTTGAAATGTCTTACACCGTACCCGAAAAGGTAGAGGTGCTTAACGGCTTTAATAAATATAACGAAAGTCAACTTGCAACCTTCTTGAAAGAGAAAGGGCTTGCAATGGATTTAGACGACCTTAAGTTCTTGCAAAGTTATTTTGTTAAAGAGGATAGAGACCCGACCATTACCGAAATCAAGATGATTGACACTTATTGGTCAGATCACTGCCGTCACACCACTTTCTTGACCACGGTCAATAGCGTTGAGTTTGAAGATAAACTCGCGCAAGAAATTTACGAAGATTACGTTGCAACTAGAAAGGCAATCGGTAGAACTAAACCTATTAATCTTATGGACCTTGCAACCATTGCAACAAGATATCATAAAAAGACGGGTGCTCTTCCCAAAATCGACGAGTCTGAAGAAATAAACGCATGTACCGTTAAAATCAAAGTTAACGTAGGTGGCGAAGAACAAGATTGGCTACTTCTCTTTAAGAACGAAACGCATAACCACCCCACTGAAATTGAGCCGTTCGGCGGTGCTGCAACGTGTATCGGTGGTGCAATTCGTGACCCATTGTCTGGAAGAAGCTACGTTTATGCCGCAATGCGCGTAACGGGTGCTGGAAACCCCTTAAAACCCTTAAACGAAACTATTCCCGGAAAACTTCCGCAAAGAAAGATAGTAACTACTGCTGCGAGCGGATATTCTTCATACGGCAACCAAATCGGTCTTGCTACAGGTATGGTTGACGAGATTTATCACGATGGATACGTTGCAAAACGTATGGAAATCGGTGCGGTTATCGCTGCCGCTCCTGCGGAAAACGTTCGTCGTGAAGTTCCCGAAAAGGGAGACGTAGTTATTTTGCTCGGTGGAAGAACGGGTAGAGACGGCTGTGGCGGTGCTACAGGCTCGTCTAAATCACACAATTTAGAATCACTTACCTCTTGCGGTGCAGAAGTTCAAAAAGGTAATGCGCCCGAGGAGAGAAAATTACAGAGATTATTTAGGAATCCCGAAGCAAGCACACTTATTAAGCGTTGTAACGACTTTGGTGCAGGCGGTGTTTCAGTAGCTATCGGCGAACTCGCAGACGGGCTTGATATCGACCTTGACAAAGTTCCTAAAAAGTACGACGGACTTGACGGTACTGAACTTGCAATCAGCGAATCTCAAGAGAGAATGGCTGTCGTAGTTGAAGCAAAGGACGTTGATAAATTCATTGAACTTGCTACTAGCGAAAACTTGGAAGCAACGGTTGTTGCTACCGTTACCGATAACGCTCGTTTAAGAATGACTTGGAAGGGCGCAACCATCGTTGATATTTCTAGAGAATTCTTGAACTCTAACGGTGCGGAAAAGAAGACTGACGTTAAAGTTGTCCGTCAGGAAATGGATAAAAAGCAAATCCCCAACGATTTCGTTAGCGGTCTTAACGCGCTTGCAACCGACCTTAACGTGTGCTCAAAGCGTGGGCTTTCCGAACGTTTTGACTCTACAATCGGTGCGGGTACTGTATTGATGCCTTTCGGTGGAAAGAATCAAAGAACGCCTATTCAAGCAATGGTAAATAAAGTGTCTGTTGAAAATGCTGACACCGATACTTGCTCGTTTATGAGCTGGGGATATAACCCGTTCGTAAGTGAAAAGAGTCCGCTCTTTGGTGGATATTATGCAGTAATCGAAAGTGTATGTAAGTTAATCGCAACGGGTGCAACCTTTGACGATACTTACCTTACTTTCCAAGAATATTTTGAAAAACCCAATAAGGACGCAACGCGTTGGGGCAAACCTATGTCCGCACTACTCGGCGCGTACAAGGCACAAAGACAGCTAAAACTTTCTGCTATCGGTGGAAAGGACTCTATGAGTGGTTCGTTCGAAAACATCGACGTTCCGCCCACACTCGTATCCTTTGCGGTAACTACCGATACGTTAGATAAAGTTGTTACTCCCGAATTTAAGGGCGCAAATAACAAGGTTGTTCTTCTTTCAGCAAAGAAGACGGCCGACGGTTTAGTTGATACTGACGACCTTATCGAAAACTTCCGCTTGATTGAAAAGCTCAATAGTGAGGGCAAAATCAACGCTTGCTACACTGTAACTTACGGTGGTGTTGCCGAAGCTGTTATGAAGATGGCGTTCGGTAATGATATCGGCTTTAAGTTCGGTAGCGTTTCGTTAGAGGACATATTCGGCTACAACTACGGCTCGTTCGTAATCGAACTTAACGGCGATGTAAAACTCGATAAAGCAGTTGAAATCGGTTATACTACCGACAAGGCACAAATCGAATACAAGGGCGATAGCGTTTGCCTAGACTCGCTCTTGAAAGACTATGAAGCTAAACTTGAACCTGTGTTTAAGTGTAACGACGTTAAAATGACCAAGGGTGAAATTCCTGCAGTAGAATTTAATGCTACGCAATGGATTTCTTCTCCCACCAAGTTCGCTAAACCTAGAGTTTTAGTTCCCGTATTCCCTGGCACAAACTGCGAATACGATACTAAAAAGGCGTTTATGCGTGCAGGTGCGGACGTTGACGTGTTCGTTATCAAGAATATTGTGGACGTTAAAGAATCGGTTGACGCGTTTGCTAAAAAGGTTAAAGAAAGTCAAATCATCTTCGTTCCCGGTGGATTCTCTGGCGGTGACGAACCGGACGGCTCTGGTAAATTTATAACTGCATTCTTTAGAAATAAAGCGATTAAGGAAAACGTTACCGAGCTTTTGGATATCAGAAAAGGACTTGTAGGCGGTATTTGTAACGGCTTCCAAGCGCTTATCAAGTTAGGTCTCGTGCCTTACGGCAAGATTACCGATGAAGTTACTGCTGATATGCCGACTCTTACCTTTAACAGTATTGCACGTCACCAATCTATGCTCGTTAAAACGCGTATCGCTTCTAACAAGTCACCGTGGCTCATGCAAACGGAGGTTGGCGAGGTTTATACCGTACCGATTTCTCACGGTGAAGGTAGATTTATTATCGAACCTACTCTGCTCACTTCACTCATCGCAAACGGTCAAGTTGCAACTCAATACGTAGACGAAAAGGGTATGCCCACCTACGATATTAAGTTTAACCCCAACGATTCGGTTTATGCAATCGAAGGTATCACTTCACCCGACGGCAGAGTGTTCGGTAAAATGGGTCACTCTGAAAGAACGGGCAACGGCTTGTATAAGAACGTAGTAGGCGAATACGACATTAAGATGTTCGATTCGGCAGTTAAATACTTTAAATAATTGGAGAAGATTATGGCAACGTATAAAAGCGATATAGAAATTGCGCAAAGCGTTACCCCAGAAAACATCAAGATTATTGCAAAAAAGGCAGGGGTAGAGGATAAATACCTCGAACAGTACGGAAACTTTAAGGCAAAGGTAGATTTGTCTTTGCTTAAAGAGTCAACGAGAGAAAACGGAAAATTAATACTCGTTACAGCAATAACCCCAACACCCGCGGGCGAGGGTAAAACGACCACTACTATCGGTCTTGCAGACGGTCTTAAACGCATCGGTAAGAACGTTATGGTTGCACTTCGCGAACCGTCGCTAGGCCCTGTATTCGGCGTTAAAGGCGGTGCTGCTGGCGGTGGCTGGGCGCAAGTTATCCCTATGGAAGATATTAACTTGCACTTCACGGGCGACTTTCATGCAATAGGCGCTGCAAACAACTTGCTCGCCGCAATGCTCGATAACCATATCTATCAAGGCAACGCATTAAATATTGATTCAAGAAAGATTACTTGGAGACGTTGCGTGGATATGAACGACCGTCAACTCCGCTTTGTTGTAGACGGTCTTGGCGGTAAGGTTAACGGTGTTCCTAGAGAAGACGGTTACGATATAACCGTTGCTTCTGAAATAATGGCAGTTTTGTGCCTTGCAACCTCTCTTACCGACTTAAAAGAAAGATTATCAAAAATTATCGTTGCATATACTTACGACGATAAGCCTGTAACGGCAGGTCAACTCAACGCACACGGTGCAATGACTGCACTCTTAAAAGACGCGTTAAAACCAAACCTTGTTCAAACGTTAGAGGGAACGCCTGCTTTTGTTCACGGTGGCCCGTTTGCAAATATCGCGCACGGCTGTAACTCGGTTATGGCTACCAAAATGGCGTTAAAACTTGGCGACTATGCGGTAACAGAGGCTGGCTTTGGTGCTGACCTCGGCGCAGAAAAGTTTTTGGATATCAAGTGTAGATACGCAGGCTTAAAACCCGATGCAGTAGTAATAGTAGCTACTATTAGGGCATTAAAGATGCACGGCGGACTTGCTAAAACAGAGCTTAATAACGAAGATTTGACCGCGCTTGAAAAAGGTCTTCCTAACCTTTTAAGGCACGTTCATAACATTAAAGACGTTTATAAATTGCCGTCGGTTGTTGCGGTTAACCGCTTCCCAACCGATACCGATAAGGAAATACAACTCGTTATCGATAAATGTAAAGAACTCGGTGTTAACGTGGTGTTGTCTACCGTTTGGGCGGACGGCGGTAAGGGCGGTATAGCTCTTGCAGAAGAAGTTGTTAAACTTTGTGAAGAGAAGAACGACTTTACTTTCAGCTATGAACTTGACCAAACTATTGAACAAAAGATTGAAAGCGTTGTTAAAAAGGTTTATGGCGGTGACGGTGTTATCTTTACACCTGAAGCGCAAAAACAAATCAAAACTTTAACCGATTTAGGATTTGATAAAGTTCCCGTATGTATCGCAAAAACGCAGTATTCTTTCTCTGACGATATGACAAAACTTGGCGCTCCCGAAGGCTTTAAGGTTACGGTACGCTCACTTAAAATCTCCGCAGGCGCAGGCTTTATCGTTGTGCTTACTGGTAACATTATGACGATGCCTGGACTTCCAAAAGTTCCCGCCGCAGAAAAAATCGACGTTGACGAAAACGGCAAAATAACCGGTCTATTCTAAAAATAAACAATAGAGATAAGAACTTGTTTGAAAATTTTTTTCAGCAAGTTCTTTTTTTTGTGTCATATAACCTTTAAAACGCAAAATTTAGGGTGTAAAGTGGTGGTGCAAGTTCAAAGCATAAGTAAAGGGCGCAAAGGTGCGCAAGGGAATAGAAAAAAGAGATGCGGACGAACAAATATATATTATAAGGAGAATTTTATGTCAGAAACAAACACAACAGCAAACACAGAATTTGTATCAAGCGAAGAAAAAAGATTCGCGGAGAAAGAATTTAACCTTGTCGGAGGGGTAACCGCAGAGTTCGACCTAGTAGATAAAACTACGTCGTTTTCTTTTACGGACGTTGCGCCCGAAGACTCGGTTATGGGTATAGGTATTTCACATACCTATAAAAAGAGTGCGGAAGATTTTAACGTGGGACAAAACTTCCGATTAAACGTAAACGAAAAATTCGTTAAAGATTCCACGGGAACTTATATTTATACTGATGATAAGGGCGACAAGCACAAATTTATTAAATACCACTACAAAAAAGAGAATGGTAACAAGGTATACGTTGACGTTGCAGAATCAGACGTGACCGTAGAAACTGACGGCTCGTTAACTTATGAGGGACAGGAGATTTTTGCAGAATATCGCTCGGCGCTTGGACTTAAAGCGGTTACAGAACTTGACGACTACAAAAACTTTGCGCTTTATGAAGAAAGGAGCGACGAACTAAAACAACTCGAAGAACAAGTAAACTCGTATAAGGTAAATCTAGACGAATACGTGGTAGTAAAGAAAGAAGACTGCTCAATCCAAATGAAACTAGAGGAAAAATTGTCTAGCAATGAAGATTTTGAGGAGTTTATAAACACTGCAAACAAAGAAGAAAATATAGTTTTAACAGCAGGCGAACAGACTCAATATCAAACACTCAAAAGGCAATATTTTGGATATAACAAAGTTTATAGTGGAGATGCTTATACAACACAACATTATTATATTGAAGATATGCTCGCAAACACAACAACAAGTAAAGAAGAAGTAAAAACAATGCTCAAAGATTGCATTGAAAGATTAACGACTACAGGAGTGGATAAAAGCGCGTTAAAGGATAGAATAGATTCCAACGATGTCATTCCTTCAAGTGTTTACGAAGGATTGTTTATAACTGAAAATTCTTATCTAATGGCGACAAATCAGTATATTACAGGTGCACAAATAAGGCAGTATTTTAGAAGAAGAAATCTTTTGGTTTCTCAAGAGCAAAAACAGCAAGAAGACAAGTCAACATATATAGTTGTGACGCAAAACCAGATTGCTATTTTGGAAGAGAAAAAGTCAAATTACGTAGAGCAAATTGAAAGATACTATAAAGAGTATTATAACAAGAGCAAAGAGCTAGAAAAAGCAAAAAGAGACTTGCCCGAAAACTTCTTGTCGGACGGAAAGATTGCAAGAGCATATTCGGTTGACGGAAGACTTGTCGCCGTGTACGATAAGTACGAAAACTATGCAGTTCTAGAGTACGATAGGTTTAACCAAAATAGGCTTAATAGAATTGTTGATAACAACAATAAAGAGGTTAAGTTTGAGTATAACACCGACGGCAAACTCATTTCAATTACAGACGCAAAGGGTAGAAAAAGCACGTTCGGATATAACGAAACAGGAGAATTAACTACTGTAATTTTAACGAGTGGAGAACTAGCGTTTGGTTATACAAACGGGGTTCTCATTGATGATAAGGCGCAAAAATTGAGTAGTTTGCTCACTTTTGACGAACAACAAAGAATAACGGAAATTAAAACTTATTCTTATATTGCTTCTGTTTCTAAAGGTGTAGACCAAGAGGGAGAAAATACAACGGTTGCAGGGGTAATAAGCGACATTACTTTGACTTATGGAACACATGCAACATATGGCGAATATGTTGAGACTTGCAATAAGGGGATAAAGGAGCGATACTATATCAACAACAATCAATTATCGCTGTATTTAAAAGAAGAAAACAGTCTTGTGGTAGATGCGGAAGAATATTCTTTTACTCCCTATTACGTAAACGGCGTTAAGCAAGAAAACCCGACGGAAATCATCAAAAAAGCAAGTAAAACTTCACTTTATTGGTTTGCGTTTGATGATTATTATTTTGAAGCAGGAGAACAAAGAATAAGCGCTCTCAACCAATTCAACAACCCAACAACAACTACTGTTTCGGGAATAGTTATGGATGCCAACGGAAGTGTAAAAACAATCACTACCTATTACGAATACGACGACGAACAAAGGGTTATAAAGGAAGATATTTACGAGAGTTGTTCTGGGAACGCTTTTGTAACTCACAAAACCTATAACTATAACGAAAAGGGCGAACTTGTGAAAACGGAAACCTTTGTAGACGGCGAAGAGTTTACCAATGGAAAGGATATTGAAGAGCGAGTTTACGACAAATTCGGTAACCAAATTAAATCGTTTAGGTATAATTCTTTGGACGCTTCTTCAAAATTCTATACCGAAAGCATTTACGACGAAAAAGGCACTTTAACGGCAGAGTTAGACAGCACGGGCGAGAATAAAACAGAGTATAATATTAACGAAAACACGAGCGAAGTGTTAGAAGAAAAACTCCCCAACGGCAGTAAATTCGCTTACGGCTACGATAAAGAGGGTAGAGTTACAGCAATCTCTCAAAGCACCGAAGAGGGTGAGGAGAATAGCACCCAAAAAACTTATAGCTATGGCGAATTAGTCGAAGTAAAGAGCGCAAATACTACCGCAAACTATACCTATGACGGAAAGAGACGTGTAACGAAAATTGGGCTTAACGGCAATGCAAACTATATCCAAAAAACCTATACCGACGATACTACCTTAAATGGTGTTACAGTGGATAAGGTTGTAATAACAAACGCAAAGGGCGAAACTATAACCAAGTACAACGATAAGAGCGGAAAGGTAATGCAAGTGGAAAAGCCACAAAACGTTAAGCTTATTTACACCTATGACCAGAGAGGAAGAATAGCTAGCATTACTGAAAAACAAAGGACAAGAACTGTTCGCACGCTAACGTATCAATACGACGACTTGGATAGGCTTACCTATTATGCTGAAACGGACGGAACGGAAACAAAGATTACAGAAAGTCTTGTATATAATTCAGAAGAGAGTGTTAACGTTACAAGAGATACTAGTGCATATCATGATTTAGGCACCGAATATGATAACTACTTGTATTCCAACGACAGCAAAAAACGCTTAACCCAAATTGAAACAATGTGGTTGACAAGTGACCCTAAATATGATATGCTAGGGAGGAATAAAGGCAGAGTAATTTCAGGACTTGTCGAGGGTAAACTTGCGAGCGAAAAAATCTCGTATAGAAAGGTAGGCGACCACACAACTAATATGCCGAGTACCATTGTCTTTGGCGAAAGAGTTGACGAGTCTACCCTCATAGATAAAGATAAGATTTCCTATTCTTACGACAAACTCGGTAATATTGAAAAAGTGTACCTTAACGGCGCATTGTCTATCCGTTACGGTTATGATAAACTAGGAAGACTAGTAAGGGAAGATAATAAACCCTTAAATAAAACTACGGTATATCATTACGATAACAACGGCAATATTTTAAGACAAAAAGAATATGCCTTTACCTTTAAGAACTCGTTAGAACTTGAAGAATTACCGTGCACGGAAAAAGCCTACTCTTACGACGGGGATAAAATGTTATCCTTTAACGGAGAGGCTTGCGCGTATGACTTGATTGGCAACCCGACAACTTATAGAGGCAAGAGCGCAACGTGGTCAAACGGCAGAAACATGACCGCCTTTGACGGACATACCTTTACGTACGACGGCTTGGGTAGAAGAGCGACAAAGGATACCCTATCCTTTACTTACGATAGAAAGGGAAGACTAATTTCTCAAAGCAACGGCTTGCAGTTTAGTTATGACCATACGGGCATATTTGGGTTTAAGATAGGGTATGATAGATATTTCTACCGTAAGGACGCGCAAGGTAATATTATTGCGCTCATTGACATAAACGGTACAATACTTGCAAGATATATTTACGACGCATGGGGCAACCACAAGGTTGTGGATAATGCAGGAGTAGAGATTACCGACCAAACGCACGTAGGCAACCTCAACCCGTTTAGATACCGCGGATACTACTTTGACACCGAAACAGGCTTGTATTTCTTAAAGACAAGATATTACGACCCACAAGTTTGTAGATTTATTACCATAGACAGTATAGAATACATTGACCCAGAAACAATTAACGGACTTAATCTCTACGCATACTGTGGTGGTAACCCCGTAATGAATATTGACCCGACGGGGCATTCTTGGTGGTCGGATTTCTGGAGTGGAGTAAAGGCAAGAGCGACTTATGCATGGGAAGAAGTAAAAAGTTTTTTTGAAAACACTTTTGGTTTTGCGTTA
>SVIY01000045.1 GCA_015069265.1 Clostridiales bacterium
AAATTGAAGAGGTAGTAATTGCGCTTGATAGCGCCAAAATGCCACTTTCAATTTTTGATAAGTTTGAGGATGAGGACGACGGACAAGAATTGATAGAAAAAATTCCATATGAGGACACAGAGGAAAAGACGTTAAATAAGATACATCTATCTAGTATTATCGAAACACTTAACGAACGAGAGAAAAAAATAATAATTATGAGATATTTCAGAGATAAAACTCAAACGGAAATTGCAGAGACGATGGGTGTGTCGCAAGTACAAATATCAAGATTGGAGAATAAAATTATTGATAAATTACGGCTAAAATTTTAGCCGTTTTTATTTTTGTATAATTTTAAGTCATTTCCACATATTAGCAATATGAAATCGCCATTAGAAAAAGAGTTTTTAAGTAGTAGCGACGAAAGAGAAATCTTATATAAAAGTTTTATTAAAAAAGAGGAAAGAAAATGAAAACTTCCAACGATTGCCTTAACCAAAACTATTTAGAATACGTTAAACAAATAGCGCCAAAAACCAAACAAAAACGTAGTATCTTACACGCGTTTTGGGTAGGCGGTGTAATATGTTGCATTGGACAGAGTTTTAGATTTTTACTTGAGGGTGTGTTTAATTTGTCGGGCGACGAGTTATCATCATACGTTTCTATGATAATGGTATTTTTAGGCGCTTTTTTAACAGGGCTTGGAATTTACGACAGAATAGGAAAGTACGCCGGGGGCGGTTCAATCGTTCCAATCACGGGTTTTGCAAACTCTGTGGTGTCTCCTGCGATGGAATTTAAGACTGAAGGTTATATTTACGGTACTGCGGCAAAAATGTTCGTCGTTGCAGGTCCGATTATAGTTTTTGGAATTGCAAGTAGCGTTTTAGTTGGAATTTTATACTTTATAGGTTATAGGATATTTTAATGAAAAGAACGATTTTTTTTAAGAATAAACCCAAAATAATAGGCACGTCATCTATAGCTGGGCCCAAAGAGTCCAACGGAAGTTTAAAAGAGTTTATAGAAACCAAATTATCAGACGATATGTATGGCGAAAAAACGTTTGAAAAAGCCGAAAGCCGTATGTTATTTACTGCAATAAAGAATAGCATTATAAACTCAAAAAAGACGGCAAAAGACGTTGACGCGATAATTTCTGGAGACCTTTTGAATCAAATAATTGCTTCAACCTTTTCTGCTAGAAATTTTCCGTGTGGGTATCTAGGCGTATACAATGCGTGCGCTACTTTTACAGAAGCGTTGACACTCGGAGCGACTCTTATAGACGGCGGGTATTTAGATACCGTCGTTTGCGCTACGAGTAGCCATTTTTCTTCTGCGGAAAGGCAATATCGTTATCCGCTAGAACTTGGATGTACGCGCCCACCACAATCACAGTGGACGGTAACAGGCGCTGGGGCATCGGTACTTTCAATGCAAGGAAATGGACCTAAAATTATTAGTGCTACAATTGGAAAAGTTGTAGATTTTGGCGTGACCGACGCAAACAATATGGGGGCCGCGATGGCATCTGCGGCGGCAGACACGATTTTTAATCATCTAAACGATTGTGGGTTTTCATCTGACGAATACGACCTAATAGTCACGGGCGATTTAGGAACATTAGGGTCTAGAATCGTCAAAGATTTACTGTGGGAAAAGGGATTTGACGTAGAAAAGCAACACGTGGACTGTGGAGAACTTATCTATAACATTTGCGAAGACGAATACCAAGGCGGAAGTGGTGCAGGTTGTAGTTCGGTAGTATTTAACTCATACCTATATCAGAGGTTAAGAGAAAAAAAGCTAAATAAAATTTTATTAGTTGCAACGGGTGCGCTATTATCTTCCGTTTCTTCGCAGCAAGGGGAGAGTATTCCGGGAATTGCACACGCGGTTGCGGTGGAGTGTTGATATGTTTTTAGAAACTTTATTTATGTTTGTTAAAGTGTTTGCGGTAGGCGGTGGAATTTGCGTTGTTGCACAATTACTAATAAATTACACTAAAATCACAGCAGGGAAAATACTGGTTTATTTTCTTTTAGCAGGCGTTTTACTGCAAGCGGTTGGTGTATATCAATATTTAGTTGACTTTGCAGGCGCTGGGGCAACGGTGCCTATTTGTGGGTTTGGTTATCTTCTTGCCGACGGAGCGATTAAAGGGGCGAAAGAAAGTCTTTTTAAGGCTATTACAGGCGGAATAACTTCTGCCGCAATGGGGATTACCGCTGCTATAGTTTTTGGATATATTTTCTCTTTAATTTTTAAATCAAAGTCTAAAAAGAACTGATTTTGAATAATTTAATGTATGATAGAATGTACTGAAAAAAACATTTGGTATAAAAAGCACCGCAAAGGAAAATTTAAGCGGTGTTTTTCAATTTTTCTAACGTTTTTGATTGTATTTGGAGTAATTTTTTATTACCAAAAAGTCGTTGTAAATCAAATATTTAAAATTTGCTCGGACTATGCGTATTCTTTTAGTACCGAATCGGTCAATCAAGCAGTTTTATCCTCGCTATCTAATGGTGTAAAGTACACAGATTTAGTATCGGTAAAAGAAAACAATAACGGCGATATTGTTTTAATGACGTCAAACTCGTATAAAATCAACCTTTTATCAAGAGAAATTATAAGGGATACGTCGGGGAATTTAACGCAAAAATTAAATGAGGGAATTCCTATACCAATACTGACGTTTTTTGGATTTCAAGTGTTGTCTGGTTACGGAAAAGACGTAAAGGTAAAAACGTGCAGTGTCTCGGCAGTTAAATGTGAGTTTTTTTCAAAGTTTATTTCGGTTGGAATAAATCAAACGCTTCACTCGATTTACATAAAAGTTATTTCCGATATAAAAGTAAGCGTGCCTCTTAATAATAAAACTATAACTTGCGAAACAGAGGTTTTGATAAGTGAAACCGTGCTTGTGGGGAAGGTGCCTGAAATATATCTAAATGGAAAACTTTTTTCTTAACTAATATCGGCAAAATAAAGGCTTTTTCGTTGACAATTTATAATTTTCACGATATAATAAGTGAAAACGATGATAAAGATTGGCAAATTGCTTTAAGCTGATACAGAGAAAACGTTCGTGGCTGAAAGACGTTTTGAGGTCGCAATTATGCCGTTTCACTTTGGAGTTGTGCGCTGAAATAGTAGTAGGACGCATCGGTTAATCTCCGTTATAAGATTTTGAGGATTGATTTTCAATCGAATTAGGTGGTAACGCGTTAACGACGCCCTAAAATTAGGGTGTCGTTTATTTTTTAGGAGGAATTATGCAAGAAAAATTCAGTCTCATTAAATCTGGAGCACAAAAAGAAGTCGAATTAGTTCAAACGACGCGCGAACTGAATGACTTAAAGGTAAAATATCTCGGAAAAAGCGGTGAAATTACCGCACTACTACGTGGTATGAAAGATATCCCTGCGGAAAAGCGCTCGGAATTCGGTAAAATGGTCAATGATTTAAAAGTTGAAGTGGGCGAGATATTTGACCAAAAGGAAAGTAAACTAAAGGAAAAAGAACTTCAAGAAAAGTTTGAAAAAGAGGCAATAGATATAACTTTGCCAGGTAAAAAGCCTAAAACGGGTAATCTTCACCCGATAAATATCGTTAAAAACGAAATTATCAACGCTTTCTCTGGAATGGGTTTTGAAATTTTTGAAGGACCTGAAATTGAAACGGACTACTACTGTTTCCAAGCCCTCAACATTCCAAAAGACCACCCTGCAAGAGATATGCAAGACACCTTTTATATCGACGAAGACATCGTTTTAAGGTCGCAGACCTCCACGGGACAAATTAGGGTTATGGAGAAAAAACAACCGCCCATTAAAATTTTAAGTCCTGGTAGGGTGTATCGCTCTGACGACGACGCTTCACACTCGCCAATGTTCCACCAATGTGAAGGTTTGGTTGTAGATAAGGGTATTTCTCTTTGCGACTTGCAAGGACTTTTAGATGAATTTGTTAAACTCGTATTTGATAAACAGACAAAAACGCGTTTGCGCCCCTCGTACTTTCCGTTTACAGAGCCTAGCGTAGAAGTAGACGTTACTTGTTCTAAATGTCACGGAAAAGGTTGCAGTTTGTGTAAAGGAACGGGTTGGATAGAAATTCTCGGTGCAGGTATCGTTAATAAAAAGGTACTTGAAAATTGCGGTATTGATTCTAATGAGTATTCTGGTCTTGCTTTCGGACTTGGTATCGAAAGAGTAACCATGATAAAATACGGCATTACAGACATTAGAACTTTATTTGAAAACAACGTTAAGTTCTTAAAACAATTCGATAGGAGATAATTATGAAAGCACCACTTTCTTGGTTAAAAGAATACGTAGATATAGATATCACACCCGAAGAATTAGAGAAAAAACTCTTTTCTTGCGGTTTAGAAGTAGAAGAAACTATATATTTTGGTAAAAATATTGATAAAATCGTCGTTGCTAAAATATTAAAGACTGAAAAGCATCCAAACGCAGATAAGCTTACCGTAGCGCAAATCGATGCGGGAAAATACGGCAATCTTCAAATCATCACTGCAGCAACAAATATTTTTGAGGGCGCATTAGTGCCTGTTGCGTTGGACGGTTCAACACTCTTTAACGGCGAACATATTTATAATGGTCAACTCCGCGGTCTTCCGTCGTACGGAATGTTCTGTTCGGGGGAAGAGTTGGGTATTAACGACGACTTTTATCCCGGCGCATCAGTTAACGGAATTCTTATCTTAAAAGAAGATTACCCTTTGGGTGCGGAAGTTAAAGAAGTATTGGGAATAGAGGACATTATATTTGACATAAACGTAACGGCAAATCGCCCTGATTGTCAATCGATTTTGGGTATTGCAAGAGAGGTTGCTGCCGTACTTGATAAACCTATTAAAGAACCCTCTTACGATTACGTTGCAACCAAAGGCGTTTCAACAAAAAACACCATTAAAGTCAGTGATTTAGCACCCGATTTGTGCCCTAGATATATGGCTCATTACATTAAGGACTTAAAAATTGGCGAGTCTCCTGCGTGGATGAAGAAAAGGCTCTTTAGCGTTGGACTTCGTTCGATAAGTAATATCGTAGACGTTACTAACTACGTTTTACTTGAAATGGGACAACCTATGCACGCGTTTGACTTAAATGATTTGGGCGGTAAAGAAATTATCGTGCGCAGAGCAAACGACGGTGAAAAGATTGTTACGCTCGACGAAAAGGAATTTACCTTATCTAAAAACAACCTCGTTATTTGTGATAGTGAAAAACCGGTTGCACTCGCAGGCGTTATGGGTGGACTTAATAGCGAAATCAAACCCACTACGAAAGACGTTATTTTTGAATGTGCTAAATTTGCTAGAGATAACGTAAGAAAAACTGCTCGCCTTTTAGGACAGAGAACGGATGCTTCATCACGTTACGAAAAGGGAATTGATGCAAATTCTGCCGAAGTTGGACTAAAAAGAGCGCTTCACCTCGTTCAAGAATTAAATATGGGTGAAATTGCAGAAGATAATTACGATTTATTGTTTGAAAAGGTTGAAAACAAGGTTATTAAAACGACCATTAGCAAGATTAACGGAGTTTTAGGTATTACAGTTCCCACTGACGTTATAGAAAACGTACTTAAAAGACTAAACTTTGGTGTGGAAATCAACGGGGAAGATATTACCGTTACCGCTCCGCTTTACCGCGATGATATTGAAGATTATCCCGATATTGCTGAAGAAGTTATTCGTGAGTACGGTTATGAACACATCGAACCGACCTTGCTTAAAACGGCAAAAATTACTGCTGGTGGACTCAATGACGAACAAAAGAAAATCGCAGATTTTAAGACCCTTTTAACAGGTTACGGCTTTAACGAAATTATTACCTATTCGTTCGTTTCTGAAAAGGAATACGATTTGTTTGGTTTTGATAAAGAAAGCGACGAATATAAATACATTAAAATTATGAATCCTCTTGGGGAAGATTTGTCTGTTATGAGAACTTCACTTCTTCCGTCAATGTGCAGAATTCTTGCTGGAAACATTAAGAGAAAGAATCAAGAGGGAAGACTCTTTGAATTCGCAAAAATCTACCAACCAAAATCTTTACCTTTAACCGAACTCCCAGAAGAGAACGAGGTGGTATCTTTAGGTTTGTTTGGGGATAATGAAGACTTCTTCTCAATTAAAGGTGTAATAGAAGATTTGCTTGCTAATTTCTCTGCAAATGCGGGCGTTGAATACGTAAAATGCGATAAATCTTGCATGCACCCGACTAGGAGCGCAAATATAGTAGTAAATGGCGAAACGGTAGGTTATTTTGGAGAGTTGTTACCGCTTATTGCTGATAAATTGGATATTGATAAGCGCGTTTACGTTGGCGAAATCAAATATAACCTCTTAAAGAAACATTTTGACGGAAAAGTTGTATTTAAGCAAATTTCAAAATTCCCCGTGGTCGAAAGAGACCTTGCGATTTCCGTTGACTGTAATATTGCATGGGGCGATATCGTAAAAGCAATTAAGGAAAGTGCAGGTGAAAATCTTGAAAACGTAAAACTTTTCGACATTTACACGGGCGACCAAATTGCCGAAGGTAAAAAGAGTATGGCGTTTAACCTTACTTTCGTATCTGTTGAAAGAACTCTTACCGTTGAAGAAATTGACCAAACCATTAAAAACATATTGACAGCATTAAATGAAAAAGTAGGCGCACAATTAAGATAATATGATATCAAATAAAACGTTAAAGGCAATTGAATACGACAAAATAATGTCTGACGTGGCAAACTATGCCGTACTCAATAAGACGAAAGAAGATATACGTTCTTTCGTGCCTTTAACTTTGCCTAAAGAAGTTGAAATACTGCTTAAAAAAACTGATGAGGCTTATAAATATTTATATACGCACAGCATCGGTTCGGTGTATTATTTTGACGACGTTAGCGATGAACTAAAAAGGGTAGACATTGGGGGCTGTCTAAATCCTAACGAACTTTTAAGGGTTACTTCAAACCTTAAAAGTGCAAGAATTATGAAAACTGCGATAAATTCCGTCAATGACGAAACTCTTACCGAAATTAAAGAAATCGCAAATAGACTCTATGTAAATCCCGATTTTGAAAACGAGATATCGTCCATTATTATTTCTGAAGACGAAATAAGTGACAACGCCTCTCCAAAACTTTATTCTATTAGAAAAAGCATATCAAATATCAATGCACGAATTAGGCGAGAACTAAATTCGTACATGCGCGGTAATTTAAGCAAGTATTTACAAGATAGCGTGGTAACCATGCGTCAAGATAGATACGTTATTCCCGTAAAGAGCGAGTTTAGAAGTTTTGTCAAAGGTTTTATCCACGACCAATCTTCATCCGGCGCAACGGTATTTATCGAGCCTGAACACGTTATGGAGTTAAATAACGACCTAAAACGTGCGCTTTTTGACGAGGCAGAGGAAATTCATAGAATACTCTTTGAACTATCTTCAAAAGTGTCTTATATGTCCGACGCTATTAGATATAACGCGGAAAATCTTATTGAGCTCGATAGCTTTTTCGCTAGGGCAGAGTATTCGTTTAAGAATAAATGTAGCCGTCCTATTCTTAACACGGACGGAATTGTTGAGATAAATCGCGGTAGACACCCACTAATTAGCAAAGAAACGGTTATTCCTGTATCAGTTAAACTCGGCAAAGACTATAACTTTTTGTTGATTTCTGGACCAAATACGGGCGGAAAAACGGTAACGTTAAAGCTCACGGGGCTTTTTGTCGCTATGGCGATGAGTGGGCTTTATATCCCTGCGGACGACGAGAGTAAAATTTCCGTTTTTAATAATATTTATTGCGATATTGGCGACGAGCAAAGCATAGAACAAAGTTTGTCGACCTTTTCTTCGCATATAAAAAATATTATTAATATCATCAATAACGTTGACGATAAAAGTTTGGTTTTAATTGATGAAATCGGCGCAGGTACCGACCCGGAAGAGGGTAGTGCATTAGCGCTTGCAATTATTAAAAAATTATTGGCATGCAACTGCTATGGTATTATCACAACTCACTACTCAAAACTTAAGGAATTCGCGATAGAATCTAAAAAAATTGAAAATGCTTCAATGGAATTTGATTCAAAATCCTTGCGCCCGCTATATAAACTAAATATCGGTATCCCAGGAAGTTCTAACGCTATTGATATTGCCAAAATCTTGGGTATTGATAATCAAATAATTCTCGACGCGCTCGAACAGTTATCTGACAAAAAAATCAGTTTTGAGAACGTCTTAAAAAAGGCTGAAGAGAGCAGAAGAAATTCTGAAAAAATCGCTCAAGAGTTAGAGATATTAAGAGCGGAAAAAGAGTCAGAACTTCAAAAAGTTACCGAGGAAAAAGAAAGGCTTCGTCTTGAGCGCGAAAAGGTATACAATAACGCAAAGCAAGAAACAAAAAGAATAGTTGCCGATAAGCTTGCAGAAGCAGAGGAAATTATTGACGAATTAAAGAAAATTCTTAAAACCGTAGGCCTTGAAAGCAGAGAAGTATTCCGCGCAAGTGAACTTAAAAATCGCCTAAAAAACAGTAGATATTTAACTGCCGATAACGACGACAAGCCGTTAGAAATGATTAAAACAAAAACAAGCGATCTAAAAATAAATAGTAAGGTTTACGTAAAATCCCTTGGTGGGTACGCAAAACTTCTTTCAATTCGCGAGAAAAAGGGTGAGGCGGAAGTTATAATAGGCGATATTAAAACCGTCGTTAAACTTAAAGACATTTATAATCAAGAAATTATAGAAGAAAAACCTGAAAAAATTCAAATATATAAAAACACTAATAATTATCTACCTAAAACGGAAATTAACGTGGTTGGCAAAACGTCGCTTGAAGCGGTTAGTGACGTTGAAAACTTCATTGACCAAGCGGTAATGCACAACATTGAAGAAATCAAGGTTATACACGGCGTTGGTGAGGGGATATTACTCAAAGCAATAAGAGAATACCTAAAAACCGATAAAAACGTTTTAGAATTCCGTCGCGGAAAATACGGCGAGGGTGAAAACGGCGTTACGATAATTAAGTTAAAATAATTGTTTTTTGACAATTTTTATGATAATATTATCTAAATTAACCTTGGAGTTAAATTGATGAGAGAAATTTTCTATGAAGAATCGTCGACGCTAATTGATTTTAAGTCGGCTTCATTTAAATATAATTTTTTTGCAGGGTTTGCGATAGTTGCATTCTTGCTTAACGCTCCTTGGCTATTTGTCTTTGCACCCGGTTGGCTTTTTGATGCAAAAATTTCATTATTTTTAAAAATCGTTTTAGGTGGTATTCCTGTAGTTATTTTTACGTTAATTGGAATTTTTTCTTGGAAATATAAAAATAAATTTTTTGTAGAATACGATTACGTTTTTGTTAACGGTTCAATAAGATTCTCAAAAGTTATAAAACAAAAAAAGCGTCAGTTTATAATAAAGTTTGAAGCATCTGACATTGAGAAAATAGGTAAAATTGGCAGTAAGTCCTTTTATTTGTATGCAAATAGAGAAAACGTTTTAACTCACGTTCTGACAAAGAACGAATACCCAGCCGATGGAAAAGATTTTTTCTATATGGTAGCAACCGTTAATACAGATACTTACTTGTTTGTTTTAGAATGCACGGAAAAATTTATATCTAACGTACTTCAATATTCTAGAAGAAGCGGTATACTTGACGAGGAAATTAAATGATATATTTTGATAATGCCGCAACGACTATGCCGTCTAAAACGGCAATAAAAAAAGCGGAAATATTTAACGAGGAAAACTTTTTCAACCCGTCTACATTATATTCAGGCGGGTTAAATTGCGCAAAAGAGATTAAAACGGCTCGTGAAAAATTGCTAAAAAACATAGGCGCGACAAATCACGAATTAATATTCACGTCGTGTGGGTCAGAAAGCGACAACATGGCAATATTTTGCTCGGTTAAACGCGGTCTTTTCGTAACTGATAAGGGTGAACATTCTGCAGTATATAAGAGTTTTTTAGAACTAAAAAATCGCGGACTGAAAATTGAATTTATCGACTTGAATCCTGACGGAACGGTCAACGCTGACGCTTTGCTTTCTTTTATAAAGCAAAATAAAACCGATTTTGTTTCCATTGTTCATGTAAACAATGAAACGGGCGGTGTTAACGACGTTAACTATATCGGCAAAAAGATTAAGGAAATCAATTCTAAAACGATTTTTCACGTCGACGGTGTTCAAGCATATGGAAAACTTCCGTATAAAATTGCTAAGGAAATAGATTTATACTCAAGTGTTCAAGCATATGGA
>SVIY01000046.1 GCA_015069265.1 Clostridiales bacterium
CTATATACGAGGCGGTAGGCATTGGGCTTATAAGCGACGTGTTTGCGAGCGCGGGAAGTGCTATTACGTATGGACGTAGCAAAAACGTCGATATAAAAAACAGTCTATGGTTATTGTTTTCAATTCTTGCTTTTACCGTTCTAGGAAGCTTTGTCGCAACCTTTATTTCGGATAGAACAATGTCATCTGGTGCGCAAATCACTATGGTGATTTTGGGTCTTAAATTTATAATTTTCCCAATAACTAAACCCAAACAACTTAAAAGCGCAGACAACAAAAAGGTAATGATTATAAAATCTATCGTTTGCGGACTTATAATTGGGTTTGTGTGTGGTTTCGTGGGCGCAGGCGGTGGAATGCTTATGCTACTCATTTTGACCTCGGTTATGGGATATCCGATGCACAAAGCGGTAGGGACAAGCGTTTTTATAATGACTTTTACCGCGCTAACAGGAGCGATAAGTCACTTCACAATGGGTGGACTACCAAATATAGGTTGTCTTTTGTTGTGTGTAACGTTCACGTTTACTTGGGCGGAAATTGCGTCGATTATAGCAAATAAGGTGAGGGCAAAAATTCTCAATCGCGTAGTAGGTGTCGTTCTTATCCTAACGAGTTTAGTCGTTGTAGCGGTTGAGATGCTATAAATTGCGAAAAATATAAGGTTTGTAAAACAAAATCGCTAAATACGATTGACTTATAAAGAAAATAATTATATAATTGAACGGTAGAGGTTTATGCCGTTCAATTTTTCGGTATAACGTAAAATAGTTAAAAATAAGGAGATATATAAAATGGCAAACAAGATTACTGAAAACACTACGATTTTTGAAGCTATTCAAATGAACCCCAAGGCAGGCGAAATTCTCATGTCTTACGGAATGCATTGTTTAGGTTGCGCACTCGCACACGGCGAAACCGTTGGCGAAGCGGCAGACGTTCACGGAGCAGATTTGGAAAAAATGCTCAAAGAACTCAACGAATTTTAATTTAGAAAACAGTATCTTAAAATAGTGACGGAATAGATATTTCGTACGGAGGCAAAGATGAGTAAGAAAAAGGCAATAACTTTATTGTCGATAATCAGTTTGTTCATGGTGGCAGTGCTATTCTTTACGTTTATACGTTTCTCTGTTGGAGAAGTTAAAGAATACAAGTCAGCATTGGGCGCTATCGAACTTGATTACGATATTGAGGGTGGCACGGCGTATACGTATACACTCAACAAGGATAACGAGGAAGAAGTAGAAGATATTAACGAAGTTATTAATACTTTGGAATATAGACTTGAGGCTCTTGGTTATTCTGCATATTCTGTAAAGGCTATTAAGAGCTCTGACGAAGACGTTTTAGACTACGATATAAGAATTGAAGCAAAAGATTCTGGAACGTTGTCGGCTGATATGAACGTCGTTATGGCGTATGGTGAGGTAGAGTTTTACGGCGGTTCGTCTGCAAACCCCACCGAACAGATTCTGGAAGACGTTGAAGTAGTTAAGAGCGCAGAATACCTCGGCACTTACGTAGACCAAAACAATGACGTTAAGCATCAGGTAGCAATTTACTTTACCGATGAGGGATATGACGCTCTTATTGAAAAAATCAATTCTGAAAGCAGTTATTATCTCGAGGTTAGACTTGGCGAGACAACTATTCTTCCCGGAACGTCTACAATCAAAGAAAGTACGTTTGTAGACAAGACGTTGGGAATCGTAAGTCCCTCGGAAGCTGGCGCAAAACAAATGGTATTGCAAATTACCTCTGGCGGACTCAATTATCAATACGAACTCGTTGACGCGGTAGAATTAAATTCTGTTTTCGGAACGAAAGTTGCAACGAAGATTGCTATCGCAATCGCTTGCATAATCGTAATTTTGATGGTAGGACTTATCCTTGCTTATAAAGGTTTTGGAATAGTTTCTGCAATCTGCACGCTTTTCTTTATCGTGGCAAACGTTTGGTTGTTCGTTGCAGTTCCCGGAATCGTTGTTTCACTAGGCGGAATTTTCGGTATATTACTTGCAACAATGCTCTGCGCTTACGCTTTGATTTTAACTTGCAACAGAGTTAAGGAAGAATATGCGCACAGCGAAAAGACTGTCAAGGCTGCTATAAACAAAGGTTTCCGCAAATCGTTTATTCCCGTACTCAATATGCACGTCGTTGCAGGTGTTGTAGCGGTATTGCTTTTGATTTTTGCTAGCGGAACGCTTTATTCGTTTGCAACTACCTTGGGTATTGGTGTTGCGGTTTCGTTTATTTGCACGACTGTGTTTACTAGAATGTTTACCGCTTTGATTTTACCCTTGGCTAAAAATAAAGAAAAATTCCTTAATATGAAAAAGGAGGTTGCATAGTATGAGAGGCGTTATGAGTAAAATGCGTTATTTTTTGGTTGCAACCTTGGCTATTATCCTTGTAGGCGTTACGCTTTTCGGGATATTTGGATTTAACCAAACGGCAGATTATAAAGATTCCTACGAATTAAAAGTAGGTATTGACCGTAAGGCAGAGGGGGCGTTTGAACTCCTATCCGAATCGGTTGAAGAATATTTTGATGCAAACGCAAAAGACGTTAGATATGCTCTTCAAACTATTGACGGTGGAAAAACCATTATTTTAAAGTTCAACGAAGACGTGTCAAGCAAGGTTGAAGGTGCGAAAGAGTTCTTGCAAGCAAAGTTTGACGATGCTAACCTCAACGTTAAAGTGTCGGCAGACCTTTACGAAGTAAATCCCGGCGTAAGCAAAGTGCAGTGGAAACTATTCATTGCCAGCGGAATTGCTTTGGTAGTAGTATTTATCTATGCTTTGATATTTGAAAAACTCGCAGGTGCTTTGGCAACAATCTTCTCATCTATCGTTTCTGCAATAATGTTTATTGCATTGATGGGAATAACCAGAATCCCTGCAAATCCTTTCGTTCTTTCTGCAGGAATAATATCTAGTGCTTTGGCATCAATTCTTGCAATCTCTACTACAAGTAGGTATAGAGAGGAAGCTAAAAACACGGCAAACGAAAAACTTTCCGCGAGCGAACTCGTTGATAAAGTTTCTCTTAAAGAAAAGAGTAAATACATCTTATTGGTTGGGTTTGTTGCGGTTATCGGTATCGTAACGGCAGTATGCGGACTCGGATATTTCATCTGGGCAGGTGCGCAACTTATTCTCGCAGGTGTATCTGCAGCGTTCACCGCATATTTTGGAACACCGCTAATTTGGCAGGCAGTTAAATCAAGAAAGAGCAAATAAAAAAATAAAACAAAATTTATTGATAAGGCGGGAGAAATTTCCGCCTTATTCGATTTAAGAAAGTATGAAGATTGTTTACGGTAAAAACTTAACGAATTCCGAGCACGAAAAAGCGTGCAGGATAGCAAACGAATGCGATATTTTATTTGATACCGCACGTCTTTTGCTATATCGCGATATTGATACCGTAGAACAAGCAAAAGCCTTTTTATCCCCGGGGAAGAAAGGTTTTAACGACCCCTTTGACCTAGTTGGTATGGTCGATGCGATTAAGAGGATAAAGAGTGCAAAAGATAATGCGGAAAACGTCTTAATCTTTGGCGACTATGACGCGGACGGAGTTTGTGCAACTTCAACTCTTTACTATTGCCTAAAAGATTTTGGCATAAATGCACGCGTGTACGTACCCGAACGCGAAGAGGGTTACGGCTTAAATTTGGATACTATAGAACGTATCAATTCCGATAGCAAAATAGACCTACTTATAACGGTTGACTGCGGAATAAGCGATAGAGAAAAAATTCGTTCGATTATTCAATCGGGCATAGACGTTATCGTAACCGACCACCATGAACCGCCTCAAGAACTTCCCGAATGTATTTGCATAAATCCCAAAATTAAAGGTCAAAAGTATTCGTTTGACGGACTTTGCGGTGCAGGTGTAGCGTATAAATTGGGATATGCTCTAATTGGCGAAAAGGCTGACGATTGCCTTGATTTAGTAGCGTTAGCAACCGTTGCTGATAGCATGGATTTGGTAAAGGAAAACCGCGATTTAGTTGTGGAGGGGCTAAAACTTTTAAACAATAAGTCCAAACAAAGACTAGCGTTTAAGTACCTTTTGCCCGAAAGCGTTCGCCAAGTAACCGCGCAGACGCTAGCTTACGTCATCGCTCCACGCGTTAACGCTGGTGGGCGTATGGGCGATGCGAATACCGCTCTAAAAATATTTACGTCGAATGACGAAAATCTTGTTTTTGACCTTGCAGTAAAACTTAACGAATACAACATTAGACGACAAGCCGAATGCGATAATATTTATAGAGAAGCAAAAGAGCAGATAATAAAAAATCGTCTTGATGATAACGACGTGATTTTTGTCGCCGATGAAAAGTGGCAAGCAGGTTTTATTGGAATAGTCGCAGCAAAACTCGTTGAAGATTTCTCTCGTCCCGTAATCGTGTTTGCAGGGCACGACGGTAACCTTAAAGGCTCTGCACGTAGCGTAGACGGGGTTAATATATACGACGCTATATGTTCGGCAAAAGACCTTTTAATCGCGTATGGCGGGCATTCACAAGCCGCAGGAGTGGCGGTGGAAAAAGAACGCTTGCAAGTGTTTTCTAACCGACTAAATTCTTACGTGAAAAACGTTTGCGGAAAACCCGATGCGGAAAAGAAAATCTTTGTAGAGTGGGAAGTGGACAAAAAATTCTCTTTGCGCTTTGCAAAAGAGATAGAAATGCTTGAGCCGTTTGGTGTGGGGAACCGTAAGCCTGTGTTTGCAACCGAAGTGCAAACAGTCCAATCTCTACCCTTAAAAGCGGGGTCTGCGCACTATTCGTTTAGAACAAACGCGTTAGAGATGCTTGACTTTAATGGTGAAAGCAACGTGTTTACGCTTTCTTTGCCAATAAATAAAAAAATAGTATTTGAGCCCAATTTATCAGTTTATAAAAATAGAGAATCACTAAAAGGGTATTGTAGATGTGTTGTTCCAGAATGGAACGATATTGAGAGTCTAACTCCTTTTGCGTTTATGAATTTACTATCTCGAATTCGTGACGGAAAAGACGGGGTAGCGCGCTATATCGAGCGTTCTGACGTAAAAAATTACGTTGCTGACGGAACGGTGTTTATCCTATCCGATTACCAAAATCTTCGTTTTTATCCAGAACTAGATGGAGTGCCGTTTAACGCGTTTAGTACGGACAGAAAAAAAACACCCGTTATACTCTATGCGCCATCTAAACTTCCCGAAGGCTATAATAGAGCAGTGTATCTAGATTGTAGTAGTTACGTTTTAGACGGCTGTGAAGAAAACTTTGTCATAAAAGACGTAGAGGGAACTCGTATTCTGCGCACGGTCACTACGGATAGAGAAGCGTTCAAGCAAGTATTTTCAAACCTTGTGGAGCTTGCAGGGAAGGTGTTTATCAGTAGTGCACAGTTTGCAGTGCAAAACTTAAGCGAAAACGTTTACCAAGCGATTTTTTGCCTTGAAGTGTTTATTGAACTAGGTATATTTAACGTTAAAAACGGGGTGTTCAGTTTTGACGAAAAGGTCAAAAACGCATTGACAAACTCTAGTTTATATAGTAAAATTGACTTACTTAAGGGTTAATTATGTTTGAAATTTTGCAAAAATTAGAAAAGACCTATAATGGCAAAGATTTAACCATGTTGAAACGTGCTTACGACTTTGCTAAAAAAGCGCACGCCAACCAAAAGCGCGCATCGGGTGAAGAATATTTTATTCACCCTTGTACTGTTGCGCACATTTTGGTTGATTTAGGACTTGACGCAGCTACTGTTGCCGCTGCATTTTTGCATGACGTTATAGAAGATACTCCCGTGTCAGAGGGGGATATCAAAAAAGAATTCGGTGAAGAAGTTTTAGAACTCGTTGTGGGTGTTACAAAACTTGATAAAATCCGCTTTAACTCAAAAGAAGAAGAGCAAGCGGAAAACTTCCGTAAAATTTTCGTCGCAATGGCGAAAGATATAAGAGTTATCATCATTAAACTTGCCGATAGGCTTCACAATATGCGCTCGCTTAACTTCTTGTCGAGCGAACGCCAACAACGCATGGCAAGAGAAACGCTAGATATTTATGCTCCTCTTGCGGATAGACTAGGTATTTCTCAAATCAAGTGCGAACTTGAAGACTTGTGCTTAAAGTACGTTGAGCCCGATATGTATGAATATCTATCGAGCAATATTGACGAGAAATTAAAAGAGAGCGTTGACCTCGTAGAGCACGTTGTGGACGAGGTTAAAAAAATGCTTGCCGACTCTGGTATTTCGGGCGAAGTTTTCGGTAGAAAAAAGCACCTTTATAGCGTGCATAGAAAGATGAAAGAGCGCAACAAGACGCTCGACCAAATTTACGACCTCGTTGCAATAAGAGTAATCGTTAACACTGTTGACGAGTGTTATGAAGTTTTTGGTAAAATTCACCATAAATGGAAACCTGTTCCGGGCAGAATTAAAGACTATATAGCAACGCCCAAACTAAACATGTACCGCTCCCTTCATACGACGGTTATGACCAACTTTGGTAAGGTCTTTGAAATTCAGATTAGAACTTATGAGATGAACCACGCTGCCGAATACGGTATCGCGGCGCATTGGAAATATAAAGAGAATAAGAAAGAGGCTGACGACCTCGACACTCGCCTTTCTTGGATAAGAGAGGTTATGGAGTGGCAGGGTGGATTAAAGGACAGTAAAGAGTTTTTGAACTCCTTAAAAGGCGATATATACAGTTCGGAAGTATTAGTATTTACGCCTAAAGGGGACGTTATAAGTTTGCCAAAAGACGCAACTCCTCTTGACTTTGCATATAATATCCACTCACAAGTAGGAAATAGGTGCGTTGGTGCTAAAGTTAACTCCAAAATGGTACCGCTTAACACCGTTTTGCAAGTTGGCGACGTAGTTGATATAATCACATCGCAAAACTCAAAAGGTCCGTCTTGGGACTGGCTTAAAATTGTAAAAAGTCCTTCTGCTCGCGTTAAGATAAGACAGTTCTTTAAGCGCGAAATGAAGGAAGAAAACATAAAGATGGGTAAATCCATGTTTGAAGCAGAGGCAAAGCGTAGAGGCTACTCTATGAGCGAATTGGTGACTGACCAATCCTTTGAGCACGTCGCTTCCAAACTTTCATTTACCGGTCAAGACGAAATGTTTGCTTCTATCGGTTACGGTGCGTTGACGGTCAATCACGTAATTGTAAAGTTTATCGACTTTTATAGAAGAAGTCAGCCGAAAGAAGAAATTACCAAGTTTATTAGCAAGAACAAGAGCAGTTCGGGTGGCGTAAACGTAAAGGGTATGTCAGGACTTTTAGTCCGCTTTGCGCGTTGCTGTACGCCTGTACCGGGGGATGACATCGTTGGCTTTATTTCAAGAGGGCACGGCGTAACGGTGCATAGGAGGGACTGCCCGAACCTTAAAAATGCCGATTATGATAGACTTATAGAAGTAAGTTGGGAAGATACTGCAACTAGTAGTTATAATGCAACGATAAAGGTTATCGGAAATACGCAGACGGAAATACTTACTATCGTAGCTTCAGTTGTTGCACAGTTTGACCTTGATATCGTTTCTACAAACGGTAGGGTTGACGGAAAGAGCAAGCGCGCTATCGTGGATTTCTGTATTAGACTTAATAGCATTGACGTACTTAATAGCCTTATCGTAAAGCTAAAGCAAGACCCCAAAATTTCCGACGTGTATAGGACGGCAAACTAATGAAACTTTATCACTTGGTAACAGGTCCGCTCCGCGTAAACACCTATTTTTTGGTTAACGAACAAACAAATCAAGCGGTGGTAATAGACAGCGGAGAAAACTATAAAAAAATAAAACAGACAGAACAGAGCCTTGGTGTAAAAATCGAGGCTGTTTTGCTCACTCACGCGCATTTCGACCACGCGGGCAATGCAAAGAAATTGCAAGACGACGGGGCGAAGATATACATAAGCAAGATAGACGCGCCCAAACTTAAAAATCACGAAAATTTAAGTAGCGATTTTGGACGGCAGTTTGATTATTTAGACGCAGACTATACTTTTTCGGACGGGGAAAAACTGAAAATTTGCGGAATAGAGCTTGAAGTGATAATGACCCCAGGACATACCGACGGCTCTGCAACGTTTATCGTTGGCAATGCAATGTTTACAGGCGATACTTTGTTTTTAGAATCGGTTGGAAGAACTGATTTTATTTCGGGGAATAGAGATGATTTGGTAGCGTCGGTAAAAAAACTCTTTGCGCTATCCGGCGACTATTCGGTCTACCCAGGTCACGAGGACTTTACTACACTTGAACACGAGAGAAGATATAACACTTTTGTAGATTATGATTGATACTAACCTTGAACATTTACAAAACGACTTAAAAGAGGTCGTAAATCTGTTCGCGAGCGTGGACGAACTAAAAATAAGACACCGTTTTACCGAGGGCGAGGGCAAGGTGGTTAACACCGTAACCGTCAACGGTAAAATTTTTGCTTACGGAAATTTAGTTAAAGAATTTAAGGACGAAATAGAGAAAAAACGCATAATAAAAAGGTATGCAAAACTCTCTATGTATAAAGCGCTATCAAAATTCTTTGAAAAAGATTTGCCTTGGGGCGCACTCACGGGTATTAGACCTACAAAACTCGCTTATCAACAACTAGAAGAAACGGGCGAATTTACTGAGTTTTTCACTGATACAATGAAAGTAAGCAAGGAAAAAACACTGCTTACAGAGCGCGTTATTAACTCTCAAAAAGGAATTTATCAAACGGACGACGACAATACCGACTTCTTTGTCTTTATTCCGTTTTGCCCGTCTAGGTGCCGATACTGTTCGTTTATAAGCGCTGACATAAAGAGCGCAGAGCGTTACGTAGACCAGTACGTGGACGCACTTATCGACGAAATTAATTATAGCGCTAGGTTTATTAGAAAACTACGCAGTATCTATATAGGTGGAGGAACTCCCGTCGCACTTTCTGACGATAGGCTTAAAAAGGTTTTGGACGCGATTGCAAAAATCAATACGGGCGTTGAGTACACGGTGGAGGCAGGAAGACCCGACGCTATTACCAAAAGCAATCTTAAACTATTAAAAGATTACGGCGTAACGAGGGTGTGCGTCAATCCGCAAACCTTTTCGGATAAGACGTTAAAACTTCTCGGTAGAAATCACACGGCAGAGCAAGTCAAAGAAAAGTTCTTTATGGCAAAGGATGACTTTGTTACAAATATGGACTTGATTGCAGGGCTTGACGGAGAGGTGCTTGAGGACTTTAAGAACAGTCTTGACACCGCTATAAGTCTTTCTCCCGACAACATAACCGTGCACACATTGTGCATAAAGAGGGGCTCTTATCTTGCGGAGAGCGAACAAAGGCTTTCTGGCGAACAAGTTGAGAAGATGGTCGACTATGCACATAAAACGTTAGGGGAGAACGGCTACGACCCATATTATCTCTATAGGCAGAAGTATATGGCGGGCAATTTAGAGAACGTTGGATACACAAAGCCGAACAAGGCGTGCATATACAACGTTGACGCTATGGAGGAAATCGCGCAAAACGTCGCGTGCGGTGCAAACGCCATATCAAAGCGAGTTTATTTTGGCGGAAGACGTATAGAACGTTCGGCATCTCCTAAAGACGTGGCGACTTATTTACAAAAAATAGAGCAAATTAAGGAAGAAAAGTATAAATTATTCTCGTAAGAGGTTAAAAATTAGTTTACAAACGGGAATAATTTTGGTATACTGTTTAGGCTTGATACTTTTTGCAAGGTTTTGTGGTTCTCCACCCAATGCTTTGCTTAAAGCGAATTAATCCATAAATAATAGGAGGTAAAAGAATATGGAAAAGGCAAAGAAGCAAGAAATTATAGCAAAATTCGCTCGTCATGAAGGCGACACTGGTTCAGCAGAAGTGCAAATTGCACTCCTCACCGAAAGAATCAACCACTTGAACGAGCATCTCTCAACCAACAAGCACGACAACCACTCAAGACGTGGTCTTATGAAAATGGTTGGTGAAAGACGCGGTCTTTTGAAGTATTTGATGGAAATCGATATCGAAAGATACAGAAAGGTTATCGCGGACTTGAATTTGAGAAAGTAAAAACGTTGGGGCGACATAATTTTTTTGTCGCCCAATTTTTTTAAAACTTGGTAATTATGCGTGGTGCAGGTGCGCCATGTTTCAAAAAATAT
>SVIY01000047.1 GCA_015069265.1 Clostridiales bacterium
GCATTGCAAACCAGAATTGGTAGTGACGTTTAAGAACGAGCACAACCCTATCGCCCTTCTTTATGCCTAGTGACTTAAAGTAGTTTGCACACCTTGCCGACTCTTTCTTAACGTCGGTAAAGGTAATTCTTCTCTCGGTCTTATCCTTTGAAATGTGGAGCATTGCAAGTTTATCGGGCTCGCGTTCAGCAAGCGCGTCAACAAGGTCGAATGCAAAGTTGAACTTTTCGGTGTTCTTAAACTTTATCGAGGTGGGCGTGCCGTCGGCATCTTCCACAACGTCGATATATTTTTGGTAAATTCTTTGCTTGTTATCTTTAACCTTTTCTTTTTTAGGCTTAATCTCTTGCTTTTCTGCCGACAATTCGGGAATAGGCTCGCCCGTGGGGTTTAATACGATTGCATAAAAGATACAGTCCTTGCCGTTAACTGCAATCATTCCGTGGGGCACGTCACTATCGTAATAGATGCTATCCCCCGGCCCTAAAACTTCCTTGTGTTCGCCAATTTGAACCATAAGGTATCCGTCAACGACGATATCACACTCTTGACCAGCGTGGGTGGTGAGTTCAATCGGTTGACCTTGCGCCTTTTCGCTATATTCACTCTTAACGTAAAGGGGCTCTGCAATACGATTCTTAAACGCGTATGCAAGGTTATGATAAGTCATACCGTGCGCGTTTGCAATAACCTGACCTGCGCCCTTTCTCGTTACAGTATAGCCTTTAAGTTTAGGACTATAACCCTCGATAATATCGGTTACGTTTACGCCAAGTGCGATTGCACAGCGGTAAATAAACGCAAAGTTAAGGTCGTTTTGACCATTTTCGCAAAGCAAATATTCTTCTTTTGATACGCCCGTCTTTTCCGCCATTTCTTCTACGGATAGACCGACGATATCACGGAGCTCGCGAATACGCCCCGCCATTTCCTTGATTTTTAAGTCAAGACCTGTCATTTGTTCCATAACGTTCTCCTTTTATTAGGGACAAAAAAACTCGTCCCAAAGTCGTTACTTTGAGACGAGTGAAAATTCTTACACCCGCGGTACCACTCAAATTGCGGAATTCCGCCACTTATCAGGGTCTATCAACCCTTATACGTTAACGCAGTAATCACGGAGAGGTTCTACTTGTCCGCAAACTTTCTTCCTCTCAGCTCGGAAGCTACAACGAAAAACGCCTTTCCCACACGGCTTACACCAACCGCCGTCTCTCTTTATGGTAAACGTTCAGCGCACTCTTCTTCAACGCCTTTATATATCGGTATTTTACCATACGTTTTTAACTTTGTCAACGATTTTTACCCAATAATGAAAATTCGACACGGCATACGCCGTGTCGAATTTGTCTTATTTTCTCAAAGCACTTAAAATTTCCAAACCTTTTTCGATGATAAGTTCAGCAGTTCCCGCCTTAAAGCCAGACGAACGTGCTTCATATCCACCTTCTTCATAAGAGTCTTTCATGGGGAAATATCCTTCACTACCATTGGTTAAGCAACACGGAAGAACGTAGTCCCAACCCTTTGCCTCTTTAATACCCCTACCGATACCCGTGAAAGGTTCACCGGGGATACCGAAGAACGCAACGTCACCGATAGATACGGCGCCGAAAGGAAGATGGAAGAAGTCCTCAGCATTTTCTAGCCTTACCATTCTTGCAGCTTCTGCAACAACGGTGGTGAGCATCATTGCCTTAAAGGGAATTTCATCGTCTTTTCCTGCATTATGGAGGTCGTTATATTTATGCGCGAGAACAAGTTGCTCTTTTGTAGCCTTGTTTGCAGGGATATCAACGATATTTAATGAATATTTGATGTTATCAACGTCAACGTATGCAACCTTGTCGAAAATTTGCAATACCGCACCAGTAACAACGCGTGCAATGTATCTTGCGTGACCATATCCGCGTGAACATCCGTCGAAATCGTTAAACATATCGTTAAAGTCGCCAGCTTTAGGGTGAACGTTAACGTGGTTAACGTCCCCTTGCGCACCGTTAAAGAATATGCACTTGGTATTGTCGAGTGACTTTTCAACGTAAGTTCTTGTAAGTGCGGGCCAGTCGCCAGAAATCTTGTTACCACCAACGACGTCGGGGTGGTTTGCAAAGTGAACTAGCACAACGCTTTCAGCATTTTCCCTATCAAAACGGAGAACAACAACTCTCTCGTCAACGTCACCAATAGGTGCTAAAATATCAGGGTTATTTACACCGGGGTTGGTTTTTGCAGTGCCGTCTTTCATACGAAAACGACGAACGAACGCAACGTTGGGGGCTTGACTTTGACCAACACCCATTTTAGCGGGCTTTAGGTCTTCAATTGCAAACTGTGCAACGTCAGCGAGTTTTCTTTCAACCATATCTATATAGTTGATTTCTAACGGGTCGCTAGTCTTAGCAGCATACAACTCACCGAATTTAGGTCCAGTGTGAGTATGCGTTGCCGACATAAAAATTGCTTCGGCAGGCACACCTGTTCTTTCTGTCACTGCCTTTTTAAATCTTTCAATATAGTTCATCTTGACACCGCAATGGTCAATACTCATAAAGAGTACGGTTTTATCCCCCGACTGAACAGCCGTTGCTAAAACGTACAAATCATCTAATACGCCGTCTGCGATACGTTCTTTATAGTAACCTGCGATTTGAATTCCCATAGGGGGAGTTACAACCGCTCTTGCATAACCAACTTTCAAATTGTTTGCCATAAAATTTTCCTCTCTTAATTTATGTAATTATAATGTAACATTCTACCAACTTTTTGTCAATCGTTTATGTATAAAAACATAGTCTTTTAATATAAATATTTTATTATGCAACAAACAAAAAAGGCAACCAAGGGTTGCCCATTTTTATAACTCGATATCTATTACGCTGTTTAGTAGGTAAGTCGGCTTTTCTATTCCCTTTGCCGACTGTACTTCTTTTAAGGTCACTTCACCAGAGAGCACGCAAACGGTATCTACGCCCGCGTTGTTCCCCGACGCTATGTCGGTGTATAGCCTATCCCCGATAACGACCACCTCTTCTTTTTTTACGCCAAACTTTTCCATAGCCTTGTAAATCATAGTGGGTTCGGGTTTACCTATAAAGATTGGCTTTTTACCCGTCGCCCTCTCTATGCTTTGACACATTGCGCCACAGTCGGGAATGTAACCAAATTCAACAGGACACACCCAGTCGGGATTTGTTGCATAATATGGCAAATCGTGAAGGGATAACATTTTGCACGTGTTGTACACCTTCTCACCCGTAAATTCTGGATCAAAACCTACAACGACCACCTTTGCGTTTTCGTCATATTCGGTCGTAACGTTAAGTCCACTTTGAACAAATTCTTGGATAAGCGATTTCGTGCCCTGAACGTAAATAAGTTCTCCCCGATGTTTTTCCTTCAAGAGTTCGACGCTCGCTTGAACGGAAGTGTAAAAATTCTCTTCCCCAACCTTTTTGAGTCCAAGTCTATGCATTTTTTTGACGTAATCTACAATAGATTTGGACGCATTATTGGTTATAAAAACATAATTAGCACCTTTTTTTTCAATACCGTCTAAAAGCTCTTCGACTCCGTCAAAAAGAGTATCGCCCAAATACACCGTTCCGTCCATATCGAAAAGGTAAAGTTTTTTGTTTTTTAATTTTGAACAATCTCTATTAAAATAATCTTTCATGTTTATATCCCTTAAAAATCCTATTGACATCTAATTTCATTTTCATTATACTATATTTATCAAAATACTCAAAATAATTTATAATTTTGCGTATTTAATAATAAATTTTGAAAAATGAGCAAATATTATTGCGCGTTTTGATAATAATGGCGGTATTATGAAAGCAAATCAACAACAAGAGATCTTAAAACTATTAGAAGAAAATCAATTTTTAAAAGTAGAACAAATTGCAGAGAAAATCTTTTTAAGTCCATCGTCAGTAAGGCGGGCGCTAAACACCTTGCAACAAACGGGACTTGTTACGAGAATTCACGGCGGTGCTAAATTAAACAATGAAAACAATTTTTCGCCAAGTTTTACCTTCCGCATTCATCAAAACAGCTTTGAAAAAAAGAAGATTGCACTGTCTGCAATAAAACTTATTAAAGACGGCGACGTTATTTTTTTAGACGGCACGACCTCTGCTTTTTTTATTGCAGAATACCTTTCGGAATTTCGCAATATAAAAGTAATAACTAACGGCATAGACACCCTCTCACTGCTTTCTAAAAAGGGCGTGACTGCATATTCGACGGGAGGACAAGTTTCTAAAGAAAACCCGTCCGTTTTAGTTGGAAGATACGCAGAAAACACAATAAATAATTTTCGTGCCGATATAACCTTTTTCTCCGCCCAGTCGATTAATACCGACTGCGAAATTTATGATTGCTTCGAAGAGGAAAACTTTATCAGGCGAGCAATGATAAGAAATTCCAAAACCAATGTCTTTTTATGTGACGACGCAAAGTTTAACAGAACTTCACACTATAGGCTATGTTCGGTAAACGATATAGATTACGTCGTGAGCAATACCGAACAAGACTTTATAGATAAAAACAAATTAATAGTGAGCAATTAAAAAAATTAAAACCCCGACACTTTAATGTCGGGGTTTACTTTATTTAACTGAAATTTTAAGAGAGAATGAAAGTTTATCCTTTCCTTTAATCTCGCCTTTTTGACCATACTTTTCGGCATTATAAACGGTGTCGTAACCCGCCGTACACGGCTCTAGACCGATGCAACTGCAATCGTTTAAGAATCCGTGGTTAAGCCAAAGTCCAAGGTAAGACAGACCGTCGCTAAATTCCATGCTAAAAACTTTGCCGTCGGCATACTTAAAGCCAACCGTTCCACCAGATAGTTTTTGCGGAAAATAAAGTTTATAGCAATGTCCGTCGGGGGTTTTATCAAAGGCAAGCATTTGTTTATTTAGAGGCAATCTCTCGCCCTTTTTACCAAACTTCCCTTTAACGTCGTTAACTAGGTCAACTTCGTCCCCATCAATAAAAGGTGTAAGTACCTCTCCACCACCGTTTATATCGATAAGGCAGTGCCCTGCCCAAACGCACGGAAAGACTTCGCTAGATAGATTTTCTATTTGGTAATCAATCTTTAACGCGCCATTTTCCTCGGTAATGGTTTTTGTATAAGCATAGTTGAGTTCTTTTGATGTGGCTACCATAACCAAACTATCATCATTTATTTGATAGTCAAAAGAAAGCCTTGCAACTTCGCCGTGGTCTGGATAGGTTT
Organism: Clostridiales bacterium; assembly: GCA_015069265.1. Classification (GTDB taxonomy): domain Bacteria; phylum Bacillota; class Clostridia; order Christensenellales; family Borkfalkiaceae; genus UBA1259. Next base: position 5,252 of record SVIY01000047.1, read on the forward strand.
TGCCCGCTCTATCCCCGTCCTTGATGGTAACGGGGTCGATAGTTGGGAACATATCGTCAAATCCAGCGCACTCGGTCTTTTCAAAACTGCCGTCAAGTCCTAAATGTAAGAACTCTTTAGAGGGGTTTTGCACTAAGTATTCTTTCCCTCCCGCCATAAAAGACGCCATTTTACCGCCCTCTGACGGCAAAAAGTGAGCAACCGAATTTGCCGTTTCCACACAAACCGATTGGATATTTTTGAATTTAGATAAATATATCTTCATACTATTCGGGTAGATATCTCTTTAAGGGAAGATGGTGTGCTTGCTTGCAAATATTAAACCCTTCAACGTATCCCGTGTCGCATTGAAGGCCACGTGTTCTTGCGTATGCCTTGATAGATATTGCATTATCGGTGTTGTCGTGAACTTTAAGCCATTCGATTTGACTCTTATGACATTCGTACATCTTCATCTTTGTATCAATCTCGTCGGTAATGTCAACAAAGATTTCAGGGAAAGAGTTTATAAGCGAAGTGTTTTCCATCATAAAGATTGGCGTAAACTTCTCGAAAACGGGGTATTCGGGGTGGTCTGTAGGATAGTGACCAACGGTTGCCGCCATGCTTGCGTCGAAAACAATAGTATGGGTTATGCTGTGGTCTACCATATATTCGTCCGGACCGTGAGTAATGATAAAGTCAGGTTTAACCTTTCTTATAACGTCGGAAACCCTCTTTACAAGCAAATCGTAGTTTGCACGGAGGAACATATCGTCTACACCGAGATTGATATATTCCGCACCGATAATCGCCGCCGAATTTTTTGCTTCTTCAAGTCTTATTGCAGCGATTTCTTCTTTGGAATAAACCTTGTGACCTGCACTGCCGTTACCGAGCACGCACATGGTGACCTTATCACCGCGTTTTGCACACTTTGCAAGCGTTCCGCCTGCACAAATTTCTAAATCGTCGGGATGACATCCTATTGCTAAAACGTTCATAATTATCTCCTATATTTGTTTAGTACGTCCATGTTGAGTTCTACGCCGATACCAGGAAGGTCTGGGATAGTAACGTAGCCGTCTTTGTCGAGTTGGAAGTGGTGTTTAACCAAGTTCTTGGAAAGAACTGTCTCTTGTGCGCAGTATTCCAAAATGTCAGCGTTGGGAATTGCTGCGATAAGTTGCAAGGTCGCACCGATTAAGATACCCGTTTTGAATGCGTGGGGAATAAGTTTTTTACCACGAAGTTGTGCCATATCGGCAATCTTTTTAGCCATGGTAATACCACCGCAACGGCTCATATCAGGTTGAACGATATCTACCTTGCCGTTTTCTAACATATCGTGGAATTCGTACATAGTACCAAATTCTTCGCCCGATGCAAGTGAAATGTTGATATTGTCAGCAAGTCTACCAAAGTCGGGGGTTCTGTCGGGTGCGAACGGTTCTTCAAGCCAATAAATCTTTTGCTTTTCGTATTCTTTTGAAACGCGGAGCGCGTATTTATAGTCCGTCCATCTCATACCGATATCAATCATAAGTTTATTGTCACCAACTGCTTCACGGCAGTATTCAACAAGTTTGATATCCTTTTCTTCGCTCTCACCGAGTGCACCCCAACCGAATTTATAGCCGTGGTAGTTGCAATCTGCTTTGTGGTGAGCAACCAAGTCGTCGATTTCTTGTTTTGTGCCTGGCATTAATACCGAGCAGTATGCGGGGATTTTATCCCTAAACTTACCGCCGATAAGTTTTGATACGGGAAGTCCGTATTTTTTACCGGTGATATCCCAAAGCGCGATATCAATACCGCTCATTGCGTGGATACCAACGCTTCTTCTGGTGTAGTAGTAGCTATAATAGTACATTTTGTGCCAGAGGTATTCTACGTTAGTGGGGTCTTCGCCGATAAGAATTTCTTTAAGACCTCTGCATTGGTCGTGTGATGCAGGTGTTTCTACGATAGCCTTTACAACTTCGGGAGAAGAGTCAACTTCGCCGATACCCGTGATACCTTCGTCGGTGTGAACGAGGATAACCGCGGTGTCTTGACTGCCGTCACCTATCATCTTAACTTCGTCTTGTCTTACAACAACAACTTCTACGTCTGTGATTTTCATATTTCAATTCTCCTTTTTATCTTAAAATTTTATGATTGCTTTAATTAATTTTCTATCGTGATTTCGATATAGGTCAAACGCCTTATCAATCTCATCCAACTTAAACGTATGAGTTACCATTTTTGCAACGTCTAGTTTTCCGCTATCTATCATTTCGGCTAACGGGTACCACGCTTTAGTGTTTCCTACCGCACCGAGATAAGTTATTTCTTCTGTAACCATCTTCTTTACGGGGACGATAACTTGTTCTTCATCGCCTGGTATTCCATACTGAATAATCGTTCCGCCTTTCGCACAATAGTCAAAGGTCTTTTCGATAACAGCCTTTGCCCCCGTCGCTTCAATTACAAGGTCGGCTTTTTTGCCGTTGGTTATTTTAATAAGTTCTTCTTCCACGTTTGATGTTTTAGAATTGAGCGCGTGCGTTGCACCGAACTCTAAAGTGAGTTTTGCCTTTTGTTCGTCGCGTACAACTGAAATTATTTTTCCAGCGCCCATTGCCTTTGCAACCATGATATACGCAAGTGCCGCAGGGCCGTTACCCGTTACCAAAACGGTGCTATTTAATTGAACGCCGACACGCATAATCGATTCGGTAGGGCAAACACAACTCTCTAAAATCGCCCCAGCCTCGTCGCTCACCTTGTCGCTTATAGGTACGATTGCAGAAACGGGAACTTTAACGTACTCTGCATAACCGCCGTGATGAGGATAGTATCCGATTTCTGCACTATCCGCACACAAATACTGCTTATTATTTTTACACATATCACAGTATCCACAACCGAGCGAAGTGGCTATTACGCAACGCTGACCGACCTTTATATCAGGTCTATCGGTGTTGATTTTATAAACTTCTCCGCAAATTTCGTGCCCTTGAACGTTGGGGGCTTTGCCGATTTGGAGCTTGCCCGATATTATGTGATAATCGGTTACGCAAACACCAGCCGCCCTAACTTTGATGAGCGCTTCTTCTTTTGCAATTTCGGGAAGTGGTAAATCTTGGATTTCAATTTTATCCACGCCCGTCCATACTGCCGCTTTCATTACTTAATCTCCTTGTTCCCTATTTTTTCGCCCATAACTTCTCCGAGAAGTTCTTTGTAGCCAAAGGGGAAAGTTTTACTATCAGCCTTGCGAAGTTGTGGCATAAACCATTCTTGAATTTCCCTCGCCCTTTTATAGTCGCCCTTTTCCATTGCCGAATAAAGTTCAGCAATTTCATTAGGATAGATTGCAGCAAAGGCGGTGAAACTGCCCACGCAACCAGCAAACAGAGCGGAAATTAAGATGTCGTCAGTTCCGGTTAGAACTGCAACGTTCTTATCTTTTGCAACGTCTAGTTGGTGCATAAGTCTTTTCATATTCGCACTGCTGTCTTTTGTACCGATAATGTTCTTATGGTCAAAAAGCTCGTAAGCCGTTTTAAGTTCTATTTCTTGGGTAAAGAAAGGAATGTTATAAAGCACTACGGGAATTGGTGAGTTATCCGCAACCTCGATAAAGTACTGTTTCTTTTGTTCTGCCGTGTAAGTGAAATAGTAAGGCGGACAAACCAAAATCGCATCAGCGCCCACAGAGTGTGCATACTTTGCGATGTCAACGGTGTCCACAACGTTACCCGTACAAGCACTAGCAATGAGTTTTTTAGACGGCTCTTTGTTGTCGGCAACGAGTTTGATTGCCCTCTTTTGTTCTTCTAGCGATAGTTGAATAAACTCTGCCGTACTACCGTTAACGACGAAACCGGAAACACCCGTTCCGTTTACGCGCTTAACTTGTTTGATAAAAACTTCTTCGTCAATCTTGTTGTCCTTAAACGGCGTCATCAAAACGGCGAAAGGACCTTTCAAAAATTCTCTCATTGTAAAACGTACTCCTCTATATTTAAGGGCATAATGTCTTCAAAAAGATTTTCCGCCCCCGATTCCGTGATTAAATAATCGTTCTCAAGCCTTATCCCACAACCGTCGTAAAGCCCCGACTCTATCGTGAAATATTCTCCCAAGCCTACCTTTTTACACTTGTCTTCTAAAAACTGTGGTTGAAGCAATGCTCTCGACCCGATTTTATGCCCTGCGTGATGAATTAAGGTGTATCCAGAGTGCTTATAAACCTCGTTTACGGCACGGTAGACCTCTCTCGCGCGAACTCCTGCTTTTAAGACCTTCTCCCCCTCTTTTATTGAGCGAACTATCATTTGATAATCTTTTCTTTGTTTTTCATCGGGAGTTCCAAAAAAGAAAGTCCTGCAAACGTCACACCAAACACCCTCGTGCCTAACGCTTATATCGATAAGCAAGGTGTCTTTACTCTTTGGAAACGCGCCCTCGGTTACACCGTCAATATTAAGCGTATCCTTACCGAGCAAGAAATCGTACTTAAACGCGCATTTGCCTAGTTCTTTTTTTATGCTAGACAAAAAGCGGTTTCGTATAACGTCTACACTATCTCCACACCTATAATCTGCTTTTAAGTTTTTGTAAGCGTTAGCTACGCTAAAGAGTATTTTCCTTATCATAAAACCGCCAAATACAATTCTTTTTTATATTTTAGTTGCTTTATGAAAAAAAGTATAGTATAATTTATACAAAAATATGGTAATTTCTTATTGGAAAAAACTAAAATGAACAACTCTCAAGATATCTTTCATAAAAAAACACAAGAACTGCTAGTAAACTTTCACAATCTCACGGGAATGAAGATTTGTCTTTTTGACGCTTCGGGCAACGAACTTTACTATTATCCACAAAAACTATCGGGGTTTTGTTCGCTAATTAGAGAAGACGAGCATATGGACAGTGCTTGCAAAAACTGTGAAAGAAAGGCTT
>SVIY01000048.1 GCA_015069265.1 Clostridiales bacterium
TAGCGACATTGCAGCACCGTTTTGCTCCTTGATTGCACCAAGATAAGCAAAGTAAGTCCACTGAATTGCCTCTTTCGTATTTTTTGCAGGTTCGCTTATATCATAGCCGTACATAAGCGCCATATCTTTTAAATATCCAAGGAAAGTAATTTGTTGATAAAGTTCCTCGTCAAGCCTAATTTGGTCTGTGTTAAAGTCGGAATTTGCGAGGTTCTTTTTGTCTTTAATCTTTTCTTCGATTAGCTTGTTAACCCCGTATAACGCAACTCTACGGTAGTCTCCGATGATTCTGCCTCTGCCGTAAGCGTCGGGAAGACCGGTTATTACGTGGCATTTTCTAGCAAGGCGCATCTCGTCTGTATAAGCGCGGAAAACACCGTCGTTATGAGTAGTTCTAAAACGGAATTCGTTTTGAACTTTTTCGCTCAAAGTATAGCCGTAAGCTTCGCACGCTTGCTTTACCATTCTCATACCGCCAAAGGGGTTGACGCCTCTTTTTAACGGACTATCAGTTTGCATGCCGACTATTAATTCGTTCTCTTTATCAATATAGCCGGGAGCATAGTTTTTAAGCGACGATACGGTTTCGGTATCAACGTCTAAAACTCCTCCGCGTTCGCGTTCTAACTTAAAGAGCGCATTGACTTTATTCATAATTTTATCCGTTCTTTCGGTTGAGGGGGATAAGAATTTGTCATCGCCAAAATAGGGCGTATAGTTCTTTTGTATAAAATCTCTAACGTCAATACTATTTTTCCAGTTTCCTTCAATAAATCCATTCCAATTAACGTGTTCCATATCTTTACCTCCTATAAAAAACAAAAAGGCAATCCAAAACTAATCGGATTGCCCAGACGGTCGGCTGTAAATTTTGCACTTCACCGCGGTAGTCCGCGAAATCCGTCAGTCATGCAAAATTATCATCTACATTATAAGATATAAAAAACTAAATGTCAAGTTGTTTAGCAATAATTTTTATTGGAAATTAAGCACTAGTTCCTCGTTTTTACCCGTCGTTTAATTTACTTGCAATAAATTACTAAAAGTGTTATTATATATAAGTATGTAAATTTGCGAGGGGATTGTTTTGAACAAAGTTTTAATTGCAGAAGACGATAAAGAGTTAAGACAGCTTTTTCAACAAGTGTTAATCAAGAACGATTTTTACGTCAAGGGAGTATCTAACGGACAAGAAGCGCTTGACGCAATAAACGAAGAAAGTTTCGACGTTATAATTTCCGATGTTATGATGCCTATCATGGACGGATTTACGCTTGTTCGCGAGTTAAGGGGAATGGGAAATAATATCCCTATTCTTATAATAACGGCAAAAGACGCGTTTAACGATATGTATTTAGGCTTTCATTCGGGAACGGATGATTATATGGTTAAGCCTGTTAATATCAACGAAATGGTTCTTCGTGTAAACGCTCTAATTCGTCGTGCGCAAATGGTTAGCGAGAAAAAGCAAATAATTGGTTCGACTATTTTAGAAAGAGATTCGTTTACCGTTTTTTACGATGGAAATAAAGTAGTTCTTCCTCAAAAAGAGTTTTTATTACTGTATAAAATGGTTTCTTTCCCTGGAAGAATTTTTACGCGTAGACAACTTATGGACGATATTTGGGGGTATGAAAGCGAGTCGGACGAGCATACGGTAGAGGTGCACGTGGGAAAACTGCGCGAACGCTTCCGTGATAATAACGACTTTAAAATCGTAACCATTCGTGGCGTTGGTTATAAGGTGGTAAAATCATGAAAAAGAAGAATAAAGCAACGCTTAGCATGACCTTTTGGTTTACTATGATTTTGTTTATAGAATACCTTCTTGCCGTAGGTTTTTCTACGATATCGGTCGCTATGCTCAATAAATTTTCGCAAGGTTGGGTTAGTGTGCCGTCAGAATTAATGGTGTTCTTCTTTAGTCTTGTGCTCGGCATTGCTTTTTCTTTTATTGCAAATAGATTGTTCTTAAATCCTATAAGAAAATTGAACAAAAATATGGCACTCGTTGCTAAAGGCGATTTTTCGGTTAGAATGACGGAGAAATCGCGCTTTAAAGAAATGGATTTAATGCTTGATAACTTTAACTTAATGGTTAAAGAGCTAGGTGCGTTGGAAATTTTACAAGCCGACTTTATGGCGAACGTTTCACACGAATTCAAAACTCCAATCAATGCTATAGAGGGTTATTCTATGCTACTACAAGGTAGCAATAGTAAAGAAGAGCAAGACGAATATATAAAAAAAATACTGTTTAGTACAAAAAGGCTATCTAATCTCGTTGGTAACATATTATTGCTTTCAAAACTAGATAACCAAGTTATCCAACTAAAATATACTAACTTTAAACTTGACGAACAGATAAGGCAAGCGATATTGCTATCTGAAATTCAATGGACGAATAAAGAAATTGAACTTGACGTAGACATGCAAGAGATAGACTTTTTTGGCACCGAGGAATTCATGTTCCACGTTTGGAGCAATCTCTTGGGAAATGCTATCAAATTTAGTCCTGTTGGTGGAAAAATAATAATTAAACTATCCGCCGATGACAGTTTAGTTAAATTTGAAATAACCGATAGCGGAACAGGTGTTTCGGATAGCATAAAAAGACGCATTTTTGACAAGTTTTATCAAGGCGATAACGCTCGTAAAGAAGAGGGTAGTGGACTTGGACTTGCTCTTGCAAAGAGAATAGTGGACTTAAATAAAGGTAAAATTTACGTACACAACGTAAAAGATATGGGTGCTAGATTTACCGTTGAGTTGCCACGCTCGGTAATTAATCACGAGAAAAGATAATTACACGAATCTTTTTTCAACAAAAGTTGAACTTGTGTTGAGGGATAGGTGCATAAAATATTGTAAAATTACTATAATTTTGTTTTACTTAAGGAGAAAGTATGGAACAAATTAAAAAAGAAATCGACGGCGCGCTATTTGAACGCTTGGTTTTAAGCGGTGCGGGAAGATTGCAATCAAAAGTACAGGAAGTTAACGATTTGAACGTTTTTCCTATTCCCGATGGCGATACCGGTGAAAATATGTTCTTGACAATAAAAGGCGGAGTGGATAGTATGTCCAACGAAAAGGAATATACTTTGTCTGCAAAAGCTAAAGCATTGTCAAACGGAATGCTTCTTAACGCAAGGGGCAATTCAGGAGTTATATTATCGCAATTATTCTTTGGGCTTGCCGAAGGACTTGAAGGGCTTGAAACTGCTACTATTCCCGAGTTTGAAAATGCGCTAGCGCTCGGTGTTAAGAGGGCGTACTCATCAGTAGTAAAACCCGTTGAGGGAACGATTTTAACTGTTGCTAGAGAAGCGGTTGAACATACGACAGTTAAAGTTAATGAAAATACAGATTGGCTAGATTTTTTCAGGGGTTTTTTAGACGAGATGAAGAAGTCTTTAGAGCATACTCCTGAACTTCTACATACGTTAAAAGAATCTGGTGTTATCGACAGTGGTGGCGCAGGTTTGGTTTACATAATGGAAGGCTTTTATAAGGCGCTAAAAGGTGAAGATTACGCAGGGGAACTTGCTGTTACCAGTGCATCTAATAATGCCTCAATCGACTTTTCGAAGTTTAATGAAAACAGCGTTATGGAATTCGGGTATTGTACTGAACTTCTACTTCAATTACAAAGTAGCAAAACGGACGTTGAAAACTTCTCGGTAGATACCGTCATTTCTTTCCTTGAAACAATAGGTGAGTCCATAGTTGCATTTAAGATTGGAACTGTTATTAAAATGCACGTTCATACGATGACTCCGTATAAGGTTTTGGAGTTCTGCCAACAATATGGCGAATACTTGTCGGTTAAAATTGAAAATATGACCTTGCAACACAACGAAAGTGTTAAAGAAGACGAGGAAGACGGACTAAATATCAAAGTAAAACGTGCAAGAAGAAAGTTTGCCGTTGTTACCGTCGCTTCTGGACAAGGCTTAATCGACGTGTTTAAGGAACTCGGTGCAGACGAGGTTATTTCCGGTGGACAAACCAACAACCCGTCGTCTGAAGACTTTATTAAGGCATTCGATGAGGTAAATGCTGATTACGTGTTTGTTCTTCCAAACAACGGAAATATAGTTTTGACCGCAAAACAAGCGGCTGAAATGTATAAAGATTCTGACATTAGGGTAATTGAGAGCAAGAATATTGGACAAGGCTATTCTGCACTGTCAATGCTTGATTTGACGTCCGACGACCCCGACGCTATTCAAGAACAATTAAGCGAAGATATAAAAGGCGTAACTACGGGTATGGTAAGTATTGCCGTTAGGTCTACGACTGTAAACGGTGTTCAGATAGAAAAAGACAATTATATTGGTTTTACCGACCACACCATGCACGTTTGTGAACCTACAAACACCGAAACCGCTTGTAAATTGCTTGAGAAACTTGACATTGCAAATAAAAGCTTTTTGATACTAGTTTGCGGTATTGAAACGAGTGAAGAAGAAAGAGCAATCGTAGAAAATTACGTTAGCGAAGTTGCTCCCGACGTTGAAGTTTATACTATTGACGGGGGTCAAGACGTATATGATTTCATCATGATTGTAGAATAAAAAAATAAAAAAGAGGTTGAGTATTCAACTTCTTTTTAATTGAGGTAAAAATGAAAGTATTAATGATAAACGGTAGTCCTCACAAAAATGGCACTACGTTCCGTGCGCTCAAAGAAATTTCTAACGTTCTTAATGAAAATGCAATCGAAACGGAAATTATAACTATTGGCGATAAGGAAATTACAGGATGTATTGCTTGTGGTGCTTGTTCAAAGACGGGAAAATGCTTTAAGAATGATATTGTCAATGAAATTATTGATAAATTGATCGAGGCGGACGGATTGGTTGTAGGTAGCCCCGTGTATTATGCTTCAATGAACGGCTCGCTTAAATCTTTGCTCGATAGAGTATTCTTTGGTAAATCTTGTTTTGCCTATAAACCCGCTTGTGCAATAGCCGTTGCAAGACGTGCTGGAACAACGGCTACCGTAGACGATATAAACAAGTATTTTACTATTAATAACATGCCTGTAGTTGCATCACAATATTGGAATATGGCGTTTGGTAGCAATGGTGAACAAGTTGAAAACGATGAAGAGGGCATGCAGACAATGAGGATTTTGGGTAAGAACATGGCGTGGATGTTAAAGTGTATTGAGGCTGGTAAAAAGGCAGGAATTGCACCGCCAGAAGTGGAAAAACATACAAAAACAAACTTTATTAGATAAAAATAAACCCCACAAGGAAACTTGCGGGGTTTGTTTTTATTCTTAATTAATACCATCTTGCAAACCAATTCTTTTGTCTGTTTACCATTACGATAGATACAGCCATAATTGCTATTGCAAACAAATGCGTCGATTGTGGGGCACATAGCAATTTCTGCGTTCATATCGTGCAAGGTCCAGCCGATATAACCGCCAATATGTAAGAGTTGAATTGCAGAAATAGCAACGAACGCAATTGCAAAGATAATGCTAAACACCTTAAAAATTATTCTTGCGATAACCGATTTGGTAATAATCAAGAAGGCTGCGAAAACTATGTCGAGTACCAAAATTCCGATATATGCGTAAATGGAGTAGTTAAGGAGCATTGCGACAATGTTAATCGCAGATTCGTCAAGGTTTGCTAGTGCAGAAAAACCACCTGCAATATATTTTTGTAATTCAAGGTAACTTCCGTCGCCAATTATAGGCATGGTCTTAAACGCCATAGGACCGCCGTTAAAACTTAACGGTATAAAGAGAACGCATAGGGCAATTAAAGAGGCGATTATTGTGATAATGCACTGTTTAATTGAAACGTTTTTTTGATAACGTTTGCTTGCGGGTGTGCCCGTTTGAATAACTTCTTCCATAATTTTCTCCTAAAATTTGATTTTAAAGACTTTGTGTATTTTTTTATAAAGAATCGCTAATAGCGATTATAACTTTTTTAATAATTTCGGGAAATCCTTCGCCAACGGCTTTAAGATTTTTTAGGAATTGGTCTTGGTGCGTACCGCTTCCCGTTACGTCACTTATACCTTTAATCAAAACTGCAGGGACGCTGTTTGACGTGCAAACTTGTGCTATAGCACCGCCCTCCATATCGCAAAGGCTTGCGCCTATCTGATTGACAGTGTCAATATCGCTTTTTTCACTCGTAAACTTATCTGCAGTTGCAAGTACGCTTTTGGGTAAAAAATCAAGTCCTTTTGTACGTGTTGAGAAGAACACCGTATCGTATTCTTGAATATATCCAAGGGGAACGTCTTCTAATTTTGTTAAATCAAAGTCGAATTGACAACATTTATCAATGGCGTAATATTTAAGAACTTCCACGCTATTGTTTATTCCGCCACAAGTGCCGAAATTTAAAATAAAGTCGGGGGAATATTTGTCAATAAGCATTTGTGTTGAAAGTCCTGCACTAACTTTGCCAATTCCGCTTATAATAAGTATGACGTCTTTATCGCATAAACGACCTGAAAAAGCAGGTTTGTCTGCAATTTTGAACTCTTTTAATTGGGAAAGTTCATTTAATAGCGCGCTCGCTTCTGATTTTAATGCTACAACTATTCCTATCATATTACCCTCGTCAGTTAATTATATCACAAATATAGATACAAGTCAATCATAATAACAAATACAATAATTTTATCAAAAACTTCTATGCAAGTAAAAAATTTGTAAAAAATATACCTTGATTTTAAAAACGTGAAATTGCGATTTTTCTCAAAAATTCAATAAAAAGAGCGAAATTTGTGCAATAATTTTAATTTTAACTATTTACAAATGTAAAATTATGTGGTAAAATTAAAAATATGAAAGTAAAAATTTAAAAACTCGTAAGGGGAGAATATGAAATATTGTAAAGGTAAAAATTTAGTTTTAAAAGACAAACGCTCGATTTTTATTGCACCAACGGTAATTATCGGAAATAACGTTACAATATATGAAAACGTTAGAATTGAAGGAAAGTCGGAAATAAAAGACGGCGCAACCATTATGCCGGGATGTTATATTGTCGATACCGTTATCGGTGAAAGAACGACAATTAATTATTCGCAGACGGAGGATGCTTTTGTTGGTAACGATTGCTACGTTGGTCCTTTTGCAAGATTAAGACCAAAAGCAGTGGTTTGTGACAAGGCAAAAATCGGTAATTTTGTTGAAATTAAAAACGCAACTATCGGCGAGGGCAGTAAGGTCAACCATTTAGCATACGTGGGTGATGCGGATATTGGTCGCGATTGCAATATTGGTTGCGGTGCAATTTTCGTAAACTATAACGGTAGAACAAAGAGTAGAACTACTGTTGGTGACGAGTGTTTTATTGGCAGTAACTGTAACGTAATTGCACCTGTAAAAATTGAAAGTAGAGCATATATCTGCGCAGGTACTACCATAACCGATGAAGTTCATACCGACGATTTTGTAATCGGTAGAGTTAGGCAGACGGTAAAAGAAAATAGAGCACATGAATACCTAAAAGAAAAGAAGGAGAATAAATAATGGGTTTATTTTTTGGAACGGACGGACTCCGTGGAAAAGTTAATAAAGATTTAACACAGGATATAGCTTACAAAATTGGTAACGCGTTATCCATATTAAAGGAAAAACCTACTATCATTATTGGTGCAGATACGAGAATTTCAAATTCCTATTTGGCATTGAGTTTGGCTGGTGGTGCAATGAGTGGTGGCGCAAACGTTATTGATGCAGGTGTTGTTCCCACCGCTGGCGTTGCTTTTCTTACGAGAAAGTTAAAAGCCGACTATGGTGTCGTTATTAGCGCGTCGCACAACAGTGGCGAATATAACGGCATTAAGGTGTTTAGCGGAGAGGGGTATAAACTTTCTGATAAGGAAGAAGAACTTATTGAGCGTTGTTTTATTAAGAACAAAATTAACGATTTTCCTAATATCGGTACTTACAAGCAAGACTTTAATTTGATAAAACTTTATAGAGATTATCTAATTAAAACAAGTGAAAATTCTCTTAAAGGAAAAACAATAGTTTTAGACGGTGCGTTTGGTGCTGCGCATAGAATAGCTCCCGAAGTATTTAGAAAACTCGGTGCGAAAGTTATCGCTGCAAACTGTGCAAACAACGGTCTTAAAATCAATGAAAATTGTGGCGCGCTGTATCCTGAAAATTTAAGAAGTAAGGTGTTTAGATATAAAGCCGACATGGGCTTTGCCTTTGACGGCGACGCTGATAGGCTTATAGCTGTTGATGAAAAGGGAAATATTATCGACGGCGATAAAATTATTTGCGGTATTGCAAAATACCTTAAAAAACTTGGTAAACTCAATAAAAACACCGCTGTTGGTACTAGTCATACAAATATGGCTATCGAAGAAGAACTTAAAAATTGCGGAATCGACTTTATAAGAACTGATATTGGTGATAAGTACGTCCTAGCAAAACTTATAGAAAAAGGTCTTTCTATTGGTGGCGAGCAGAGCGGTCACGTAATACTTAAAGACTATGCTACGACAGGCGACGGTATTCTAACAGCTATATTTGTCGCAAACATGATTATTAACGAAAAATCAACGCTTTCAGAGACTCTCAACTTTGAATTATATCCTCAGAGCAATAAGAACGTTATTGTTGAAGATAAATTTAGAATTATGAATAGCGAAGAATTAATTAAAGCTATTACCAAATACAATGGCGAATTAGAGGGAAAGGGACGCTTAATGATAAGGGCTTCAGGCACTGAACCGAAAGTTAGAGTAATGGTTGAAAGCAAGGATAAAGATGATAACGAAAGAATAGCAACGGCAATGGTAGAACTTATCAAAAAAATTGACGGAAATTCTTAATAAAAAATTGCGATTAGTCGCGGTACTGACGCTTTATAGGCGTTATCGCATCATTAATTTTTGTAAAAATTATCATATTTTATTAAACGAAAAAGTGCTATTAGCACCGCAAGGAAACTTGCGGTGCTAAATTTTTTGCCGAAAAAAACGTAAAATCGTTTTTTTACCTTGATTTTGCGCCTTAAATTATATTTACAAAAAATATAATTTGTGCTATACTAACTTAAACAGGAAAGTTTCGCTTTCATCAATTTTTACAAGGGGAAGACTAACAACGATGAAAAAAAACACCCAAAGAAATTTAACGTTACTCACCGATTTGTATCAGTTGACGATGATGAACGGATATCTTGAAAAAGGTAATCGCGAAGAAATCGCCGTTTTTGACGTCTTTTTTAGACAAAACGATATGATAACTTACTCACTTGCTTGTGGGCTTGAACAAGTGGTCGAATACGTTTTAAATTTAAATTTTGGCGAGGAAGAAATTGATTACCTAAAAGGTCTTGGAATGTTTAGTGACAAGTTCTTGTCCTACTTAAAAGACTTTAAGTTTACAGGCGATATTTACGCCGTTCCCGAAGGAACGGTTGTTTTCCCCGGTGAGCCGATTTTGACTGTTAAAGCACCGATTTTACAAGCACAACTCGTTGAAACGGCTATTCTAAATATGATGAATTTCCAAACTCTAATTGCGACAAAATCTGCAAAGATTTGTTACGCTGCAAAAGGCGACACGGTTATGGAATTCGGCTTGCGTCGCGCTCAAGCGCCTGATGCTGGAATATACGGTGCTCGTGCAGCGGTAATTGGCGGATGCAAAGTAACTTCTAACGTGCTTGCGGGAAAAATGTTTGGAATTCCTGTTGCTGGTACGCATGCGCATAGTTGGGTTATGAACTTTAAGGATGAATATACCGCCTTTTTAGAGTATGCTAAAACATATCCCGACAACGCTTTGCTTTTAGTTGATACGTTCGATACGTTAAACCAAGGCGTTCCAAATGCTATAAAAGTGTTTGATTATCTAAAAGAAAATGGTCACAAACCCAAAGGAATTCGTTTAGATTCTGGTGACCTAGCGTATCTATCAAAAAAAGCAAGAAAAATGCTAGACGATGCAGGGTATCCCGATACGATAATTTGCGCTTCTGGAGATTTGGACGAATATTCTATAACCTCCTTAAAAAACCAAGGTGCAAGAATTGACCTTTGGGGCGTTGGCACAAAGCTTATTACTAGTGCCGATATGCCGGCGTTAGGTGGCGTTTATAAATTATCTG
>SVIY01000049.1 GCA_015069265.1 Clostridiales bacterium
CGAACGATTTGCATTCGCAAATATTCGTTTCAACCCGTGTCACGAGGGAAACTGCGCATACGCGCAGGACTATGTCCGTCAAGGTAAGTCCGTCAAAGGCGACCGAACCCCTCGGGGTTCGCTATCTCATAGAGATAGCAAACAAAAAAGACAGGAAAAGACCTGTCTTTTTTGTTTGGCACCCCCACGGGGAATCGAACCCCGGTTTCAGCCGTGAGAGGGCTGCGTCTTAACCGCTTGACCATGAGGGCACGTCGAAACAAACTCCGCTTGTCCGCACTTTTGTATGAACAAAAGTCCTTGACTGCTCCGTTGTTTCTCCTTTTTCGAAAAAATTTCTTCGACAATTTTTTCGAGATTTTCAAAAATTGTTAGCACAATTTTTTAAGGGTTTATAAACAAACTCCGCTTGTCTGCACTTTTGTATGCACAAAAGTCCTTGACTGCTCCGTTGTTTCTCCTCTTTCGCAAAAAGTTCTTCGATACTTTTTGCGAGGAGTGTATATTTGCTTTAAGCGTTAATTATTCTAGCACAATATTTTGCAATTTGCAAACGATTGAGCGGTGTTTTTTAAAAAAGACCTGCATTGGCCGACGGAAAAGAAAATAATAACCCGTTTTGTCAACAGGCGAATGCCTAGCGTATTGCGTCTGCATCTCTTTATTAGCGACCGGAATATACGTCGGTCAAGAGCTCCGCTCTTCAATACTAGCATCGGCTTTCTTTATTATTATCTGTGGATTTTTTTTGCTTTTCCTATCGCACCATGAAGGCTATCTTAATTTTACCAAAAGAGCAGATAAAATGCAACGATAAGATTGACATTTTTTGGCGTTTATCATAAAATTTTATTAACAAATTTTTACAAAGGAAAAAGAAATGAAAAAACTTGTCAATTTCAGACTGATTTTATTTATTGTTTTGAGTTTGTGTTTGGGGATAAGCACGGCTTACTTTTTCCTTATTAAAAATCTTTTTTGGGCGGTGACTATACCGTCTATATTTTTTACGTCTATTTTACTTTACGCATTTCTTTTCTCCGACAAGACAAACAGAAAGGTAAGTTTAGTTTTTTCCGCGATTTTTCTCGCCGTGTTTTTAATCGGCGGGTTGAGTTTTGATATAAGAATTAATTCTTATCGCTCCAACAACCTTAACGACCACTACTATTTTGTAAAAGGCAAAATCGAATCTATACGCGAGACCGAATATGGCTCTTATGCGGTTGTATCCAATGCTGAAGTTTATGGAAACGTTGAAAAAGAACTTGACTATAAAATCGCGCTATACGTTTATGGCGATAATATATTGGACGTAGGGGATAGAGTTGAGTTTTACGCGCTATTGCTAGATAAAGACCTTTTCTACGAGGGTAGATTTTCCGCATATGACTTGGAGCGCAACGTAAAGTATACTGCAACGGTTAATGCGAGCGATATAGGTATTCGAGATAATTCTCCGAACTTATTCCAAAGAGTTAGGCTAAAGATAAGAGAAACTTTGTCTATTGGACTTGACGAGGAGGAGTTTAGTATAGCTTATGCAATGATGACGGGCGAAGACGAATATATTCCGCCCGAAACATTATCCTCTTACCGCTATGCTGGTGTAGCGCACATTTTCGCAGTGTCAGGACTGCACGTCGGATTTGTTGCGACGGCGCTCGGTTGGTTGTTTACAAAACTGCGAATGAAAAGGCTAATAAAAGCGGTTGTAATAACGCTTATATTGATATTTTATTCTGGGGTGTGTGGGTTTTCCGCCTCATCAATAAGGGCAACTGTTATGTCCGCCGTGCTTTTATTTTCCTCTGTGCGAGGACATAAGTACGATAAATACGTGTCCATTTCCCTGTCTGCAATCATAGTGCTTTTAATATCGCCTATGCAACTGTTCTGCGCAGGCTTTCAACTATCGTTTATGATAGTTTTGGGTATGTTTTTGTTGTCTAACCCGATGCGCAAACTTTTAAGATTTTTACCGTATAAAATTTCGTCTTCTTTAGGGGCGGTGTTGTCGGCACAACTCGTTGGCTTTCCCATTTGTTTAGCGCTTTTCGGCGAATTTTCCACCATTGCAATAATAGCTAATTTACTCTTTATTCCAATAGTAGGTGCAGTGTTTATATTTTTATTTGTTTGCACTATATTAGGCGGTCTGCTCGGTATAGAAACCATTGCTCTATTTTTACCAAACCTAATCTTAAAGGGTATAAACTACCTAATAACCGCGTTCGACTTGCAAACGTTTATGGTTGGCGGATTTACTATGGGTGGGTTTATAGTATTTTACTACCTTGCAGTGATTGTGTCTAGTGGATTTATTAACGTTAAGGGCGTTTTGCGCTACACTATCGCGGGCATGTTTATTGTTTTTTGTGCGCTTGGTAGCGTGTTTACCACTCTTAAAGAATATAATCGCTCTACCGCGATAGTATGCGGAGATAAAACGGTGTGCGCTACTTTAATAGACACGCCGAGAAACACCGCGCTTATCGTTAGCGGAGCGGAATACAATTTCTCTACGTCAAGGCTTAAAAGATTGCAAAGGTACGTTAAGGATAACTGCATAGAAGCGCTTTTCCTAATGGGTGACGATATTGACGCGAATAGATTTTTAACCGTTATGAACGGCACGTTTTCGTTTAAGAACGTTTATTACTTTGGCGAGCGAGATTTTTCTATGGAAATAGCCGTATTAAAGTCCTTTCCTAGCATACAAATTTTTGCAATAAGCGACGGGGAACGGTTAAATTTTTACGGTGACGAGTACTTTTATTCTTTAAGCGGTAACCTAATATCAGCAAACGTTAACGGCAAAAAAATCGGCGTATTCTCTTGCTTTGGCAACGATATTGTTGACTATGCTAACGGCATATCCAAATATGATTTACTAATAGCCGAAGACATGGCGGAGAGTATTTTTGCGCTCTATAATCCTACAGAGAAAATCGTTTACCGCAAACGTTCGGGGCAAATGGATGCTCAAATTAACGGAAACGTTGAGTTTTTGCTAGGATAAACGCAAAAAACAAAAGCAGATTTGTTGCAAATTCCCTAAAAAGATGATAGAATACATAGAAGGGAGAATAGTTGTGAAATATATAGAGTTTAAAAATCAACTTGAAGACGGGCGAGCATATCCCGTGTATCTTTTCGAGGGAGAGGATGCTTTCTTTCGCGAAAGGGGGTATAGTCTTGTTAAAAATAAATTTGTTTCACAGCCCGAACTAAACCTCGCTATTTTTGACGGAGAACCCACGGTAGGCGATTTAGTCGCTTCCTTAAACGGCTATCCGTTCATGAGCGAAAAGAGAATGACCGTTCTAAAAGAGTTCTATCCCAAGCAAGATTACCTAAAAAACGGACTTAAAAGTTATTTAGATAGTCCGTCGGATAGCGGTGTGCTTGTTATCTTGAACGAAAAACCGCACGAGGCGTTAAAAAAGTTTGAGTGCGTGTGCGTGGTGGACTGCGCTAAAGCCGATTCGCAATTATTGGTGCGCTGGATAAAGGCAGAGTGCAATAAAAGTGGTATAAGCATTGACGGAGAAACGGCTAAAGCATTATCCGAGTACTGTCTTTCGGACATGACGAGAATTGAAAACGAAACGTCAAAGCTTATAAGTTACGTGGGCAGTGGCGGAGTTATAGATTTAACCGCCGTTGACGAAATGGTAGTTCGCGACGCAGAGTATAAAATTTACGAAATGACCGATTTTATCGGAAAGAGAAAGTTTGATAGAGTGCTTGCCGTTATCAACGATATGATGAGCAAGGGCGAGACGGCGCAGAGGATTTTGGTTTCCGTTTACAACTATTTTAGAAGACTTTTGCTCGTTGCAATAAGCGATAAGCCAAACTCTGAACTTGCGAGCATGCTCGGTATAAAAGAGTTTGCGGTAAGAAAGACCAAAGACCAAGCGGAAATGTTTAAAAAGCGCGCACTTAAAAGCGCGGTGGATATGCTTACCGACGTTGATTATAAAATCAAACGCGGTATACTTGAAGCAAACGACGCGATGTGGCTTTCGATTTTTAAGATAATGTTGGAAAATTAGGTGGTGAAAAATGGATTTACTAAAAAGAGTTTCCGAAATATGGCAAGAATTCATATCCGTTCCGGAAATTACGATAGCGATGTCGGTAAGCATACTCGCGTTTACCGTGCTATATTATTACATGATAAAATTCTTGTCAGATAACGAGTCGGGCGCGCTCACCGCGTTGTTCGTTATAATAATGCTAGTATCCGCAGGAATTTTAACGTTCTTTGGAAAGATTAATACGGCTATATATCTGCTTATACCTGCAATCTTTATCATCGCGATAATGGTTTTGTATTCCACCGAAATCAAGCGCGTTATTTGGTCTAGAAAGAACAGCAAAATGGTAGATATGCGTAACGCTGGCACTTCTTACGACGAAGAAAAAATTCAAAACTGTATTTCAGAGATAATTAAGGCGCTTCAAAATATGTCTAAAAACGACGTTGGTGCGATTTTGGTTTTGTCTAACGGCAACGTGCCCAATCAAATTTTAGACAGTGGTGTAAAACTAGATTGTGATATATCAAGCGAACTTATTGAAAGCGTGTTCTTCCCCAAGACACCGCTTCACGACGGCGCAATGATTATTAACGGAACAAAGATAGTTGCGGCAGGGTGCTTCTTACCCCTTTCGCAAAAGGTTGACAATATCCCTAAAGACCTTGGCACAAGACATAGAGCAGGGCTTGGTGTTACGGAAACGATTGACGTTATGTCCATTATCGTATCCGAGGAAACGGGTATTATATCAATCGCAAAGGCTGGTAGAATCACTAGATATGCAGACTATGAAACGTTAAAGAGAACGCTTGCAACTTACTATTGGCAAGAATTAGAGAGCGGAAGGAGATAAAATGGATAATAGAAATTTTGATTTTCAACATCAAAACGCGGAAGAAAATAAGAGTTCTGCAAAGAGTTTTTGGAAGCACGTCGGTTTTATCGCACTCGCATTGTTTATGGCAGTAGTAACCGTTGTTGTATTGAATTTGAATAGGTAATAGCATGAGAGAAACAGGACTTAAGGCAACAAAAATTTTGATTCCTAACGTTGAAGATTATTCGGCTTGGGCGTGCATTGCGTGCGACCAGTTTACTAGCGAAAAGGAATATTGGGATAAATTAAAAGAAGTGGTTGGCGATAAGAAGAGTACCTTAAACCTAACCCTCCCCGAGATTTATCTTGAGGACGACGTTGATAATCGTATTAAAAAAATTAACGCTAACATAAAGGAATATTTAAGCGGTGGCGTGTTTAAGACCTTGGAAAAAGGGTTTGTACTTACCGTTAGAAGCACTCCGTTCGTTAAAAGAAGAATTGGACTTGTTGGAGCGGTTGACCTCGAAAAGTACGAATATGCTAAAAACAGCGATTCGTTAGTAAGAGCAACAGAGGGAACGATTGAGGAGCGAATTCCACCAAGACTAAAAATAAGAAAGGACGCAGACGTAGAGTTCCCGCACGTTATGGTGCTTTTTGACGATGAAAAGAGAGAGATAACAGAGAAACTTTACGAGAACAGGGCGTCGCTCAAAAAACTTTATGATTTTGAATTAAATATGGGTGGCGGTCACATCGAGGGCTATTTTGTTCCCGAGGATGATATTGAAGAAAAGTTTTCCGCGCTTTTAGATACCGAAAGGCTCGTAGCTAAATACGGCAGAGAGGATAAGTTCGCGTTCGCGGTTGGCGACGGAAACCACTCGCTCGCAACGGCTAAAACGCATTGGAACAACGTGAAGAAAACTCTTAACGAGGAGCAAAAACAAACGCACCCTGCAAGGTGTGCGCTCGTAGAGTACGTCAACGTGTATGACGAGGGTATTTATTTCGAGCCTATATTCAGATACGTTTTCGGTGTTGATAAGGAAAAATTCTTGAAAAGCTTTGAGGGCGTGGACGGCGGAAAGATGCGCGTCTATGCTGATAAAAAGATTGAGAATAGAAATGGACAAAACGGACTGCCGAACGGCATACGCGCGGTAGACGAGTTTATAAAGCAATATATTGAGGAAAACGGTGGCGGTGTCGATTACGTTCACGGCGAGAGCAATTTGTTTAAGCTTGTAGACGAACGCGACGACGCAGTGGGAATCCTTTTTGAAAAACTTGATAAGGGCGAACTGTTCAAGTACGTTTCTAAAAACGGCGCATTCCCAAGAAAGACCTTTTCTATGGGTGAAGGTGTTGAGAAAAGATATTACCTCGAAGGGAGAAGAATTACCAATGATTAAAGTATGTAAATTCGGCGGAACTTCAATGGCCGATGCAAAATCTATAAGACAGGTTAAGAGCATTATTGATGCAGACCAAAGCAGAAAGTATATCGTCGTTTCCGCTCCAGGAAAACGCTTTAAAGACGATATAAAAATTACCGATATGCTTTATCGTTGTTACGACGAGGTTAAGGAGACGGGTTCTTGTCAAAAGCACTTTAAGGTTATCCGCGAAAGATTTGTTGAAATCGTTAAAGATTTGGGGCTTGACCTCGATATTGAAAGTGTTCTCGACAAAACGGAAAAGGAGATTAATGAAAGTTGTTCTCCCGACTTTGCCGCTTCTCGTGGCGAATATTTGAGCGCATATATAACCGCTGCCTTTTTGGGCTTTGAGTTTGTTGACGCTGCTGAAATTATTAGATTTGACAGTCACGGAAAACTCAACCAAGATTATACCGACGATAAGGTTTCAAATAGGCTTAACGGCGTAGAAAAGGCGGTAATCCCCGGATTTTACGGCAAAAATTTCCAAGGCGAAATCAAAACGTTTAGCCGTGGCGGAAGCGATATAACAGGTTCTATTATCGCGCGTGGCATGAAGGTAGACCTATACGAGAACTGGACGGACGTTAGCGGTTTCTTGGTATGTGACCCAAGAATTGTTTCTAACCCCAAGGTAATCAAGCAAATCACTTATAAGGAAGTCAGAGAACTCTCATACATGGGTGCATCCGTTTTGCATGCGGAAGCGATTAGTCCTGTTATGAAGAGAAGAATTCCTATCAATATTAAAAACACTTTCCGTCCCGAAGACAAGGGAACGATGATTGTGCCTAACGACCAATACGTAAACGAAGACGATACGATTATTACCGGCATTGCAGGCAAGAAGAACTTTACCGTTCTTCTCATTGAAAAGTCAATGATGAACGCCGAAGTTGGTTTTATCCGTCGTGTGTTATCGGTTGTTGAACATTACGGACTTTGCGTTGAACATTTGCCGTCCGGTATAGATACTCTTTCAATTATTTTGGAGAGCGACCAATTATCAAACGGTGTCCTAAACGATTTAGTAAGCGAAATCAGAGAAAACGTAAACCCCGATTTCGTACACGTTATCGAAAACATTTCACTCATCGCAACCGTTGGTCACGGTATGGCAAGACGACCTGGTACTGCAGCAACGCTATTTAGCGCACTCGCTAAAGCAAATATCAACATTAGAATGATAGACCAAGGTTCGAGCGAATTAAACATCATTATCGGTGTTGCGAACGCTGATTACGAAAAGTGCATTAAAGCAATTTACGACGCTTTTAATTAATCAAGTGTTTCTAATCAAAACTATTAAAAATTGCCCTGCAAAGCTGTGGGGCAATCTTTTTGCCTAAAAATATAAAAAGTCTTATAATGCAAACAGACGATTTTATATTATAAACATTTTAATCGAAAATATAGTACAATATAAGTAGGAAAAACTTATCCGAAAGTTCATAAAAACAAAGTGATTGTACTTTGAGTTTTTCATTTAAGGTGATAATATAAAATAGTGATTTTAAACTAGCGAGGTGTATGATGGATTATGCAAAAGAATCACTCCGTTTGCACGGGGAGTGGAAGGGGAAAATTGAGGTAATTTCCAAGGTTAAAGTAGACAGTAAAGAAGATTTATCGCTTGCCTACACTCCGGGAGTTGCGCAGCCGTGTATTGAAATTAATAAAGACTATAATTTATCTTTTGAACTTACCGGTAGAGCGAATACCGTTGCGGTTATAACTGACGGTACGGCGGTTTTGGGACTAGGTGACGTTGGCCCAGAAGCAGGTATGCCCGTCATGGAGGGTAAGTGCGTATTGTTTAAAGAGTTCGGTGGAGTAAACGCTATTCCGCTCTGTGTTAGAAGCAAAAACGTTGACGATATAGTAAAAACAGTTAAACTTCTTGCCGGTAGTTTTGGAGGTGTTAACCTGGAAGACATATCAGCACCTAGATGTTTTGAAATAGAAAAGAGACTCAAAGACGACCCCGAAGTCGACATTCCGATTTTTCATGACGACCAACACGGAACGGCCGTAGTGTGCGTTGCTGCAACGATTAACGCGCTCAAATTGGTTGGCAAAGAGTGGAAAGATATAACCGTAGTTATGAGCGGTGCAGGCGCGGCTGGCGAGGCTATTGCTAAACTTATGCTCTCTATGGGTGCAAAGGACGTTATAATGTGTGATAGACAAGGCGTTATATATAAGGGCAGAGAAGTTGGTATGAATCCTTATAAAGAAGAGATTGCCGAGTTCACCAATAAAGAATGCAAGAAAGGTACGCTTAAAGACGCAGTAGTGGGGGCGGACGTGTTTGTCGGCGTAAGCTCTCCCAGGGTGTTGACAAAAGATATGGTTAAAACTATGGCAAAAGACGCTATAGTGTTTCCGATGGCTAACCCCACCCCCGAAATTATGCCCGAAGAAGCACTAGAGGCTGGGGCAAAGGTCGTTGGTACGGGTAGAAGTGATTATCCTAACCAAATAAACAACGTGCTTGCATTCCCCGGTATTTTCCGCGGTGCATTAGATTGTAGGGCGACGGATATCAACGAGCAAATGAAACTCTCCGCGGCAAAAGCAATCGCTGGAATAATTTCAGACGAGGAGTTAAGTGCTGATTATATCATTCCGTCACCGTTCGATAAAAGGGTTGCAGAGGCTGTTTCTAAAGCGGTAAAACAAGCCGCTATAGAGTCTGGTGTTAATAGAAAGTAGATGAAGTTTTTTGAAAAAGTTTATCAAGTTGTGCAATCAATTCCGTACGGCAAAGTTATGTCTTACGGTCAAATAGCCGAAATTTTAGGCAACAAGAGAATGTCAAGACAAGTGGGGTGGGCGTTACACGTCAACCCCTCTCCTGATTTAATTCCTTGCTATCGCGTAGTAAATAGGTTTGGAGAGGTGAGTAAAGCGTTCGCTTTTGGTGGAGAGAATAGACAAAGAGAACTTTTAGAGACGGAGGGAATAATTTTTGACAAAAAAGGGCGTGTAAAACCTTGCTTTTTTGTTTGAAACGATATATAATTGAATAAGTTAAACATGTTCTCGCAAAAAGTATCGCAGAACTTTTTGCGAAAGAGGAAAAACAATGTAGCGATAAGCAATTTGCATACTTTGAAATTGCGGTAAGCGAAATTTGTTTTAACGACGGGGTGTAGCGCAGTTGGTAGCGCGCTTGGTTCGGGACCAAGAGGTCGTGGGTTCAAATCCCGTCACTCCGACCACAAAAATAGTCAGTAAATTTCTAGTGATTTACTGACTTTTTGTTTTTAAACTTTTAATCAAAAAACAGCATTAG
>SVIY01000050.1 GCA_015069265.1 Clostridiales bacterium
ACGTTCATACAAATAATCCCGGCAAAGCACTTACCGAAGCGCTTGAACTCGGTGAACTCGATAAACTCAAAATCGAGAATATGTTAGAACAAAACCGCGAACTTATCAAAAAGTATGAAGCGGAAAAGAAAGAAATGGGTATGCTTGCAATCTCTGCGGGCGACGGAATTTCTAGTATATTTAAAGATATTATGGTTGACGGCGTTATTGAAGGCGGTCAATCGATGAATCCTTCTGCAAACGACATTGCAAATGCAATTGCTAAAATCAATGCGGATAACGTATTCGTTTTCCCGAACAATAAGAATATTATTTTAGCGGCAGAACAAGCAAAAGCACTTGTTGAAAAGAAGAAAATCCACGTTATTCCTACAAAGAATATTCCTCAAGGATTTTCAGCCGCTCTTGCATTTAACCCCGAACTTTCGGTCAATGAAAACAAGGCGAATATGATTCACGCGCTTGACGCTGTAACCGTTGGTCAAGTAACTTATGCGGTAAGAAATACCAAACTTTATGGCTTTGACCTTAAAGTTGGCGATATTATGGGACTTGATAGCAAGAAAATTCTTGCTAAAGGTAACGACGTGAGCGAAGTAACCTTAAACCTTATCGAAAAACTCCGCAGTGGTGAGGAAATTATTACTCTCTATTACGGTCAGGACGTAAAGGAAGAGGACGCTATTAAAGTACAAGAAGCGATTATGGAAAAATATCCCGATTGCGACGTTGAATTGCATTACGGCGGTCAACCGATATATTACTACTATATCGCATTAGAATAAAAATACGGGAAAGAGAAATCTTTCCCTTTTTTATAACAAATTTACTATGGAACTAACAAAAATACGCGGAATTAACGAAAAACGCGAACAAGAATTTAATAAACTAGGTATTTTTGACACCGCAGATTTAGTGCGGTATTTTCCGCGTGCCTATCTTGATTTAAGGGAAAAACAACTCCTTAAATATGCCTATCATAACGACGTTGTGCTAACTGTCGGTAAAATCGTTTCCGTGCCCACAACAAGATATTATCGCCGTGGCGGTATGGTTAAAGCGGTCTGCGAACAAGAGGGGTTTGTATTTTCAGTTGTTTGGTTTAATCAACCGTACGTTGCGAGTAAACTCGTGGTTGGAGAGGAATATCTCTTTTACGGACGAGTTCAAAGCAAAATCGGAGAGGTAAGTTTGGTTAATCCTTCATTTGAACTTTGCGAAAAAGCGTTTAGATTAAAGGGGATAGTTCCGCAGTACACGTTAAAGGGCTCTCTAAACCAAAAAGTAGTGCGCGATGCCGTTAGACTATCGGTTGATATAGAGAAGCCTCAAAGCATAATCCCTAGGGAATTACAAGTAAAATATGACCTTTCCGACCTTTATGCAGCATATAGAGAAGTGCATAATCCCACGTCGTTTGACGCGCAAAAAAAAGGAGCGGAACGAATTGCCGTCGAGGAATATTTTGCGCTTATTTCAGCCTTTAAGTTTATCAAGGGCGGTAGAGAACAGGTTAGAATTAACGACTATAACTGTCAAGCGACAGAATTATTGCAGTTTATAAAACAAAGATTTCCGTTTGAGTTTACTGACGGACAAAAGCAAGCAGTAAATGAAATTTTTTCTGATATGAGCGGAAAAAAGGTCATGAATAGACTTATGCAAGGCGACGTAGGTAGCGGTAAAACCGCTGTCGGAATGTGCGCGATTTTTATTGCGGTAAATAGCGGATATCAAGCGGTTATGCTTGCGCCAACTGAAGTTCTCGCACGTCAAAATTATCTCGCAGTGAAAAGGGCGTTTCCCGAGTATAACGTTGACATTTTGACCGGTTCAATGACAGCCAAAGAAAAGAGGGAAGTAAAAAGCGCGCTAAAAGACGGATATATCAATATTTTAGTCGGTACTCACGCACTTTTAGAAGAAGACGTGGAGTTTAAAAAGCTTTCGCTTTGCGTATGCGACGAACAACAGCGCTTTGGTGTTGCTCAAAGAAGCAGTTTGTTAAGTAAAGGTGTGGCTCCCGACGTTTTGGTTATGAGTGCGACCCCAATTCCTAGAACGCTCTCGCTTATATTTTACGGTGACCTCGATATCACTACGATTAAAGATAAACCAAAAGCAAGAATAGAAATTCAAACAAATATCGTTCCAACGGAAAAGTATAACGATATGCTAGGCTTTATAGAACGCGAAATTTTTAGCGGTCGACAAGCATATTTCGTATGTCCCAAAATCGAGGGGGATGAAGAGGGCGCAGTTATTAGTGCGACTGAACTTTACGAAGAGTTAAAGGAAAAAATGCCTAACGTAAAGGTTGGACTTTTACACGGCAAAATGAAAGATAAAGAAAAGAATTCAATCATGCAAAGTTTTAAGGATAAGCAGATTGATTTTCTCGTTTCTACAACCGTTATAGAAGTAGGGGTAGACGTGCCCGACGCGTCTGTAATGGTAATTTATAATGCTGAAAGGTTTGGACTTTCTCAACTACACCAACTCCGCGGTAGAGTAGGTAGGTCGGATAAAAAGAGCTATTGTTTCTTGCTTACCAAATTAAAAGAGGGACTAGGACTAGAGAGACTCAAAATATTAAAAGATAATTCTGACGGCTTTAAGATTTCTGAATACGACTATAAAATTCGCGGAGCGGGTGATTTTATGGGCGATAAACAAAGCGGAAAGTTTATGAGTGAATTAGGTTCTCTTAATTACAGCACAGAATCAATTTTCCTAGCAAAAAAAATAAGCGACGAAGCATTCGAATCGGGCTATCCGCTTGCAAGTATTAAAGAAGTAGCTATCAAAAAATATAACAAACTAAAAGATATTGCTATGAACTAAAAATTTAATAATTTATCGAAAAAATCAATCAAAAACGGTTAAAAAAGACGCAATTCTACAGTTGGTAGATTGCGTTTTTTTGTTAAATTAAAAGTAGAACGCTGTCTCTAATAGGTAAAATTAACGAGAGAAAAACTCTATACTTAATTCTCTTGTAAAAAACTTGTAAAGGTCATAAAATTTAGGTGTCATTAAGGCAAAAATATTTGGAGGACATTATGAAAGACAATAATTTAGTACCTATTTTTTATGCGTGCGACAGTGCGTTTTTAAGGTATACAGCTGTTTCAATAAATTCGTTAGTTTCAAATTTTTCGAAAGATAGAAAATGCGAAATTTACATTTTAAATTCTGATATCAAAGATAATGAAAAGCAAATTTTAGATGTTTATAATAGAGAAAACGTAAAAATAATATTCGTAGACGTTAAGGAGCAATTAGTAAATATTGGAAAAGATTTGCCTCTTCGTGACTACTATTCAAAAACCACTTATTTTAGATTGTTTATTGCAAAAATGTTTCCACAGTTTGATAAGGCGATATATATTGATAGCGACACGGTTGTTTTAGGTGATATGGCACAGTTTTTCGACACGCAAATCGGCAAAAATATTGTCGGCGCGTGTAGGGAACAAGCTATGGTTCAAACGGACGTGTTTGGAGAATACGTAGAGCAAGTACTTGGCATTGATAGAAATAATTATTTTAACGCCGGCGTGCTTTTAATTAACTGTAAAAAATTTAGAGAAGAAAACGTGCTGGGGCAATTTATTAACTTGCTTTCAATATACAACTTTGTTGTAACGCAAGACGAAGACTATCTAAACGTTATTTGCGAGGATAATGTTTTTTGGATTGACCAAAGATGGAACACGGAAGTTTACGGCAAAATTCCAGTTAGAGAAAAGGATATAAAAATTATCCATTATATAATGACTTCAAAACCATGGCATTATTCAGATTGTAGGTTAGAAAAATATTTTTGGAAATATGCAGAATCAACGTCAGAGTACGATAAAATCGTTGAAGACTTTAACAAATACTCTGATGAACAGCGCGAAAATGATAAGGCTTCGGCAATAAGGCTTGTTAATACGGCAATAAGCGAAATAAATAGGGAAGATAGATACTTAGAAAGGATAAATAAAATAGCGCAATGAAGAGAAGCGAAATTGTAAAAAAGATAGAAGAATACGAACGAAATAGAATGTTTGATATAGACGTTGAGGACGACCCCGAAACAATACCGCTTCTTCCCGACAAAATAGATTATTTGGGCGAAAAGTTTTCTACAAGATTTTTCACTAGAATTGCAAATAGAACTGCCGTTTGGTATTACGAACGTGAAATTCGCAAACAAAACATGGTAATAAAAGAGATAAACGGTATAGAAAATTTTTGTGTCGTTAAAAGTGGTGCAATACTTACTTGTAACCACTTTAGCGTTTACGATAACTATGCTATATACCGCGCAATTCGCGACCACATTCCTAAAAAATCTAGGCTATATAAGGTTATTAGAGAGGGGAATTACACTAATTTTCCAGGGCTTTTCGGGTTTTTGTTTAGGCATTGTAATACTCTGCCGTTAAGTTCAAATTCCCAAACGATGAAAAAATTTTTACGAGCCGTGTCAACGTTATTAGCGAGAGGAGAAAAAATACTTATTTACCCAGAACAAGCAATGTGGTGGAATTATAAAAAACCTCGACCACTTCAATCGGGTGCTTTTACCTTGGCTTCTAGAAATAACGTTCCGATTATTACGTGTTTTATCACTATGGAAGATACGGAAAAGGAGCAGGAGGAAGGGTATAAGGTGCAAGCGTATACGATATGGTTTTTACCACCAATATATCCAGACCAAAGTCTTTCTAAAAAAGAAAACGCAAAATTAATGCAAGAGAAAAACTACGAATCGTGGAAAACACTCTATGAAAAGGTGTATAAAATTCCGCTAGAGTATGGTGAATAATGATTTTATTTTTAGGTGTTATAATATTTTCAATGATAACGATTGCCGTTGTCGTGGAGGTGTTTATTGCGGGAAATTACGGTTTAAGTACAACTTATGTGATTTTATCAGTCGTCTTTTGCACAATTTTTGAAATAATTCTTGATTCTATTCTTGCGCTTGCAGTTAGAAGATTATTGCCGGAAAAGTGGTTTAGCGCCGATAAGACTTTTTATACTGCGAAAAAAAGGGAATGTTTAATTTACGATTTTTTCAAAATAAAAAAATGGAAAGATAAAGTTCCCGACCTCGGCGCACTTTCGGGGTTTAGAAAGAATAAAATAGCAAACCCAAACGACTTAAAATACGTTGAAAGATATATTTTAGAAGCAAATTTTGGCGTAGTCGTGCACCTAGCGTGTATGTTTTTAGGCGGGCTTGTCGTATTTATTTTTCCGCTTAAAATTTGGTGGTTTATAGGACTGCCCGTTGCCATAGTAAACTTCGTATTAAACTTTCTAACCCTTGCAGTTTTGCGGTACAATCTTAAAAAACTGCACGTATTAAGGAAATTCAATTTGAAAAAAGCAAAAAATTTTAAGGTTTAAGCATAATTTTATGCTTAAACCTTTTTTCATAACTTTACAAGCTTTTTATTTTGATATATAATAATATTATATTAAAAATTTTGGGGTTGAAATGAAGTTTATTCACTGTTCAGATTTGCATCTTGATTCAAAAATGGAGCAACTTTCTTCTGAAAAATCTAAAATTAGAAGAGAGGAGATTTTGCGCACCTTTGAAAAGCTTTGCGAATATGCAAAAATTAACGACGTTAAAGCGGTAATTATCGCTGGAGATATGTTCGATACTTCGCGCGTACTTGTTAAAACTCGTCAAAGGGTGCTCTCTGCAATTTCGTCTGCGACAGGCGTTGATTTTTTATACCTTTCAGGTAATCACGACGACGATAATTTTATTTCACAAACGGAAATTTTGCCAGAAAACTTAAAAGTTTTTACAGACGAATGGGCGACCTATTCCTATGGTGACGTTAAGATTAGCGGTGTTAAATTTACAAACACTAACGCGCCTTTTATTGCGGATACTCTGTCTTTGAGAGAAGAAGATTTTAATATCGTAACACTACACGGCCAAGTTGCAGGCTACAACAGCAAAGAAAGAGCGGAAATTATATCAATTCCTGCGTTTAAGAATAAACATATCGACTATATGGCTCTTGGACATATTCACACTTACGCCAAAGGTAAAATCGACCAAAGGGGCGAGTATGCTTACTCTGGAACGCTTGACGGTAGAGGGTTTGATGAGCTAGGTCAAAAAGGGTTTGTACTAATTGACGTGATGGGCGGTAAAGCCAAGTTCGAATTCGTCGATTTTTCTTCAAGAAACTTGTACGAACACACTTTTGACGTTCAAGAATACACAACCTTTATTGAAGCGAGAGAGCAATTGATTAAACAACTCACCGCAAATTATTCAAAAGATAGTCTTATCAAGGTTGTTTTAGTGGGTGCGCATAAGCCCGATTTTGATATTGATAAAGAAAGACTAACCGATAGACTTAACGAACTTTTCTTCTTTGCAAAAGTTTACGATAAAACGGAATTGAAGATTGAAATAGAAGATTATTTGCTCGACAAGTCGGTCAGGGGAGAGTTTGTTCGCGCAGTTTGGGAGAGTAATCTTGATAGCGAACAAAAAAAGAAAGTAATCTTGTGCGGTTTATCCGCGCTAAAAGGGGAGGAAATTTAGTATGAAACTTATTAAATGTTACGTTTCCTCTTTCGGAAAACTCAAAGATTTCCATTATGACTTTAATGACGGAATAAACACGATAAAGCAAGATAACGGCTGGGGAAAGAGTACGCTCGCAGTCTTTATTAAGGCAATGTTTTACGGTCTTGACGGCAGTTCTAAAAGGACGATAAGCGATAATGAACGCAAAAAATTTAAGCCGTGGAATTCTACGGAAACGTTCGGCGGTTACGTTAAGTTCGCTTGGGGGGATAAAGAGTATAAACTAGAGAGATATTTTGGGAATAAGGAAGCGGAAGACACTGTTGCACTTGTCGACGTAAAAACGGGTAAATCGTTTTCAAATACCGACAACCTCGGCAAAAGAATTTTCGAGATTGACGCAGAGGGTTTTTCGCTCACCACGTATTTTGCGCAAAAAGATTTAGAAACTAAAAGCAATACGAGCATTACAGAAAAGTTTAATCAGGTTAGCGAAATCGATTCGTCAGATTCGTTTGATAAGGCTCTTGCAAAAGTTACGGCAAAAGCTAAAGAGTATAAATATATAGGCGATAGAGGGTTGATTCCCGACGGAAAACGCGAACTTTTTGCAATAAACGAGGAAATTGAAAGGGCAAATCGTGCGGTAAATACCGTTAAAATATTAACCGAAGAGGAAAAAGCCTTAAAGGTTGAAGTGGAAGAACTTCGCAAACAAACAGAATCGCTCACGCTAAAAATATCCGAGGCTGGAAAAGTCGAAGCCAACTCCATAAAAAAGGAAAGATACGACAGACTTGTCTCCGAAAAAGCGATTGCCGATAGGGAAATTAATGAAGCGCAAATCATTTTGAACGGCGCGGTAACGAACAAGGATGAAATTTCCGCTTGTGAACGCAATCTTATTAATTTAGAAAGCCTTTGCGAAACACAAAAATCTATCCAATCGGAAATAGACGAATTGTCATTGCCTCAACCTCAAGTAGACAAGAAAAAGAACAACAAAATGCCGTTAGTTTTTATTATTTTAACTGCGCTTTTTGGAGTGTGTTCGGGAGTATGCTTTGCACTTTTAGGATTAAGGTCACTATTTTCTTGGGCTACGCTCTTATTTGGCATTGTGTTTGCGGTGCTATTTGTCATTAGTAAAATATCTAAACAAAAGACGCAAAAAGATTTGTCATCACCTTACGAAAACTTGATTTCGCAAAAAAAGGAAAAACTGATTTTATGTCAAGAAAAAATTGACAATACAAAGAGACAAATACTATCATATTTTGCACAGTTTAATTTGGATGAAAACTTAAATGGAAACCAAGCTATAAAAGTTATTTATCAAGCGAATGAAAAGTATAATAATGCTTTATCAAAACTTAAATCAATAGAAAATGATATTGCTATTTTAGAGCCGTTCAAGGCGGAATTTAGCACAAATTTCAAAAGTAGCGAAAGTCTTGCAGAGTTAAACGACAAACTGAAATTTTTACAAAGGCAGTATTCTATTAAATCTATCGAACTCGCAAACAAGCGCTCCTCTATAAATATGCACGAAAACCTTGCTAACTCGTTTAGAGATTTGGAGGATAAAAAGGCGGATATTTTAGAGAAGTTAGTAAGTTATGAAGACCAATTAAACACCTACAATCTAGTTGCTAAATATCTAAAAATTGCAGACGAGAATTTAAAGGTTAAATATAGAGCGCCGTTGCAAGATAGTTTAAATAAATACGTTTCACTTTTAACGGACGGAAATTGTTCTGTAAACATTGACGTTGACTTAAACGTTACCGTGTGTGAAAAAGGTGGGGATAGAGCAACGGAGTTTTATAGTAAAGGCTATCAAAACCTCTTTGAAATCTGCAAACGATTTGCGCTTATCGACGTGTTATTTACAGGCGAAAAGCCCTTTATAATTCTTGATGATACCTTTTATAATCTAGACGAGAAAAAACTTGAAATTGCACTAGAACTGCTTAAAAAATTGTCTAATGAGTATCAAATTATTTACCTTGTTTGCCACGAGAGTAGAGAGGTAAAATAGATGAAATATAAACTCGATTTTGAGCTTGTTCCAGACTCTTGCTGGTATTCTAATCTGCGCACGATTTTATCAAAGAAACAATGGGACTTTATTAAGGCTGACGCAAAGGAAAGAGCAGAGGGAAAGTGCATGATTTGCGGTAGAAAAACCGATAGGCTAGAAGCTCACGAAAGGTGGAGTTACGACGAGGAAAATTGCGTTCAAAAACTTGAGGATATAGTGTCTATATGTAAAGATTGTCACAACGTTATCCATATTGGAAGGACGCAGTTAAAGGGTGACGAGGAACGCGCTGAAAAACACTTTATGAAAGTGAATAATTGTTCGTACGCCGAGTATAGACAAGCACTTGGAAAGGCAAACGAGGAGCACAAGCGAAGAAACCTCGTGCCAGAGTGGAAATTATATTTGACTTATCTAAAGAGATATATAAACGACTGAAAAAGGAAGACTAGAAATGGAAATCATCGATGCACACGCACATATTTATCCGCAAAAGATAGCCGAAAAGGCAACGATTGCAATCGGCAAATTTTACGATATTGCAATGGATATGCCTGCAGGAACGGCGGAACAACTCATAGAAGAGGGCAGTAAGGCAGGGGTTACGCGTTACGTTGTACACTCTGTTGCGACAACCGCTCATCAAGTTCGCTCTATCAACGAATTTATTAAAAAAGAGATAGACGAACACCAAGAGTTTATAGGCTTTATGACCCTTCACCAAGACCTTACCGAAGATGAGGTCAAGGAAGAGGTTGAGTGGTGTATAAAAAACGGATTTAAGGGCGTTAAACTTCATCCCGACTTTCAAAAGTTTTATATTGACGGGGATAATGCTCAAAAGTTCTATCAAATAATAGGCGATAGACTTCCTATTTTATTCCACACTGGAGACGATAGGTACGATTATTCTAAGCCCGAACGCC
>SVIY01000051.1 GCA_015069265.1 Clostridiales bacterium
AACTCCTTTAAGCGTCTTATCCCCGGTTTTGAAGCGCCCGTTACCGTAGGTTATGCAACTTCTAACCGCAGTGCCGTTATCCGTATCCCTGCGTATGCAAAATCTCCCGACAAACGTCGTTTTGAACTCCGCAACCCCGACGCGACTTGCAACCCCTATTTCTGCTACGCTGCAATACTTATGGCAGGGCTTGACGGTATTAAGAATAAGATTGACCCGCACGCAAACGGTTGGGGTCCCTATGATATGAACCTCTATCACTTAAGCGATGAGGAAAAGGCAAAACTTCACCACCTCCCCGCCTCTTTAGAAGAAGCTCTCGACGCTTTGGAAAAAGACCACGATTACTTAACCGAGGGCGGTGTATTCCCCGAGGAATTGCTTAAAAACTTTATCAAAACCAAACGTGAAGAATGCAGACAGTTGTCCGCAATTCCCCACCCTGCAGAGTTTGATAAATATTACAACTTATAATACGACAATAAATTAAAAGGAGCGAAAATTCGCTCCTTTTTTATTTACTTACACGAGAAACGGTTGTTTTCCTGACCTATGAATAACTACTTCGTCAACCACCGCGTTTGTGCGGTTTTTAATTAAAAACAAAACTGCGTCCGCAACGTCTTCAGGCATTATCATACCGTCGGGATTGAGGTCGGGGCGCGATATTTTAACCATATCGGTAAACACACCACCCGGCGACACTGCGTGAACTCTTATGTCATCTTTATATACCTCTGCAGAAAGCGCCTTGGTAAAACCGAGTAGCGCGTGTTTAGAGGCGCTGTAAGCACTTTGCCAAGCATAGCCGGAGTGCGCGACAACCGACGCAATATTGACTATACTTGCGCGCTTTGATTTTTTTAGTTCAGGTAGTGCGGTTTTAGTCAAAAGATAAGGGACTCTAACGTTGACAGCCATCATATCGTCAAAGGTTTTCATAGACGTATCTTTTAGGAGCGAATTATGTGTAAGACCTGCATTGTTAATTAAAATATCCACTCCGCCAAAACGCTCTACCGCCTTATTAAAGCAGTCTACAAGCGTTTTATCGTCGGTTAAGTTGCCCTTAAAATATTCGCAATCGACGCCCTCTGATTGTACTAGTTCTTTGGTCTTTTTTAGGTTTTCTTCCTTGTTTCCTCCAACGAGGGCAATTTTAACCCCCTCTTTAGCAAGAGCAACCGCTATTGCTCTACCTATTCCACCGCCTGCACCCGTAATAAACGCAGTTAAACCTTTCATATTACTCTCCAAAATCTTTTTATTAAGTATAACAAAAAAACCTTGCAAAAGCAAGGTTTTTTGTTTTATTTAAATTAGTTAAGCGTTAGCGGTAACCTTTTTGCCGTAGCAGTAGAGCGAGATAGTTCCAGGTCCACACGTTGCGCCAACGATAGGTCCTAACGGTAAGATTTGAATTTCTTGTTCTTTTCCAAGTCTTGCAAGAATTTTGTCCTTAACTTCAAGTGCAACTTCGCCACAGTCTGCATGGCTGATGAAAATGTGTTGATAAGGAAGATCCTCGTAAGCCTCAAAGAAACGGTCTATAACTCTTTCGATAGAGTTTGCTCTGCCCTTTACCTTTTCAATAGCAAAGTTATGACCTTTTGCGTCGGAAATGATGATAGGTTTAATGGATAAAAGTCCGCCAAAGAACGCGCTAGCGGCACTAACTCTGCCTGCGACTTTAAGATAGGTAAGTTTTTCTACCGTACATTCTTGGTTCATGGTGAGTTTATGTTCCTCAATCCACTCTGCAACTTCTTCAATGCTCTTTCCCTCTGCTCTCATTTCGCTAGCGGTAATACACAAAATACCAAGTCCTGCGCACGCCATAAGCGAGTCGATGCAAATAACTTTTCTATCGGGATATTTTTCTTTCAATTCGTCTCTTGCAAAACAGCTAGCCTTAACCGATGCAGAAAGCGCGGAAGAACAAGAAACGGACAATACGTCGTATCCTTTTTCAAGATAGAACGAGAATTTTTCCATATATTCTTCTTTGGTAATCTGCGCGGTAGTAACTCTCTTGCCCTCTCTTAAAAGGTCATAGAGTTGTTTGGGACTAATTCTTTCCCAATCAAGACTTGCGTCGTAATCAATACCGTTTAACGTAAAGTGCATGGGGATATAGTCAATATCGTATTTTTGACGTAGGTCTTTACTTAATTCACTACAAGAGTCGGTTATAATAACAAATTTGCTCATAATTTCTTCTCCACCTATTTTATTATTTTTATTGTAACACAGTATTTTCAATTATTCATCAATTTTATCTAAACTTTTATTGAACTTTGCAAAATATACATCAATATTGCACACAAACAAATATAAAAAGTGCGGTAATCTTATCCGCACTTTTTATGGCGTTATTTCGCAAAATCTAATAATGATTTAGCATCGAGTTTGTCGTACGCTTTAATGAACTCTGCAAGTTCACCAGCAATCTTTTTAGCACCGCCATTATCGTTAGATTCGATATTTAACGGGAGTAGCGGGTCGTGGAGTGACAAGCGGAGCAAGAACCAGCCGTTGCCGTGGTCTTTATCGAGGTTAACTCTAACGCCCTCAAAGTTGTTGGGAGCAAGCGACCAACCGTCTTTACCCTCTGCGTACTTGTTGAGGTCAGCAATTACTTTTTGTCCATATTCTTTAAACTCGTCGAGCAAGATGTTCATTCTAAACTCTACGCTCTCTGCAGGTTCTTCAAGAGTTGCAATAATTGACTCTAAAGAATAGCCCTCTTTCTTGCCTCTTGCAAGTTCGATAAGAAGCTTGGTTACGATGTAAGCACCGTCGTCGAGGAAATAGTTTTCCTTAAACGCGCCGTGTCCTGAAGTTTCGATTGCAAGTTGACTGTCTTGACCTGCATTATTGAGTTTGATGGACTCGTTTATAACGTTTCTATATCCTCTCTTAAATCTGTGGTGAATACCGCCCTTTTCTTCGATAAATTTAGCAAGTCCTGTAGATGTTATAGAGTCGGTAACGATAGTCGTTCCTGGGTGTTCGCGAAGAAGAATAGCAGATAGCATAGCAATAATTCTGTTGCGGTTGAGTTCGCTTCCGTCCGATAATACCGCACCTGCTCTATCAACGTCGGTATCAAAGATAATACCGAGGTCTGCGCTTTGCTCTTTAACGGCTTCGGTAATGGACTCCATTGCCTCTTTGTTTTCGGGGTTAGGAATATGGTTGGGGAAGCTTCCGTCGGGTTCTAGATATCTACTGCCCGTAGTGTCCGCACCGAGAGGTTTAAGCACTTTATCAACGTAGAATCCGCCAGCGCCGTTACCTGCGTCTACAACAATCTTAAAGCCTTTAAGGGGCGTTTCTTCGCCCGTTGCCTTTCTGATTTTATCTGCAAGAATTTTTGAATAGGTATCCATAAATTCGCCGTCTTTAAGCGAACCTTTATTCAAACCCGTTTCATCACCGTTTTCAGCATAGGTTAAAATTGCTTTTATATCTTCCTTTTCCAAACCTCCGTTTGCAGTAAAGAACTTAAAGCCGTTTCTGTTAAAGGGAAGGTGGCTTGCGGTAATCATAACCGAGCCGTCGAACGAATAACCTTCGGTTACGGTTGACATAAACATTGCAGGGGTCGATGCCATCTTAAAATCGGTAACGTCAAGTCCTGCTTCTACCATTGCAGAACAAATCCATCCGCAAAGAGTTTCACCCGACAAACGCGAGTCACGACCTACTGCAACGCGGATATTTTGAGTCTTTCCCGTCTTGTTTTTAAGCCAAACGGCAAAGCCTCTACCGATATCACGACATACCTTTTCGGTAAGGTTTACGTGTTGTCCTTCAATTCCCTCTAGAGCAACGCCACGAATGTCAGAGCCGTTCTGCAATTTCTTATAATCCATATTTATCTCCTTAAAACCTTTATTAAAGGATTTATTTTTTATTTAATTTGATGATACCATAATCGCGGTGTTTTGTCAATTCTTCGTCTAGATAAAAGGAAAAAACTCCCCCTTTTAATTATTCTTTTCCCTTGATAAGTTTATTTAAATATGTTATAATATTTTGCGCTTAACAAACGATTAAATTTTAATGCTCGAATCAAATGATTTTAAGAGGAGTAAATTATGAACAAAGATTTCTTGTGGGGTGTATCAACTGCGGCTGGTCAAATTGAAGGAAGCGTGTTGGAAGACGGACGCGGTCTTTCTATTTGGGATGCTTTTTGTCGTATCCCAGGAAGCATAAGAAACAACGATACAACTGACGTTGCGTGTTCTAGTTATAAACTGTGGAAAGAGGACGTTAAGCTCTTAAAAGACCTTGGCGTAAACTCTTACCGTTACTCTATATCTTGGTCACGCGTTCTCCCCGACGGCAAAGGAAAAGTAAATCAAGCAGGTCTTGACTATTATAAAAGGCTTACCGACACCTTGCTAAACGAAGGAATTGCTCCCAATATTACCCTATATCATTGGGATTTGCCGTATGCACTACATAAGCTCGGCGGTTGGCTTAATCGCGACGTCGCAGACTGGTTTGCAGACTATGCTGAACTTATCTTTAAGGAAATTCCCGACGCATATATGTTCTCCACTCACAACGAGCCTATTGCTACCTACGTTGGATATGCGAGAGGTGTGTTCGCACCAGGCTTTGCGGTAGAACAGTACGGTAGACAAGCAAACCATAACCTCCTCCTATCGCACGGCAAGGCGGTTGAAAGGTTTAGAGCATCTAACAGCAAAGCAAAAATCGGTATTGTTATAGACGTGTGGAACAGAGTTCCGCTCTGCCCTGAAAATGAAGACGACGTTAGGTATGCAAAAGAGCAAAATGCTTTGGCGCACGGCAATTACTTATCCCCTATTTTCTCTGGGAAGTATAACGATATTTATCTTTCTTATTTAGAAAAGAACAACATCAAACTTCAAGCGGAGGAAAAAGATTTTGAACTAATCTCCGCACCGCTAGACTTCTTTGGGCTTAACTGCTACAACAGAATAGTGGTTAGTGCTTCGGGCGCAAACGTAAGACAAACGCTTACTCAAAACGGTGGAAACTTCTTGCAGAACGGTCAAGAATACTACCCCGACGCAATTTACGACACGGTTAAAATTATCCGCAAAGATTTTAACGTCAACCTCCCTATTTACATAACCGAAAATGGCGTGGGATTCCAAAACGAACAAGAAGTTGACGGAATAGTTTCAGACGACGAAAGAATAAAATATCTAACGGCAAGCTTTAACTCAATAAAACGTCTAACTGACGAGGGCGAAGACGTTAGAGGATACTACCTATGGTCACTGCTCGATAACTTTGAGTGGACTGCTGGGTATTCTACCAAATACGGAATACACACGATTGACAGAAAACCTAAAAAATCTGCTCTTTTTTATAAAGAACACATAAAAAATAACGGCTAATAACAAGGATAACAATGAGAAAATTTGACACAAAAGTACAATACTTAAAATACAAGGTTTTGCGTGAAGTAGCAAAATGTGCGTGGGAAGATACTTTAGAAAAAGAACTTATCAATATCCCCAACGTTATAGTTCCCGGAAAAACTGCAACTATGCGTTGTTGCGTTTATAAGGAACGCGCAATAGTTACCGAAAGGGTTAAACTTGCTATTGGTGGCAACAAAGAAAACAAAAACGTTATAGAAGTTATTGATATCGCTTGCGACGAATGTCCCATGGGCGGATACGAAGTTACAGGCGCGTGCAGAGGTTGTCTTGCGCACCGCTGTGAAGACGTATGCAAAAAAGGAGCAATCACGATAGATGCGCAGATGAAAGCACATATCGACAAGGAAAAGTGTGTTGAATGCGGTATGTGTGCAAAGGTATGCCCCTATAGTGCTATAATAAACCACAAACGTCCGTGTGAACAAGCATGCAAGGTTAAGGCTATTTCTATGGACGAAAGCAAGGCTGCAAAAATTAACGATGAAAAATGTATTGCTTGCGGAGCGTGCGTTTATCAATGTCCTTGGGGCGCTATCAACGACAAGTCTTTCATTTTGGACGTAATAAGTGCAATAAAGAACAAACAAAAGGACAACTACAAAGTTTACGCCGTAGTTGCTCCCTCTATTGCAAGTCAGTTTGTATATGCTAAACTTGGTCAAGTAATTAAGGGCATAAAAGAACTTGGCTTTGACGAAATAGTTGAAGCGGCTCTAGGTGCAGATATCGTTGCTCTATCCGAAGCAAAGGAACTTACCGAAAAGGGATTTTTAACAAGTTCTTGCTGTCCCGCATTCGTTTCTTACGTTAAAAAGCAATTCCCCGACCTTGCTGAATACATATCGCATAACCTATCGCCTATGGCTACCATTTCAAAGCAAATTAAAGAAAAAGAGCCGAACGCAAAAGTTGTGTTCATTGGGCCTTGCACGGCAAAGAAAATGGAATTCCAAAGAGAAGAGGTATCCCCTTACGTTGACACCGTTATCACCTTTGAAGAATTGCAAGCGCTTTTCGATTCTAAAAATATAGAGATTACCGAGCTTGAAGAAGAGCAAATCGACCACGCCTCCTACTACGGCAGAATTTTCGCAAGGAGTTGCGGTCTGTCAGAAGCCGTTGCCGAAGGACTTAAAGAGCGCGGACTTGCCGACTTTGACCTTAAAGCCGTTGCGTGCGACGGTATCGAGGCTTGCAGGGTTGCTCTGCTTAAAGCAAGCAAACGCATTTTGGACGGCAACTTTATTGAAGGTATGGCTTGCATAAACGGGTGCGTTGGCGGTGCAGGGTGCTTGACCCACGGCGATACAAACCGCATAAAGATTGACAAGTTTGGTAAAATGGCGGACTTTAGCACCATTACCGACGCGGTTAACTCTATTGAAAAAAATTAACGATATAAAAAAATAAACTCGCTAAACTTTCGTTTAGCGAGTTTTCTTTTTAAATTTAATCTTACAACAAGCCTATCATTAGGTTACAAGCAAGTACGATAAGTACGAGTGCGATAGGATAGGTTGATGCGTATGCACCTGCAACGTCTTCCGTTTCAGCAGTATTGATAAGAGTGCCGAGTGCGGGGGTTGAAGTCATACCACCGGTGATTGAACCGAGGTTGTTGAGGAGCGGAAGTTTTAAGAGTTTCTTTCCGAGGATAAAACCAACAACCATAGGAATAACGGTCATAAGCGCACCACCGAGCAAACCCCAAACAACTATCATTCCGCCACCAGCGTTTGAAATTTGAGCAACCAAGTTAACACCACCGTCTACACCTGCGCCGATGAGGAAGAGCATAAGTCCGAGTTCACGCATAACTTTTGCGCTCTTTTCAGGAACTTCCAAAGAGAGTTTGCCGATTCTTCCAAAGTGACCGAATACGAGGCACATAATGAGTACGCCACCCGTAGTTCCAAGTGAGAAGTTTGCACCTGCGAAAATAGGAATTTTAATTCCGCCTAAAATTAAACCGCTAACGATAGCGAGAGCGATTGCGGTGAAACCGAAATCATCACACTTAAAGAGTTTCTTATTCTCTTTCTTTTCTCTAGCTTGCATTACTTCGGGTTTTAATAAACTTCTTTCGTGGTCCATATTAGCCTTCATAAATTTAGGCATGAGTTGAACGAAAAGAACTACACCGATAACACCAAACGGATATGCTATCGCGTGACCGAGAGTTACCAACCCCTCAAGTTCTCCTGCAACCTCAAGTGCTGCAGAGTATCCGGGAGTAGAAGTGAGCGCACCGGAGAGAATACCTGCAGAAAATTCCGGTCCAATTCCAGGGAGGAGCGCAAACGACACTGCAACGACAGTTCCCACAAGAATAATAACTACACCCATAAGTATATAGGTTTTGAAGTTTTTCTTTAAGTCCCTAAAGAATTTCGGTCCAGCGATAAAGCCAACGGAACCAACGAACATAACTAGTCCAACGTTTTGAATTACGCTCTTATAATATTTTACGTTTGTAGCAGATTCGTCAAGATGGAAAACGCTTAACACAGGTAGGTCTTCGGGAATAAGCGTACACAAGAAACCGAATAAAATAGCAACGAGGAATACCCCTGCCGTTCCGAGTGATACACCCTTTATAGTAATTCTGCCGAGCATGTAACCGAGCGAACAAACAATGAATATTCCGCATAACAATGCGCTTAATCCAAACACTCCGCTAACGCCCTTATCACCAGTAATACCATTATAAATACACCAAGCGGCGATACCAGCAACAACAACGAGAGCAATGGTTATCCAAAGCCATTTTAGGCTTTTCTTTTTAGGAGCAGGCGAAAGTTCAGTCTGTTCCGTTTGCAAATTTTCCTTTTCCATTTTTTCTCCTTAAAATTTTGATAAAAATTTCATCTTTTCCCTATTATTATATAATGTATATAACAGTTTGCTACCCGACGGCAAAAATGCCGTCGGGTAATTTAACTATAATTAATTTAGCAAAGTGCGGTTCATCTAGAACCCTTTACTTGTTATTTAAGTGGTTAGATGCGAGCAGGTCAAGGCGCGTGAGCATTG
Source organism: Clostridiales bacterium (assembly GCA_015069265.1). Taxonomy (GTDB): domain Bacteria; phylum Bacillota; class Clostridia; order Christensenellales; family Borkfalkiaceae; genus UBA1259. The sequence goes on from SVIY01000051.1 coordinate 8,487, forward strand.
CGACGTGGCGCGTACTCTTCGTACGTAACACGAGCAACGCGGAGCGCAACACCGAGATGCGACGCAGATAACCGATTAAACGTTGGGTTGCTTTGTGTAGTTCGGCAACAATTGAGGTGACAACTTGGTTGCGTTAATACCAGCATCCTTTAATTCCTTATCGAATGCTTTAACGTGGTCTAATGTGAGTTCTTTAACCTCAACGTCTTTATAAATCTTACCTACGCTCTTACCTGCGTTTCTACCGAATACGATAATGTCGAGGAGAGAGTTACCCATAAGTCTATTTCTGCCGTGGATTCCCCCTACTGCCTCACCTGCAACGAAGAGGTTGGGAACGGTAGTGGTCATGCCGTCAGCAGAGATATCGAGTCCACCGTTTTGATAGTGGAGTGTGGGATAGATAAGAATGGGGTCTTTTCTGATATCGATACCATATTTACCGAACATACGGAGCATTGCGGGAATACGTTTTTCGATAGTGCCTTCACCGTGAATAATATCAATCATCGGAGTGTCAAGCCATACGCCTTCACCGTCGGTGGTCTTGATACCGTTGTTACGTTTTTTGCATTCTCTAATGATAGAAGATGCGGTTACGTCACGGGTTTCAAGCGAGTAAACGAATGCTTCGCCGTCTTTATTTACGAGTTGTGCGCCGAGTGAACGAACTTTTTCGGTAACGAGTGCGCCGAAGATTTGAGTAGGTTCAGCAACGCCAGTGGGGTGATATTGGAGAGTGTCAGCATAAAGGAGTTTTGCGCCTGCTCTATATCCTAATACCAAGCCGTCAGCCGT
>SVIY01000052.1 GCA_015069265.1 Clostridiales bacterium
ATTATTAAACGAAGAATTTTCAATTTACATTTCTTTGCTTGGTAAATATAAAAGTGGTGGTTATTACACCTTTTCTTCCAAAGATATAAAGGCATATTTAGACTATAAATTAGCATACGACGGGGGTCTTTTACAATGATGACAAATGAAGAATTTTTAGAAGTAATTAAAAAATCTTTTGCTACGTATTTGTCAGTTGGTACATCTCGAAGCACCGCTAAACTAAAGACTTTACACGGACATATAGCAACAGATTTAGAAAACCTTTTAGGAAAAGAATTTACAATCAGGTCGCAAGGATATGGAAACGATAAAGAAGGAAGTATTGACGGACGTTATTATCCTAAAAATGTAGATATTACTATCTTAAAAAATGGGAAACCTGTTGCAGGCTATGCAGTAAAATTTGTAATGCGAAATTACTCTCAAAACAGTAATAACTATTTTGAAAATATGTTAGGCGAAACTGCTAATATACGTGCAAACGCAATTCCTTATTTTCAAGTTTTTATAATTTTTGAAAAAGTTCCCTATTATAGTAATGGTGGCGAATTTAAGCGTTACGACGTTATTTCAGAGCATAATTTAGATAAATATTTAGCATTATCGAAAGATGACCCCAGCATATTTTTCCATACGCCCGACAAAACGCTCGTTGTTCTCATAAAGTTAAAAGAAAAAGCATTGAACTATTATTTTAGAAACTCTATCGATTACGCTGATTATTATCGTAGCGTAATAAATGATAGCGATTTAATGAGTTATTCTGACAAGATAAAAGACCCGTTTGACGATAGCGTTATTTATAACAATTATGAAGATTTCCTTAAACGTACATACCATATCATAATGGGAAGATTAAAAAATTAGCAAAAAGCCGAGATTCATTTCTCGGCTTTTTATATTCTGCGATATATTGTGCAAAATTTATCGCAATAAACACAAGATGTGGTATAGCCAACTTGACTTTTAACCCTAAATGTTGTATAATAATGTCGAAAACTAATGATAAGGAGCCCATTATGGCAACGACAGTAAATACAGCATTTTCCGAATTTATGAAAAATTATGTAAATTTGGATTCAACAAAAACAGAAACGGCTCGTAAGAGTAGAGAAAACCTTAAAACTAATATTCACGATTTAGGTAAAAATGGCACTCTTTTTGAATTGGCAAGTCAAAATGATTTGTATTTTGGGTCATTTAGTAGAAAAACCAAAATTAGAGAACTTGATGATATTGATATGATGATTGGATTAAGTGGCTATAATACATTATACAGTTCAAGTGCTTGGGATAATGTAAAAATGAGCATTAAAGACAAAGATTGTCAATTTAATGATTATTGTGATTCAAATGGCTACATAAGTTCTACAAAAATCAAAAATAAGTTTATATCCGAATTAAAAAAATTAAGAGATTATTATAAGGCAGAATTACATTCTCGTGGCGAAGCGGTGACATTAGAATTATTGTCTTATGATTGGACATTTGACATTGTTCCTTGTTTTAAGTGTAGTGAACAAGATAAATACATTATACCAAACGGAAAGGGTCATTGGAAGTTTACAAATCCACGTATTGAACAAGAGCGTGTAACACGAATAAACCAAAAACACGGCGGAAAAGTTTTAGACACTATTCGTTTGGTAAAGTATTGGAACCGCAAGGGCAAAATGCCGACAATGGTTTCTTATGTTTTAGAAACAATGATTTTAGATTATTTTGATAGCATAGCAAAAACACCAGATTGGATAGAACAACGTTTTCGTGATGTTTTATGTTATATCAAAAATAATATTTGGAATGCCATTTATGATTCAAAAGGTATTGAAGGCGATATAAATACCTTGTCTTATAATGAAAAGTATTCAATTCAAGTGAGGACGACGAATGATTACAATAAAGCGTGTAATGCTATTAGTGCTGAAGTAAGCGAAAATAATCAGCAAAAAGCAATAAATATATGGCGAGATATATTCGGGAGTGATTTTCCAAGATATGAATAAAGATAGTAAACAAATTTTTCAACGTCAAAATCAAGTCGGTTTAGTTGATGCTCAAAAAACTGCGGCGTGTTGTTATGCGTACGGGAAAAAATTAACCATAGTGTTAGCCCTTATTTTGATATTTTATCCCATAACAGTAAATATACTTGTATTTTTTATAGATAATATGGTCTTAAGTGGAATATTAACGGCTTTATTATTTGTGTCTTTAGTAATAGCAGAAGTATTGCGAAAACAAATTAGTAAAGCCAAGTTTAATGGCGCTGGTATGCAACAATATTTTGATGAAGTTGTTTTTGATTTGAAAAATTCTTGCAAAAAATATTTAGCGCCAAAAAAACTAACATTGTCCGAAAGATTAAAATTGATTCTTAAATACAAAGATAAAAGTAGTGAAAATTACAAAAATTGGTATTCTGATTTTTCTTCACTACCTTATGAACAAGCAGTATATCAATGTCAAAAACAAAATATCCGCTGGGATTTATCAGTAAGAAAAAAATATCTCATTCTATTGATGGTGAGTGCTTCATTTTTAGCATTAGTAGTAATTCTTAATGCGATAATTCAACGCTATGAAGTTTTGTCTTTAATAACCATATTGTCTTCGATTTTCCCCCTTTTTTCATATTTTTTTAATAGTTTTAAGAAATTAAATTCTGACATTAGCGCTCAAGAAGATTTGTATAAACATATTGAAAAAATAGAAGAACAAATAACAACAGAAAATGAAATATGGAATGAAGTAGAAGAACTTCAAGTTGAAATTTTTAGTTATAGGAAAAAGGCATATTTAATACCAGATTGGTTTCATTGTATATTCAAAAAGGACTTGCAAGAAAGTGAAAATGAATTTGCAAAACTATTTTGTGAAGAAAATACCAAAAATAATGAAAAAGCCGAAGATTAACTTCGGCTTTTATCATTGAATTTTTGACTATTTTAACTTGAGCATCAAGCCGAAATAATCTCTTGTGAAAAATAAGCCGAAACTCCCAAGGGAGCCCTCTCGGCTTGCTTGTAAAGAAAAAACGAACTTTGATTATCAAAGTTCGCTTTTTTGTTTGGTGCGGATAAAGGGACTTGGCGCCTGTGCGCCCTTCTCCGATAAAACGTCCACTGGACGTTTTACCCTACGGGAAATTTGCAAAGCAAATTTTCTCCTCATTCAAATCCCTTAACAACAAAACAAAAAGACTAAACCGATTTTTCGGTTTAGTCTTTCTGTGGTGCGGATAAAGGGACTTGAACCCCCACGGTCTCCCACTAGATCCTAAGTCTAGCGCGTCTGCCAATTCCGCCATATCCGCGTGTTTACTATTATAGCATATGCAAAAAAATTTTTCAAATATTTAAGGGGGTAAATATCATTTTAAATAAAATTTTATCTTCCATTATTCGACTTTTAGCATTGACACGCTCGCTTTTAATATAGTAAAATATAATTGAACGTAATTTACAATAGAAATAGGAGGCACAAATGAAAAAAGATATTAAGACTATTGCGCTCATTGCACACGACAACAAGAAGCAAGAAATGATTGAATGGGCGATAAAAAATAAAGAAGTTTTATCCCGTTACGAACTATGCGGAACGGGAACTACTTCAAAGCGCGTAGCAGAGGCTACGGGGCTTACCGTTAAAGGTTATCTTTCCGGTCCGTTAGGCGGTGACCAACAAATAGGCGCAAAGGCAGCTGAAGGACTTATAGACGTTATCGTGTTCTTTTGCGACCCGTTGCAAGCGCAACCGCACGACCCGGACGTTAAGGCGCTACTCCGTATAGCCAACGTTTACAACGTGCCTATTGCAACTAACGTTGCAACCGCAGACCTCGTTATAAGTTCGCCTTTCGTTACTAAATAATTCCAACGGGAATTTTAACGACCACTTTTTTGATAGGTGCAGGGGAAGATACTGCTATGCATTGGTGTAAGTCTTCAGGGAACATAATACCAAACGTTCCTTCAAGTAAAAGCGCCTTATCATAGCTCTTCGGGGAGTAATGAACAACGTCTTTAACGTCGTTATACTCGTTTATAGGAGCGTTGTCGTCTAAATCTTGTTTAAGAACAGCTTCTTCTCCGCTAATAACGTATTGAAGGTCTAGATATTTTCTATGAGCCTCCATTTTAACCGTTTCAAATGCTTTCGTGGTGTATTCTAACACGTTTGCAAATGTGCCGTCTAAAATGGGGTGCTTGCCCGCTTCAACAGTTGCGGAGTTTAACAAAAATTCGGTTATTGCTTTAGCGAGTTTTTGGTCTTTAATATAGTTTGACAAATTTTCAAGCTTATCTATATACATAAATTCACCTCGAATTTTTATAATTCAAGTGTAAACGAAAACAAGCAAAAAGTCAAGGAGTAAACAAAACAAAATGGATATTTCAAAGATTGACAAAAATATGGTAAAAAACGATGCGGTTTTAACAACTGACGACAAAGATATTTATCCTATACCGCATTCTAAATTTGATTTGTACGGCATTTTCTACGACAGCGAAGAAGGTTGCTTTATGCGTATGGATAGAGAAAGCGCAAGGCAGTCAGGCGGAAGCATGGTCTTTTTAAACAAGTGCACTGCTGGCGGAAGAATTAGGTTTAAGACTGACTCTGATATTTTTTCTATAAACGTTAAATACGTAGGTATTGACCCGTTTGACAATTCGTGCGAAATAGGAAGAAGCGGATTTATCCTTTTAGAAGAACTAGACGACGGAAAGTATTGGACGAGCATGGTTACAAGGCTTCCCGTTGGGGTAAAGGAAAATAGTTCACAATGCGTTCTGCGTGGCGGTATGCGCAGTTACATACTATACTTTCCCAATTATAATGGGGTTACCGAACTATCTTTGGGCTTTTCAAAAGGCGCAAAAATAGAAAAAGGCAATTCCTATAAAGATATTAAGCCGATACTCTATTACGGCTCGTCAATTACGCAAGGGGGATGCGCTGCAAGGGCGGACGCATCTTATCAAGCGATAATTTCCAAGTGGAACAATATTGACTTTATAAACCTTGGTTTTTCTGGCTCTGCAACTGCACAACCATCAGTGGTTGAATATATGTGCGGAATTGATTGTTCACTTTTCGTTATGGATTATGACTATAATGCCCCCAATGCCGAGTATCTTAAAAAGACGCACTATCCACTTTACGAAAGTTTTAGAAAAGCCCACCCCGATACGCCGATACTGATGGTTTCTAAACCCGATATGGAAAGAGGGCTTCAAGAAGTGGAAAGACAAAAGGTGATTAGGTCATCATACTTAAAGGCAAAAAGAAGTGGGGATAATAACGTTTACTTTTATAACGGCAAAAATTTCTTTAACATAGACAATAGGGAAATTTGCACGGTAGATATGTGCCACCCCAACACTTTAGGTATGTATTTAATGGCTAAAAAGTTATATGCAAAAATGAAAAAAATTAGCAAGGATTTTATCTAATGGCAAAATTTATTTTAATCCCCGATAGTTTTAAGGGCACAATGTCTTCAAAAGAGATTTGTGGGATAATGAAACATTCAATACTAAAAGAATTCCCAAACGCAGAGGTCGTTTCCGTTCCCGTTGCGGACGGTGGCGAGGGTAGTGTAGACTGTTTTTTAACGGCTCTTGGCGGAAAAAAGGTAACGCTCGAATGTTCGGGGCCTTTCTTTGAGAAAATGGAGGGCTTCTACGGGCTTATAGACGGTGGAAAGACTGCCGTTATCGAAATGGCTGCGGTTGCAGGTTTGCCCCTAGTAGAAGAGCGTAAAAACCCCTTAAAGACTACTACTTATGGCGTTGGGGAGCTAATATTGCACGCAGTTAAAAATGGTGCGAAAAAGGTTATAATAGGTCTTGGAGGCTCATGTACCAACGATATGGGTTGCGGTATGGCATCAGCACTCGGTATAAAGTTTTATAACGATGCGGGCGAGGAGTTTGTTCCAACGGGTGGAACGCTTTCAAATATAGCAAAAATAGGCGTTAACAATAAATGCAAAGAGTTAGACGGTGTTACGATAACCGCAATGTGCGACGTTGATAATTTGCCTTACGGAAAAAGCGGAGCTTCGTACGTATTTGCCCCACAAAAAGGTGCGGACGAGAATATGGTAAAGATTCTTGACGATGGCGTTAAGTGGGCGTGCAAGGCTGTAAAAGAGTGTTTAGGAGTGCATTTAGATACACTTAAAGGCGGTGGAGCTGCAGGTGCGTTAGGTGCTGGTGTGGTTGCCTTTTTAGGTGGAAAATTACAAATGGGTATAGACACTGTACTTCAAACCGTAGGCTTTAATAAAATGCTAGAAAATACAGATTTAGTATTTACAGGCGAGGGTAAAATAGACGGACAAAGTTTAAGGGGAAAAGTCGTTATAGGCGTTGCTAGGGCGGCTAAAAAGGCAGGCGTTCCCGTAATTGCCGTAGTCGGTGGTGCAGAGGGAGATATGCAAAAGGCTTACGACGAGGGAGTAAGCGCTATATTTTCCATCAATCGTATGCCAGAAGCGTTTGAAACGGCAAAGTTCAAGAGTAAGGAAAATTTAGCCTTTGCTATGGATAATTTGCTTAAAACTTTCAAAATCAATTATAAATAATTGACATATAAAACAATTGGTGCTAAAATCAATTAAACTTTAGGTATTTTAAGGAGCAATTATGAACGGAAAAAACATTCCGGAAATTTTCGGCACTAACGTCTTTAACGACAAGGTTATGAGAGAGCGTTTGCCCAAAGAGGCTTATGACGCAGTAAAGCGCGCTATGGCGGGGGCAGAACCCCTTTCTCACGACCATGCTAAAGTCATCGCCTCTGTTATGAAAGATTGGGCTATTGAAAAGGGTGCAACCCACTTTACCCACTGGTTTCAACCGATGACGGGTATAACTGCCGAAAAACACGACAGTTTTATAGAGAAGTTTGGCGAATGCGAAGCGATTATGAAATTCTCGGAAAAATCGCTTGTTAAAGGCGAGTCTGACGCGTCTAGTTTTCCATCGGGCGGACTTCGTGCGACGTTTGAAGCGCGTGGCTATACTGCATGGGACCCCACTTCTTACGCATTTGTAAAAGACGGGAGCCTTTATATCCCAACGGCATTTTGTTCTTATAGTGGCGAAGCGCTCGATAAGAAAACACCTTTGCTTCGTTCTATGGAAGCGTTCAACAAACAAGCACTGCGCATATTAAGACTGTTCGGCAATGATAAGGTTAAGAAAGTAACCCCCACAGTTGGTGCGGAGCAAGAGTATTTCTTGATTGATAAGAGCGTTTACGAAAAGAGGTTAGACCTCGTACATTGCGGTAGAACGCTATTTGGCGCACCTCCGTCAAAGGGACAAGAGCTTGAAGACCATTACTACGGTGCAATCAAGTCTAAAGTGTCCGCGTTTATGAAAGATTTAGACGAAGAACTTTGGAAACTTGGCGTATATGCTAAAACAAAGCACAATGAGGTTGCTCCGTCACAGCACGAACTTGCTCCTATATTTACGTCTACCAATACCGCATCCGACCACAACCAACTAACAATGGAGCTGTTAAAGAGCGTTGCAAATCGTCACGGACTAGTGTGCTTGCTTCACGAAAAGCCGTTTGCATCTGTTAGTGGTAGTGGTAAACACAACAACTGGTCGGTGTCTACCGATACGGGCGAAAATCTTTTAGAGCCGGGTGATACCCCGAATAAGAACGCGCAATTCTTGTTATTCTTGGTGGCGGTGATTAAGGCTGTCGACGAATACCAAGACTTGTTGCGCATAAGCGTTGCAACGGCTGGTAACGACCACCGTCTTGGTGCTAGCGAAGCTCCGCCTGCAATAATTTCTATCTATCTCGGTGAAGAGCTTGATGAAATCCTTCGTTCAATAGAGAGCGGTGAAGAGTATAGCGCAAAACAAAAGACAGAACTTAAAATAGGCGTATCCGTTCTTCCTCCAATACCAAAAGATTCTACTGATAGAAACAGAACGTCGCCTTTTGCGTTTACGGGTAACAAATTTGAATTCCGTATGGTTGGCTCGTCTGCAAATATCGCTTGCCCGAACTTTATACTAAACGCTATCGTTGCAGAAGAACTTCGCGTGTTTGCCGATAGGTTAGAGGGCGCAACCGACTTTAACGCAGAACTAGACCTCTTGATTAAAGACACCATTAGAAATCATAAACGAATTCTGTTCAGCGGAAACAACTACTCTAAAGAGTGGGAAAAAGAAGCGAAAGAACGCGGTTTGTTGAACTTAAAAACTACCGTTGACGCGCTTCCGCATTATACAGAAAGGAAGAACGTTGAACTATTTGAACGCCATAAGATTTTATCGGAGAATGAAATTCATTCTAGAATGGAAATTCTTTTGGAGAATTATTCTAATATTGTCCACATAGAAGCGCTTACGGCAATAGATATTGCGAGAAAGGAAATAACCCCTGCGGTTATCGGTTACCAGTCTTTCTTGTTAAAGGAAATCAACTATAAGAAACGCTCAAAGATAGGACTATCGAGAGTTTTAGAAAGAGAGGTTGTAAGAAAAATTGCTTCGCTTTCGGAAAAGTTTTCGTATGCTCTCGATAGGCTCATACACGATACTAATAACTTCAATAGTAGTACCAGCAACCTTGAAAAAGCAAAGTATTGCAAGGATAAACTTCTTGTCGATATGGAAAAGGTTAGAAAGTACGCGGATGAGATGGAAGTGCTTATAGGAAGAGATTTCTCTACTTTCCCGACCTATGAAGATATCTTGTATAGCGTAAAATATTAATTTTGAGTAATAAAAAAAGACCTCAATCGAGGTCTTTTTTGTTTTAATTATTATTCTTCAACGTCGGTCGGTGTAAAGTCGGGGATAGGCTCTTTATTTTTATTGATAAGTTTAATAACGAGTAGTGCCGAGCCGAAAAGTATTAGGGCAACGCCCCAAACGATAAGTCCCGAAGCAAGTCCGCCAAGTGGCAACGTAAGTCCGCCAACAAGGTATGCTATAAAGGATATAATTGCAATCAAACCCGCATAGGGGAGTTGAGTGTTAACGTGGTTAACGTGGTTGCAGTTTGCACCGGCTGAAGCAAGGATAGTGGTGTCGGAAATAGGCGATATGTGGTCGCCG
>SVIY01000053.1 GCA_015069265.1 Clostridiales bacterium
TATGCGCCGTTTGTTAGAAAAATCGAGATTGAAGTAGAAAATCTTGATATGCTAAAAGAGGCATTGGAAGCAGGTGCAGATATCATAATGCTTGACAATATGTCGGTAGAAGACATGAGAGAAGCGGTAAAACTTTGCAAGGGCAAGGCGGAAACCGAATGTAGCGGTAACGTAACTAAAGAAAACGTAGCACGCCTTGTGGATATCGGCGTTGACTATATTTCAAGCGGTGCGCTCACACACTCTTCGCCTATTCTTGATTTATCGCTTAAAAACTTGCACGCAATTTAAGCAAAAAGGGAGTAAATGAATGAAAGTTACTGAAAGACGTATGGCAATAGTAAACTTGCTGTTGGCGAGTAAAACACCCGTATCTGGCGGGGAGTTGGCTGAAAAGTTTAACGTTTCTCGGCAAATTATAGTGCAAGATATTACGGTGCTAAAAGGATTAGGGTATGAGATTTTTTCAACCCACCACGGATACGTTTTGCAAAAATCTCCGTTAGTGGAGCGGGTATATAAGTTAAAACACACGACCGAACAAACTGAAGATGAGTTGAATAGTATCGTAGATTTAGGCGGTACGGTGGTTGACGTGTTTGTTTGGCATAAAGTCTATGGCAAGATTTCCGCTACTCTCAATATTTTTTCAAGGCTACACGTAAAGCAGTTTTTGGAGGGGGTTAGAACGGGAAAGTCTTCCGAACTTATGAACATAACGGGGGGATACCATTATCATACCGTTCGTGCAGAGTCTGAAGAGATTCTTGATAAGATTGGTAACGCCCTTGCTGAAAAAAATTATATTGCTTTAGGGGACTAGAAAAATCATGGATAAAGAACGGTTAAAAAAGCAACTTGATTTTATTTTAGAGGTGGATAAGGAAAAGACCATTTTTCGTCAATCGCATTTGAGTGGATATATTCGTCAAGAAAACGACGCTGAACACGCTTGGCACATGGCGCTAATGATATACTTGCTTAAAGAGTATGCAAATGAAGAATTCGACCTTGCAAAAGCCATGATGATGGCGTTAATTCACGATATAGTAGAGATTGATGCAGGGGATACGTACGCTTACGATACCGATGCATTAAGAACTCAAAAGGAGAGGGAAGGAAAGGCGGCGGAACGTATTTTTGGAATGCTCCCTAGCGACCAAAAAGAGCATATAAAGGCACTTTTTGAAGAGTTTGAAGAGGGAAAATCACCCGAAGCAAAAATCGCTCACGTTATGGATAATTTGCAACCGCTTCTTTTGAACGACTGCAATGACGGAAAAGATTGGAGAGCGCACGGCGTAAAAAGGGAGCAGGTATTAAATCGTCAAAAGAGTTCCGAGCTTGGCTCAAAAGATATATGGGAATTTACCAAAGAACTGATCGAAAAGAACGTAATGAAAGGCAATATAAAAAAATAATAGTTGCCATTATAAAATTTAAGAGTAAAAACAAAAAAGAAAAAGGTTGGATTTAACCAACCTTTTTTATCTTATTATCGTGAAGAATTTTGCCTATTTTTCATTTTTTGCCAGTTAATAAAGCCGTACAAGTCGTTTACTAAAAAGGCGATAAAGCACACTACAACCGAAATATATTTAATGTCGACCAAACTTGCAAGCGACCATAAAACTATAAGCACAACGTCGTTAAGGGCGTAAACGAGGGCAAAATAGGGACTTCGCTTAAAGGTTAAAAATACTGCTATGAAACTGGTCGTTATAGATATAGTGCTAAAAACAATGTTTGCAGTATTAAAGGCAGATAGAATAAAATAGAATGCGGTTGTTACTAGTATTGCAGAGATAGATATTACTATAAAGTCTTTTTTGTTTAACGTATTTACAGTAACTTCCGAGCGTTTTCCTTTGAATGGGTTTTTAAGCCAAGAGATAAGAGCAAGGGTTGCCATAGGTAGCGTCATGCCGAGATATGTTAGCATTTCGCCATAGTACCTAAAAGAATAGGATATGACGCCGTAAACTATGCTGAAAAACACCATAAGCACTTGACCTATGGGATTTCCTTTGGCGCAAAATATAAGGGCGGTAATGCCAACTATAGACGCAAACAACGTTAGATAGTTTTCTCTATCGAAAATGCAAAAGGAAGTGATTATAAGAGCTATGGAAAAAAACCATAAGCAAATTTCCGTTATTGTAAAGTAGGTGATAAGTTTTTTAAGTCCTTTCATAAAACTCCTTAAAAAAAGCATTCGCGACGTATCTTCAAAGACCTAACGATACGCAAACGAATGCTTTTAATTTTTTAAGCAAACACTACCCGGTGGCAGTTATAAATTTATTAAGTTTATGCTTTTTTAACTTTCTTAATTATAGCCTTAACTCCATAGCAAATTCCGTAAACGGCAAGTATGGTGAGGAAGAAGGCGATGGGGTTGATAACCATAAGAAGCCATTTGGGGATAATTCCACCCTCAACAAGACCGATATAGAACGCATCTTCATTGAGGAAGAACCAGTTGTGTTCTAGCAAAATATTTCCGAGTTTTGCCCAAAGGGTAATGATGACCAAAAGGATAGCCGAAGTGTAGCACTTCTTTATATTCGGCTGAACTTTACCAAGAGCAACGTTTAAGATACCCCAAGCGAGAAGAGTGCCGTGATAGAACATTGTTTGAACGGCTTGATAGCACCAAGGCTCGCCACTGCCGATACTTGCAGGATAGCATAGATACATAAGCGGAGCAACGATAGAGAGCATTGTTACAGGCTCAAGGAATTTTTTAAATCTCTTATTAAACTGCGTGAACGCAACGATTGGGCAGAGAACGGTGCAAATATGGAAGGGGAGCTTGTCCATTTCCAAACCGCCGTAAACAAAATCGTGAACGAAGAAGTCCGAAAGGTAAGAAATAGTAAGTGCGTAAGCAAGAATTCTTAAAACCTTTTCTTTCTTGTCGTCAGTCTTCTTTCTAAAGGCGAGGAATAAACCGACGATTGCGCCCGCAATCAACAAAAGGTAAATGATGTGCGAAAGAGAAAAAGCAGTAACTGAAATGCCTGTTTCAAAGTGAGACATTTCAAATAGTTTGAAAAACAAATTTCTCATAAACTTTCTCCTAAAATTTATTCTTTATTAAATTTTTTCTTAAGTAAGGTGTACCATCTTTCTTCGACGGGTAAGCGCCTTTCGTAAAGGGCAAGCACACCGAAAAGGATAATTACCGCAAGTACCCCTAAAATCATTGGGGACACGGGGAAATACGGGTTTGAGTATAGGAACATACCGTCTGGCGATTGCATTCCGAAAATCGAATACAAGCCGTTTACGATAAGTCCACAGACAACGAAAGAAGCCAAGCCGAAAGTTACGCTTAATGCGTTGAACACTCTGATTTTGATAAACTTTCCAACTAGCATGTAGATGCAACCGAAAAGCATGGTCGAGTGGCTTAACATTCCCTTTAAGACGTAGTAGTCTGCGAGGGTGGGGGTGGAGTCAAAGTTTGCGTTAAGCAAGATTCCGATAACCCCGCACACAATTCCGCCGTAAAAACAGAACTCTGCAAGCACTCTAAATATAGCGCTCTTTTTGTTTTTTATTAGACTTGCTATAAGTAACATCCACATGACCACGTTGCACGGATACATAGGCAAAATGTGGGTGCTAGAAATAGTTTCCTCTCCGCCGTTAGCAAAGAATCCGTACCAAAGGTCGCTATAATGGATGATTACCGTGAGAATAGCAAATATTTTTAGTATTAAATTTTTGGTTTTATCCTCTTTAACGCGCAATGCGAATACGACGAGCAGAGCGACGGTTAAAAAAGTGGAAATAACCATATAAAGTATGTGTTGAAGATTGAACATAATGGTATTATACACCTTTCGACAAAATACTTCAAGTCTTTTTAAGCGCAAATAACATTTACCATAAAAAACCGCCTCGCACAGTAGCGAAGCGGTTAAGTTTTTATACTTTCTTTTTTAGTTTAGCTCGTCTTAATTGATAGAACTTATTCCTTGAAAGAACGATTAATATTGATATTAGAATCGAATAGAACACAGTTAGTAGCATGATTAAAGCCCAATGAAGATTAGGGAATAAGTGCTGAAAAGTTCTAAAGAAAAATTCGTGCGAAACGTAAACGTATAGAACGAGTGACGATGCCATGTCAATGAATTTACTCTTTAGCGTTTTGCCCCAACAAAAGACCATTATTGCAAGAACGAATAACGTGCCAATAACGTATTCAAACATTACCGTGCAGAAAACTTGCGCAGTGTTCGTTCCAGAGTAAAAGTAGTCTTGCGCAAAGATGCTAAATAGCGCTACTGCAATAAGAGAGAAGGTGCAGACAAGTTTAATTTTGTTTTTTATAACGTAGCGTGATAATTTATCTTTGCCGTAAGCGAACAAAATTCCAAGAGGGAATAAAAATATTCCGCGCATTTGTCTTGAACTTCCTGTCGTTAGGTTTATAATCACTAACGTCAAACACAAGATTACGGCAAGGAAAACAAAGAACTTTGCCGAACTTTTTAGCCTAGCGTTATACTTTTTATTTACAATAGCCAAGATTAAGAAAACTATGTAGTAAATCATTAAGTCGGCTAAAAAGTATATCCAATGTGAAAGTGTTACGTAGCCTTTGAATAATGGGATGTATAGGACTGATATTATAAATGAAAACGCATTGTTAAACGAATTGCCTCTTAGATAAAACAAAATGAGATAGAATAGGTTTACCACTACTATGGTTAAATAGGTGGTAGGTATTCGCTTAAACGCTAGTTTTCTTAAATAATCGTCTCCGTCGCGTTGGTATGATACGCCTAGACCGTAACCGGAAATAAACATAAATCCGCCAACTGCAATAGGCCCTAATATTGCGCTTATTCTAGAACCAACGAGTGTGAAAGGTTGGTATAGATGGTGTATAAGCACTAAAAGTTCAAAGAAAAGTCGCAGTGCGTTTGATACCGTTCGGTCAAGAAAGACGCTTTTAGTTTTATTACTCATTGCCTTGTTCCACTTTGTCCGTGCAGTCAGTCGGTGCGTCGGGACACTTTTCACCTATCTTTGAAAGAGGTTTTAGTGCAAAGAACGCACCCGTACAAATGCCTGCAAAAACAATAAATATAATGAGTTGAATAATACTTATAGTAAAGAAGTTGAACAACTTAAAGTTGATATCGAAAAGCGGAGCAACAAAGCCTACGATACTTGCCGTTTCTTCTTTATTGAACATGAATAGGTAGTTGCAGTTCCAATAGTTATCGCCAGTTGCTTCTTTTAAGCCGGTAAAAGTTCCGCCAATTATCATAATTGCAAGGAAGTAAATGGCAAAACCAAATAGGAAGTCGACGATATGCTTGTTTTTAAGGGGCTTGAATATTCCAAGTGTCGCGCAGAGGATAGGCGTTAATATAACGTTGGTATGTTCTGCGATATAGTGTACGTTCATTATGTAAGTTACGCCGTAAGGGGTCGTATCGCACATTGCCATTGCGATTATTGCACCAACTGCATTTATAACCAAGGTGAAGTGGTAAATGCGTTCGTTTTTAGTAAGAAGCATCAGGATAATAAAGAATCCTGCCATATTACAGAGCTGGAAGGGCATTCTGTGTGCGGTAATTTCACCTATACCCGTAAACATTTGGTTGTATTGCATGAGCAGAGATATAGCGAGTGTTAATACAACGATAAATCTAGTATCATAGTCTTTCTTCTTGAAAACCTTTGTTAAAACTACACCCTCTGCAATAACGAATGCTATCCACGCGAAGTGGAAGAACGTACCAATCTTAAAGGTTGAAAAAGATTTAATACCGTTCGGTGCGTAGCCACAGAAAAGATACTGCGGAACGTATATCGGAATAATTGAGAAAAGAATTAAGAAGAAGACTGCAAAGTTTTGAAGCACGGATTTTCTGTCCTTATTGACCTTGTAGCAATCGAGGTTTTTAAGAGTAATGAAAACTAGGAGTATAAGCTCGATGAACATTGTCAAACCAAAATAGAGGCTTCTAAACGTGGTGTTGATAAAGAATGCTTTGGTGCTTTCGTTAAAGAAACGGAGAGCCATAATGCCAGCACCTGCTGTGGAGGTGTATACCGCAATGTACTTAAAATAAACGGAAACGTTTAGCACGCAAACGATAAGGCAGAAGTACGTCGCAATCTTAAAGAAAACTTTTTTCTTGAAAAAAACTGCAACGGGGATAACGATTAGCGAAACGTCGTTAAACCAACGGAGGAGTGCAAACCAAATATCTTTTCCACCCGCGTACGGCGAAACGTCGTCGAAAGTTCTCATCGCGAACGAGTCGGGAAGAAACAAGTTTACAAAATACAAGCACATGTAAACTATTGTTAAAATCTTTACTATCTTTTCAATTTTTGGGTTTTGGTTTTTGTGAAGTTTGGTTAAAATAATGCCACCCGTTGCGAGTAGCGACAAAACCGAAAACAAAACGTAAAATAGTGCCATTTCTTTTCCTCTCCAATAAACTTTTGTAAACATTCATTAAAGAATATACAAATATCTTACTACATTAGCAAATATATTGCAAGAGAAAAACAAGAAAAATCTAATTATTAAAAGAAAAAAGACAAGCAAAGCTTGTCTTGATTATATAATAGTCGGAATTATTTTCTAACGGTACTTACCGCAATAAGCGTTTGTGAAGGAACGTAAAACGCCCATACAACGTTAAAAGGCGGAAAGATTATAGAGTGTAAAATGGAGTTTTCGTTTATTGTGAAATATAAATCACTCATTACTTGAAGCCCCACGAACAAGTCGCAACAAGCAAATAATACTAAACCTATTGCGAGTAGCAAGTTTTTGCTTATGAACGCTAAAATTAAGTTCATGATTAGGTTTATATAGTAAACGACGGATAGTATCGCTAGTGCATCTACTTGCTTTTTTAGTACGATAAGGGTAAGGAATATTCCAATTATAGATAGAATGGCTCTGACAATGAGTAATACTCGTCTTTTTAAGAGGTTTCTTTCTTGTACGTACAATCTTGCGCCATAAATTAATTGCACGAAAAGAAAGAAAATCATTCCCGCAAGTCTATTTATTGGAGTGAGCATTACCAAGAAGAAGTCGGCACACAGCGTCAAGAGAAGCCCTATGACCATAAGCAGACCGACCAGGCTCTTTCTAAAAAAACAAAAGGCAAAGAGTGCAGATAGCATTACGGAAATAAAGCACAACCATTTTTCCATAGTGCCCGAAGCAAGTTGAATAGATACTCCAAAACACAGTTGTATAAAACAAAACAGGGCGATAACAATCGCCCTTAAATCATTTCTTAATTTGAACATTTTCTCTTTATCGTAAGCGCGAGCGCTTTAATGCCAATCATGGCGTAGTAGACGACAAAACTTGTACCCATAAAGCCCAAAACGTAAATAAATATAAACACAACGGGCGGAACTAACGGGCAGATTATAGAAAGGATAGGCAAGTGCGTGCCGTGGTGCGGACTGAAATAGAACATATTAAACGTTTCGTCATTGCCGTTTGCAATAAGAGATGCGTGTACGATTTCGTTAAGAGCGATTGCAACGATTGCAAGTGCGACGAATACGAATAATGCGCTCAAGTGGTATTTGATTGATAATTTCTTCCTGTTGTATACGAAGAAGTAAATGCCGAGTACGATTTGAAGTCCGTGGTGAATCATCGTTTGTATGTTAATTGCAGTAGTTGAAACAAACACGTCGTTCGGGTAGATAAACACCGCAAAGCCACCGAAGAAAGAGAAGGTGGACATATAAGACATCATAGCGTCTCTAACTTTACAGTCTTTCATGAACGCGATAAACGGAAGAACGTATAAAGGGGTGGAGCATAGTTGATAGGGGAACGCGTACCACTGATAATCCCACTCTAGAGCCTTTCCGTCGTATGAATAGGTGAGTTGTTTCATTGCTTCAAGAACTACCATGATAAGCCAAGAAATAAGTGCAATTCTTCGCATGGTTTTATCTTTCGCGTCTTTATAAAAAATGCAGAGCGCAACCGTAATAGCAGCGCATAAAACGACCGATAGGATATGAAACCAACCGAAGTTTGTCGGCGTGGTCATCTTCCAACTGTCAATACCGAAAATAATTTTCTCAAAAAAACTCATATCTTTTTCCTTTGATTTTTTTGTAAACTCATTATACCATTTTAATATCGTTTGCGCAAGCAAAATACAATAATGGTTAATTGTTTAAAAACAGTCTATTCTACGCCCTTTCTGTGTTTGGTGGGAGAAACGCCGAATTTCTTCTTGAAAATTTTAGAAAAATAATTGTAATCGAAAAACCCTACCTTTTTGCATACCGAAAACACGGGGAGTGAGGTCTTTAAGAGCATGTCGCCTGCAACGTTAAGCCGTCTATTTTTAACGTAATCTGCAGGGGTGGATAGGAAATACTCCTTAAATATAGAGTAAAGTTCGTTGTTGGATAGGTGAAAAACAGAACACAGTTTTTGTACGGATAGGTCGCCGTCTAGATTGGCGTTTACGTGGTTGGAGATTTGTATATCTATTTTTTGCTCGTTCTCGTTTATAATCTGTTTTAGGTATTCGTAGCTTGCACACGCGTCCAAAATACAGATAGCCGAATTGATTTTGTCCGTGCTAATTTTTGGTAGTTCGTTAAATTCTTTTTCTAAAAGTTCTATGTTTTTGGTGGGGAGTAGATGTTTGATTTTTTTAAAATCGTCCCCTTTTTTTCTCATTTGACCAATCATTATGTATCCCAGTACGTTTTGACCGTAAATAATAGGCGTAACGCTCTCTAAAAGCCCTGCAGGGCAGGTGTAGGTATAGTGTGATTGGGTCTTTTTACACTCTGAAAAAGCCTTTCTTTCACAGTT
>SVIY01000054.1 GCA_015069265.1 Clostridiales bacterium
TTCAAGTTCCTATGTTTCACTGTTTCGGAATGGTGCTTTCTATGACGAGTATGATGACTCACGGCGGAACGCTTTGCCCGATGCCGTATTTCTCGCCTAAATCTTCACTCGCTTGCATAAACGACGAAAAAATCACTTGTTTTAACGGCGTTCCCACTATGTTTATCGCAATGTTTGCTCACGCGGACTTTGCAAAAACCGATTTTTCGCATATTAGAACGGGTATTATGGCTGGTGCAAACTGTCCGCCCGACCTTATGCGTCGTGCGGCAAAAGAGATGAATATGACCGAAATCATAAGCGTTTACGGTCAAACGGAAGCATCTCCCGGTTGCACCATGGGTGAAGTTAATGAAGATATAGACCACAGAGTAGAAACTGTCGGCAGTGCATTCCCTGGTGTTGAGTGTAAAATTATCGACCCCGAAACGGGAGAAGAATTGCCCGACGGACAAAACGGTGAGTTTGTTGCTAGAGGTTATAATATCATGAAAGGATATTACAAAATGCCAAAAGCGACCGAACAAACAATCGATGCTGACGGATGGCTTCATAGCGGAGATATTTGTTGTAGAACACCCGACGGTTACTATAAGGTAACAGGTAGACTTAAAGATATGATTATCCGTGGCGGTGAAAACCTCTATCCTAGAGAAATTGAGGAGTTCTATTTGACTCACGATAAGGTTAGAGACGTGCAAGTTGTCGGTGTTCCCGACCAAAGATACGGAGAAGAAGCGTGCGCATATATTATTCTCAAGAAAGGCGAGTCTTCAAATGAGGACGAGATGAGAGAATACGGAAATTCTCATATGGCGAAACATAAAGTACCAAGATACTTTGTTTTTGTAAACGAATTCCCAATGAACGCAGCAGGCAAAATCTTAAAATACAAAATGCGTGAAGACGCGATTGAAAAAATTAAAAACATGAAATAGCGAGGTTATATCATGCAAGAAATAAAAATTGAAAAAGCAAAGACCTTAAAACAAAAACCCGATTTTTCTAAACTAGGCTTCGGTAAATATTTTACCGACCACATGTTCGTTATGCAGTATAACGAAAAAGACGGTTGGCACGACGCAAAAATCGTTCCGTTCGACTATATTCCTATACATCCTGCATCGACGGTTTTACATTACGGTGCAGAAATTTTCGAGGGTATGAAAGCGTACAGAACTGCTTACGGATATCAAATGTTCCGCCCAATCGAAAACATTAAGAGAATGAACGATTCTGCTGAAAGACTTTGTCTTCCTACTTTGGACGAGCAGTTTACGTTAAAGGCTTTGGAAACCCTTATTACTATGGAATATGATTGGATTCCAGACCTTCCCGGTACTTCTCTCTACATTCGTCCGTTTATGTTTGGTAACGACGAATCACTCGGTGTTCACGCCGTTCACAACGCGACTTTCGTAATCATTTTGTCGCCTGTTGGAAGCTATTACGCGGAGGGAATTAACCCTGTAAAAATCAGCATTGAAAGTGAAGACGTTCGTGCCGTTCGCGGTGGTACTGGATATGCAAAATGCGGTGGTAACTACGCTGCAAGTTTAAGAGCTGGAAAGCGTGCGGAAGCAAAGGGCTTTACCCAAGTTCTCTGGCTTGACGGTGTTGAAAGAAAATATATTGAAGAAGTTGGCGCGATGAACGTTATGTTTAAGATTGACGGAGAAATCGCAACTCCCGAACTCACGGGTTCAGTTCTTCCCGGTATCACAAGAAAATCTTGTCTTGAAATCTTGAAAGAATGGGGATACAAGGTTAGCGAAAGACTTATCTCCGTTGACGAACTTTTGAGTGCTGCACAAAGCGGAAAACTCGAAGAAGCGTGGGGAACAGGTACTGCAGCAGTAGTTTCTCCAATCGGACACCTTTTCTATAAGGACGTAGATTACACCGTTTCTAATAACGAGATTGGTCAGCTTACCCAAAAGCTTTATGATGAACTTACGGGCATTCAATGGGGCACTAAACCAGATACTAGAGGTTGGTGCTATAAGGTGAAAGTTTAATGTTTGATAAACGCGTAACTCTATTTATGGGGCATTACGGTAGCGGAAAAACGTTCGTTGCCGTAAACTACGCTATCGCGATGAAAAAGTTAGGAAAAACGGTAAGTATCTACGATTTAGATATAGTAAATCCTTATTTTAGAACTGTCGATGCGGAAAAATTGCTCGAAAAAGAGGGGGTGGAATTGGTTGTTTCGCCTTTTGCCGAAACAAACGTTGACATTCCTGCAATGAATGCAAAATCTTATCAAATGGTGGCGGATAAAACACGATATGCAGTAGCCGATATTGGCGGTGACGACAGAGGTGCGCTTGCTCTTGGAAGATTTTACGAACAGTTAAAGCAAGAGGGAAATTACGACGCGTTGTGGGTAGTTAATAATCTTCGCCCCGAAACCCGAACGATTGAGGACGCAATCGAGATAAAAAAGGAAATCGAGTATTCTGCAAAACTCAATTTTACGGGAATAGTTAATAATGCAAACCTCGGCGACCAGACTGACGATAATACCATTATAAAAGGTTTAGAATTTTGCGAAAAACTGTCAAAAGAGACAGGACTTCCTATAAAATTCACGTCGATTAGACGAGATTTAATAAACGAAAAATTATTAAAGTTAAGCAAAACGTTGCCTATCGACCCGATTAAATACGGCGATTGGCTATAAAGGAGAAAATATGGCAAAAGTTACTTTTGACGTAGAGCGTTGTAAGGGTTGCGGACTGTGTGAAACGGTTTGCCCCAAACAAATCATTGCGCTCGCAAAGGACAAAATCAACGCAAAGGGTTATCATCCTGCGGTGATTACAGAACAAGAAAAATGTATCGGATGCGCTTTTTGTGCAACAATGTGTCCCGATACGGTTATTACTGTTGAGAAATAGAGGTGCAATATGGCTGAAAAAGTGTTAATGAAAGGTAATGAAGCATTAGCGGAAGCCGCAATAATGTCAGGTTGTATGCATTATTTCGGATATCCTATTACACCGCAAACCGAAGTTGCAGCATATATGAGTAAACGTATGCCCAAAATCGGAGGTGTATTCCTACAAGCAGAATCGGAAGTTGCCGCTATCAATATGGTAATCGGCGTTTCCGCTTGCGGTAAAAGAGTTATGACTAGTAGTTCAAGCCCAGGAATTTCCTTAAAGAGCGAAGGTATTTCTTACCTTGCAGGCTGTGAACTCCCCGCGCTTATCGTAAACGTTCAACGTGGTGGCCCTGGTCTTGGCGGTATTCAACCCTCACAGTCTGACTATTTCCAAGCAATCAAGGGCGGTGGACACGGCGACTATCACTTAATCGTTTTGGCACCTGCTTCCGTTCAAGAAATGGTTGACTTAACCTTCAAAGGATTTGACCTCGCTGATAAATATAGAATGCCTAGCATGATTTTGGCTGACGGTACGCTCGGTCAAATGATGGAACCTGTAAGTCTTGACCTTGGCGAAGTTAAAAAATACGACAAGCCTTGGGCAACGACGGGAACTTCAACCCACGAGGGAAGAAACGTCGTTAACTCTCTTTCTTTGTCGCCCGCACAACTTGAAGAATGGAATATTAACAGATATAAGAGATATGCGGAAATCGAAAAGAATGAAGTTATGTACGAAGAATTCATGATGGATGATGCGGAAATTTGTATCGTTGCATTCGGTATCGCAGCGCGTATTTCTAAAAATGCTATTATGGAAGCAAGAAAACGCGGAATTAAGGTCGGCATGATTCGTCCTATTACGTTGTGGCCTTTCCCCAAGGAAATATTGAATAAAGCTGCAGATAAGGTTAAAGCGTTCTTGTCTGTTGAACTCAATATGGGACAAATGGTAGACGACGTTAAACTTGCAATTAATTGCAAAAAGCCGGTACACTTCTACGGCAGAACGGGTGGCGTTTTAATGACTCCCGAAGAAGTCGTAAACAAACTTACCGAGATTGAAAAAGGAGAGGCAAAAGCATGGTAGTATTTGAAAAGACAAAAGGTCTTACCGATAATCAATTACATTACTGTCCGGGCTGTACGCACGGAATTATTCACCGCCTCGTAGCAGAATCGCTTGAAGAATTAGGCGTAACTGGAAAAACCATTGGTATCGCTTCAGTTGGATGCTCGGTATTCTCCTATAACTACTTCAACTGCGATATGATTCAAGCCGCTCACGGCAGAGCACCTGCAGTAGCAACGGGCGCAAAGAGGGCAAACCCCGACAACATAGTTTTTACTTACCAAGGCGACGGTGACCTTGCGGCAATTGGTACGGCTGAAACCGTTCACTCTGCAGCAAGAAATGAAAACATTACCGTAATTTTCGTAAACAACGCAATTTACGGCATGACCGGTGGTCAAATGGCTCCTACCACTTTGCCCAAACAAGTAACTCAAACTTCGCCTTACGGCAGAGACGTTACTGTTGTTGGTTATCCCGTTAAAGTGTGCGAAATGTTGTCGCAAATCGACGGTGCGTCTTATTTAGAGCGCGTTGCGGTTAATAACGTTAAGAATATTAAAAAAGCAAAGCAAGCAATCAAGCACGCTTTCCAAAATCAGATAGAGGGCAAAGGCTTCTCACTTATTGAAGTTCTTTCTACTTGTCCTACTAACTGGGGACTTTCGCCTAAAGACGCTCTTAAATGGCTTGAGGAAAATATGGAAACGCATTATCCTCTCGGCGTGTACAAAGATAAGTACAAGGAGGAAAAATAAATGGCAAAGACTACTAAAATCCTCATTGCAGGTTTTGGCGGACAAGGTATACTTTTTACGGGTAAAGCTCTTGCGTACACAGGTCTTAAAGCTGGTATGGAAGTAAGTTGGCTTCCGTCCTACGGTCCTGAAATGCGTGGCGGTACGGCTAACTGTAGCGTAACTTTGAGTGACACTCCTATCGGTTCGCCTATCGTTGATAAACCTGACGTTTTGATTGCAATGAATCTCCCTTCACTTGAAAAGTACTTAAATGAAACTGAAAACGGTGGATATATCGTTTATGACAGTTCACTTATCGCTAAAGAGTGCAGTAGAGAAGGCGTTTCCATTATGGGAATTCCTGCAACGAAAATGGCAAGTGATAATGCTCTTGACGGACTTGCAAACATGATTATTCTTGGTAAAGTTATAAAAGAAACCAACGTTTTGACTTTGGACCAAATCAAGAACAGTCTTGCTCAAATGGTTCCTGCTAAAAAAGCGGAATTATTGGAGAAGAATATCAAGGCTATTGAACTTGGATACAACTTCTAAAAAAATATGAGCGGGTTATAAGACTCGCTCTTTTTTTTGTATCAAACAGGCAAACTTCATCATATATTGAATATAGAAACCTTTAAAGGAGGAAAATGATGTCGTTTTTCTGTAATTTCCAGTCAGACAAATGTCCTGGGCAGATAAGCGGAAATCCTGTCAACGGTTTGTGTGAAAAAGTTTGCGTTCAAGTCAAGAAAGTATTCGATGCTTGTATGCAACAGAGTCAGCTTAACAATATCGTTTTAGATATAACTAACTTAACTCCCGCAAATCCTACATATCCGCTTACATTTATTAGCGCGAAGAGTCTTAATTCTACGGGTGTGATATCAAATCTAACAGTTGACCCGCTTTCGGAACGCCCAAATTCCGCAAGAGTTCGCGCGGACGTAACAATTCCCGTGTCGGTTGCTTACACGGACGCAAACGGTGTTGAAGGCGCTGCAACGGCAAGCGTAACGGTAACAAAGGACGTTATCTTAAATATTCCGTCCGCATCAATTATGCCGTATACTGTAGAAGCTGTTGTGTCTTTGGTGTCAACGCAGGGAACGTATACGGGCGAAAATCAATTTACCATTGACGCTTGTGTTTCCATTATACTTAAAATCGTTATGGACGTTGAATTGCTTATCCCGTCTTACGGTTATGCCGCAATCCCGCCTTGCCAAGAATATACGCAAGAGGTGTGCGCAGGATTTTTTGAACTGCCAATGTATCCAGAATAAATTTGTTTTTGCTTAAAAGCGCAGGTTTTTCTGCGCTTTTTTGTTTTTAAATAAAAAATTTTCGGTATACGTTTGTATTTTTTTATTTATATGATATAATTAAAATATGAAAATTTTTGCAATAAGTGACCTTCATATTTCCACGAACACCAATAAGCCAATGGAAATTTTTGGCGGAAATTGGATAGGATACATGGAAAAAATAAAAGCCGATTGGCAAGAAAAAGTTACTGACGACGATTTAGTTTTAATCGGCGGTGACTTGAGCTGGGCTATGGATATTGAAGACGCGCAAAAAGATTTGCAAACACTTGCATACTTAAAAGGTAAAAAAATTTTAATAAAAGGCAATCACGACTATTGGTGGAGCGGAATAGGAAAGGTAAGGGATATTCTCCCTGAAAATTTTTTCGCCCTCCAGAACGACAGTTTGAGGTTTGACGGAGTTGTGATTTGCGGTTCAAGATGTTGGAGCGTTCCAGGAAGTCCAGACTTTAACGAGCAGGATAGAAAGATTTATTTAAGAGAAACAGAGAGATTGAAACTTTCTCTATCGTCTGCACAAAAAATAAAACAAGATGGGGATAAACTCATTGCTCTAGTTCATTTCCCGCCCTTTAACGTGCATAGAGAGGATAGCGCGTTTACTGAAATTTTTGAGCAGTTTGGGGTGGATGCGGTTATATACGGACACCTTCACGGAAAGAGTGTTCGCGCGGATAAATTAGTTGTTAAAAATGGTATAAAATACTATCTAACCTCTTGTGACCAAGTGGAAAATAAATTGACGGAGATAGAGTTATGAAATTGGGAAAAACGCCAATGAAAACCAAACTAATCGGATATTTCAAAACTTTGCCGAAACGCTATTTTATAACGGCGTTTTCCGGTATGGCGCAAGGTCTTTTCGTAACGCTTATCGCCGGCACGATTTTGGCGCAAATTGCTGGGTGGATAGGTGACAATTACGTCGGCAATACTTTAATGTATATAGCAAATTTTGCCAAGATTTTAATGGGTGCTGGTATAGGTGTTGGTATTGCGTTTGCATTGAAGAAAAATAAACTTCTAATTTTTGCTGCTGCGGTTGCAGGAACTATTGGCGCATGGGCAGACCAACTTATCGTTGGCGGAAGTGGTTATGGTGCGGTAACCGTTGATGCTGGACTAAAAGCTTTCCTTGACGCTAGTAATTTAATTGCAGTGGGAAAAGGCAGTATTATCGCAAAATTAAGTTCAGGGCTTCCTGGAAATCCCATTGGTTCATACGTTTTGACAATGCTTGTTGTAGAAATTGTTGAACTTTATGCCGGCAAAACAAAACTTGATATAATTTTAATCCCGTTAGGAACGTTGGTGCTGTCACTTGCAGGTATTTACGTTGCTTGGCCGTTTATTAAACTTGTCGACTTGTTTGCTAAACTTTTGGTAATAACAATAAGCGCAGGCGTTGCCGTCAAGGTAATAATCGGTATACTCATCGCTATCGTTATGGGTATTTTACTGACAATGCCCACCTCGTCAGCGGCGATTTGGGTGGCGATTGCAACGTCTAATACGGCACTAGCTAACCCAGAGGTGTTCTCAATCGCTGGTGGCGCGGCTGTTGCTGGCTGTGCTGCACATATGGTCGGCTTTGCGGTTACTTCGTATAGGGAGAATAAGTTTGGCGGTTTAATTTCGCAAGGTATTGGAACAAGTATGTTGCAAATTCCAAACATAATGAAAAAACCAATTATAATGGTGCCTGAAATAATTTCTAGTGCGTTTGCAGGTTTGGTTGCTGTTCTTCTCGACATGAGATGTACTGCCGCTGGTGGCGGAATGGGTACAAGCGGTTTGGTTGGACTATTCGGTGTTATCGAAGCGAACGCAAGTGCCGGTATTTCAACTTTGAATACCGTGTTAGGCGTAGTGCTTTGCTTGTTTATAATTCCCGTTGTAATTTCACTTGTTGTTAGCGAGTTTATGAGAAAGAAAAATTGGATAAAGTTCGGAGATATGAAGCTTCCCGAATAAAAGATAAAAAAGACGGTTTGGCCGTCTTTTTTTTATGGTTGGTTTTAATTTTGTTTTGCCTTTCATAATTTAAAAATAAAAAGGTGGAAACAGTTATGCAACAACAAAAAATTCCCGAAGTTCAAAAACTTCTTTTAGAGGACCAAAAGCACCTCTCTTTGACTAGCGTAGAGGCGGTTGACGGATTTTCCGAACAGTGCTTAAAAACTCACAGTATCG
>SVIY01000055.1 GCA_015069265.1 Clostridiales bacterium
TACTGTGGTGGTAACCCTGTAATGAATATTGACCCGACGGGGCATTCTTGGTGGTCGGATTTCTGGAGTGGAGTAAAGGCAAGAGCGACTTATGCATGGGAAGAAGTAAAAAGTTTTTTTGAAAACACTTTTGGTTTTGCGTTAATTGTCGATGGTTCTATTGTTACTGAATCAAAGTATTATTTCGCGTATGGTTATGAAAATGGTGTTGGATTTGAAGAAACAGAAAAAATAAATAAACCAATAATGTTTAGTATAAATATTCCGACAAAAAAGTGGCGTTTTTGGGAGTATACAGCAAGACTGGACATAAATGTTGGTAAAAATAGTTTCGGTATAGGTATTGGTGGGAAAAACTCCATAGGTTTTAGGAAGGATAATTTCGAAATGGAGGGATATTTTAATATGCTCGGAAGAGTTGGAATGGAAATTAAACATCACGATGAAGATGGTTATGTTTTTACGCGCGGGCATATTAATATGATTGAAATAGTGTTTGCTTTTGTATTTGCGTATTACGCACCGCAAGGACTATCGGCTTTGGCAATGGCGTTTGCATAATTTGATTTGGGGGTTAAAATGAAAAAAAGAATTGTCGCAATTTTTTTGAGTTTAATGTGCATGCTAGTTGTTTTTAGCGGTTGCAATGTTAATAAAAGAGAACCGCGCACATCTTTTGATTTAGACAATTATTTAAAATATTGTGATGATTTATATTCAATCCCCGATTACAATGATGCGCCAATCGTGTTTCCGAAAAAGATAACAGATAGTATGACCATAAATGATTATATGTTTGTTGAAGTAGTTCAGGCATTTCAGAGTGTTGGTAAACATTTTTATTTAGATGTTACTTATTCTGCAGAAGAATATTTCAACGAACTAAAAAGGCTTAAAGATTGGAGCAGAGAATATTCCTACGGGGAAGAAAAAGGTGTTGGCAAATTGCTTTATAACGAGCAAGATTTTTATTATCCCGCCTATGTTGCATCGTACAATAAGCTTTTAGCATACGAATATGCGTTGATATTACAAGATAATCGAATAATTTATGTGTACATCAGCAGGATAAAGGAAGGAGAAACGAGGTTAAAAGAAGAATTTTTGCCTAGGCAATATTTTGAAAAAAATTTATCAACAAAAGGTTTTTCGTATAGTATTTATTACGATGAAGATTTGTGTAAACAGCATTCATAACAACACAATAAAAAGAGGCTTGAAATAAGCCTCTTTTTTGTTAAGTATTGACAAGCGATTTCCCTTGTGGTAAAATATAGACAGCATAGAATACATAAAAAAGGAAGCTAAGATTTTAATTGAAATTAAAATATTTATAAAACTTGCAGTTTTATCGTAAAAACGTTGTTTTTACGCTTCTTTTTTGAAATACTGCGAAGTCCCTGCTCTTTGCAAGCAAAGCATTGACTTCTTGTATTATTGCACCAGAAACAATTAACGGACTTAATCTCTATGCATATTGTGGCAACAACCCCGTAATGAATATTGACCCCGACGGGCATGCAATTATTTCGTTTTTGATAGGGCTTGGTATAGCGGCACTTATTGGTTTTCTTGTTGGTGCGGGGTCTTATGCAGTAGGTCAAGTTGCGGAATATGCGGTAACGGGTGACTTTGAGTGGTCGTGGGGCGGTTTTTTCGGCTCTGCTATTGGTGGTGCATTATGCGGTATGCTATTCTATGTTGCTCCGGGAATTCCTACAATTTTTGCAGGTGCGATTTCTGGAGGTATAATGCAATTGAGCACTATGGTAGGCGAAAATGTTTCTGGAGATAAGGATTATTCTATTTCAGAAATTGCAACGGCTACTTTATTTTCCATCGTTACATCTGCCATAGTGGCTGGTGTGTTTGGCTCAATTAAACTACCTGGCGTAAATAGTGGCAGAGGAAACTATTCATCTATAAGCAAGCAAATATACACGAAATTTAGGCGTGATTTAATACGGAGAATCTCGGTAAAAACTTTTGGGAAAATGTTTGTAAGTGCTGCTTGGTCTAATTGGCCAACGGATTTTATGACGAGTTTAATGAAAGGAAATTAATGAATAAATGAAAAAAACGTTTTATCAAAATAGTGCTAACTTTTGGTTTGGTTTATTCGTATATGCAATGTTTGGTTTGACGATGATTGTGGCGGGAGTCGTTGGTTTTTATGGCTTTTATGGCGATTTAAGCGTTTTTCTTGTTTTGGGCAGTTTTGCTTTAGCGATATATGATATTTATTATCTGTGGGCATATCTTTATAACAAGGTATTGATTTATGAGGATAGAATTTTTATTACAGGGCATAAGGGAAATAAACGTTATAGGATACAGTTTGCGGAAGAAATTTATTTTTCAGAAATAGAAAAAATAAATCGAATTTTCAGTAATAAAAACTCTAGGAAAGAAACCAGGCACACTTTTACTACAAATGATATACGTGCATACTCATATTTCGAATTTGTGTTAAAAAACGGAAGAAAAAAATGGCTTTGCATAACTTTTTTCTCAAGGAAACAAAGGCGCGAAATGATAAGCATAATAAGCGAAAAAACTGGACTAAACCTAAACTATGATAAAATGGTAGAAGAAGATTTATCTTATTTTGCAAGAAAAAAGAAATCTAAAGAAAAAGACAAAAAAGTGGCTTGAATAAAGCCACTTTTTACTTTGTATTGACAAGCGATTTCCCTTGTGGTAAAATATAGACAGCATAGAATATATAAAAAAGGAAGCGAATATTTTAATTGAAATTAAAATATTTATAAAACTTGCAGTTTTATCGTAAAAACGTTGTTTTTACACTTCTTTTTTGAAATACTGCGAAGTCCCTGCTCTTTGCAAGCAAAGCATTGACTTCTTGTATTATTGCACCAGAAACAATTAACGGACTTAATCTCTATGCATATTGTGGCAACAACCCTGTAATGAACGTCGACCCGAACGGAACGAGCGCTCAAGTTAATGCTACTGCATTATACTATTCGCTGTTTCATCGAAAAGGATATCTTTGGCAAAGTGGACGTTACAAACCAAAAAGAAAATTCGAACAAGGAAATTCAATAAAAAGCATATGGAATAATTTTCTTTTTGTGAACGAAACAGTCTTGAATATGCTAGAATTAAATGTGGGTAGTTATCATTTGAGTGCACTAAATGTTTCGTCGTCTGGAGTTACTCTTTTGTCTTTAGGGGCTAATTTGTTAGATGGAAGAATGTATTTTAACAAGTCGGAATATGTAGGGGTAAAAATCGGCTCAATAACTCTTGACTTGCTTGAGTTTTGTCCTGCGAACAATATCTATACTTTTATTGATGCCCAAGCATCAATATTGACGATAGGAGTTTATACGGAAAATATAGATGCAGAATTTTTGGTAGGTTCTATAGGGGCTGTGTTAAAGTACGAAGATGGAAAGTTTACCTTTGGCGTGTCCTATGGGTTGGGCTTTAGGTTTTCTATAAAATTATGGTAGTTAAGTATTATGGATGAAAGAGTTGTGATTAGTAGGTCTAAATATTTACTCACATTGATTCCCTTTATAGGGTTTTTTATTGCGTGGATAGTGGCGTGGCGCTCTATTTATAAAACAACTCAAGAAAAGAAATATATAATTATACACTATGTAATATGGGTTGTTGTTTCGATAATATTTTTTGTGATATTTATTATTTCTTATGTGCTTTTTATTTCAAAATTAGCAACTTTTCTTAAGTTGCTGTTAACTTTGCTAGTTTTATATATTGTTCTTGTTATGATGTCTTTATCTGCGTTAGCAATCGCGAAAGGAATTATTGAAAAATATGAGGTTAACTGCTTAAAGTAACAAAGCAAAAAAGTGGCTTGAATAAAGCCACTTTTTTACTTTGTATTGACAGGCGGTTGTTTTTCAACAAAATCAAAAGCGTTCGGGTTGCCGAACGCTTCTATTTTTATATTCAGTTGTTTCCTTTTTTCTTTTCTTATACTCTTGATAACGAATAGATTTTAGAGGAAACTTTCATTAAACACTTTGTTTTGTTCTGCGACTAAATTTGCATTGAACTTTTTTATCTTCCTTTCGTTATCAGGAGCATAGACACTGCTATTTCGTTAGAACTGTTCATGGGTCTATACCTCCTTGACTTTGCTAGTTTGTTGTTGGTCTTTCGCTGAACCTTATCTTCGCCTTTATTATAGCATTACAAAAAAGTTGCTGTCAATATAGTTTTAAAAAATTTTACAAACAAAATTTACATAAAACCCCCTTGACAACGAGGGGTATCAATAGTAAAATAAAAGTTAGTGGTATGAAAGGACTTATATTTATAAATCCGTTTTTGGTGCCAAAAGAGAGCGTGCATCAAGCGGAGAGATTAAAAGAAGAATTTAATAATTTAGGTATAGACGTTGATATTATTTCCGATGCGAGTATGCGAATTGCCATACAAGCGGAGAGTGCGACGACCGACCTTCCAAGGCCGGACTTTATCGTTTATCTAGACAAGGATAAATATCTTTCCAAAGTTTTTGAAAAGGGCGGAACAAGACTATTTAATTCGCACAATGCGGTAAGAATTTGCGACGACAAGGCGGAGACGTATATTGCGCTTGCAGGCCGAGGCATAAAATTCCCCAAAACAATGTTTGGTGCGCTATGTTATCGCTACGACCTAAACATTAAAGAGGAGTGGGCGGATAAAATTATCAACCACTTAAATCTCCCCGTTATCGTGAAAGAAAGTTACGGTTCTATGGGCAAAGGTATTTATAAGGCGGAAACCAAAGAAGAGCTTTTGACCATTATGGAGAAAGTCAAACTTAAACCTCACCTTTTCCAAGAATACATTCCTTACAAAGTGGGAGTGGACGTTAGAGTTATCGTTATCGGTGGAAAGGCGGTTGCATCAATGCAAAGGATAAACGACGGAGATTTCCGTTCTAACGTCGGTCAAGGTGGTAGATGCGAAAAGATAGACCTCCCTCTAGAATTTTGCATAACCGCTCAAGCATGCGCAGAGGTGCTAGGACTTGATTATTGTGGAGTAGACCTGCTTTACGGTAAAAACGGTGAGCCAATAGTTTGCGAGGTTAACTCCAACGCCTTTTTTGGTGGTATAGAGGAGGCTTCGGGCGTTAACGTCGCTCGCCTTTATGCAAAGTATATTATTAATTGCATAAATGCTGGTAAAAGCGAATAGAAACTAAAAAATATGACAAAAATAAACGTGTGGACTCCCATACGTTTTTTTGTTTTAAAATTTTTACGGACGAAGTCCGTAACTAGAAGAACGCAAAAAAATTTAAAAAATTTTGTCATAAACACTTGACAAACAAAAAGTGCTGATTATAATTAGAATTAGCAGTCGACAGATGAGAGTGCTAACAATCAAAACAAAAGAGTGCTAAAAATTTTTTAAAGGAGTGTATATATATGAGAAACTATTTAAGCAGAAGAAACGACAGTTTTGGATTAGGATTTTTTGACGATATGTTTAGCGATTTTTTCGCGCCCTCAATTTTTAGAGGGAATAAGAGTGCGATGCAGACCGACCTTAAAGAAACGGATAAGGGGTATGAACTCTTTATTGATATGCCCGGTTTTGAAAAAAAGGACATTGAACTTTCTTTAAGTAACGGATACCTTACGGTTAGCGCAAAGAGAGAGGA
This sequence comes from Clostridiales bacterium, assembly GCA_015069265.1. Classification (GTDB taxonomy): domain Bacteria; phylum Bacillota; class Clostridia; order Christensenellales; family Borkfalkiaceae; genus UBA1259. The sequence continues at coordinate 5,654 of SVIY01000055.1, forward strand.
AAGGGAAGAGGACGAAAAGAGTTACGTTCGCAGAGAGAGAAACTTTTCTTGCTCTAGAAGTTACTACGTAGGAGATGCGGTTACTGAAGAGGACGTTAAGGCAAAGTACGACAACGGAACGCTTACACTTTGTGTGCCAAAGAAAGAAAAGCAGATTGAAAAAAAGAAAAACATCGAGATTGAATAAAACTTTTCTCCTTTTATATTGTTCGCCGTAGGACAGCTCCTGCGGCGAGCAAATTTTATTGGGAAAATTTCAAAGTTAAGCAAAAAAACAAATAAAATTTGTTTACAAAAAATAACCTTGGTGGTAAAATTTATACAAATCGATAAACGGAGGCAGTTATGAAACAGTTTAAGACCGAATCAAAGAGAATTTTAGACCTTATGATTAATTCTATCTACACTAACAAGGAGATATTTTTAAGAGAGTTGATATCAAACGCTAGCGACGCTATTGATAAGTTAAAATTTATTTCGCTTACTAATTCCGAAGTTGGCTCTGATTTTTACATAAAAATTTCTACTGACAAGCAAAACAGAACGCTTACAATCGAGGACAACGGTATTGGTATGACCGAGCAAGATTTGGAAAAGAATCTCGGCACTATTGCAGAGTCTGGTACGCTTGCTTTCAAGAAAGAAAATCACGACAAAACGGACGGAGAACTTATCGGTCAGTTTGGCGTTGGCTTCTACTCGGCGTTTATGGTTGCAGACAAAATTGAAGTTTACACAAAGTCGTATAAAGACAACACCGCGCACAAATGGACTAGCAGTGGTGTTGAGGGCTACACGATAGAACCGTGCGACAAAGAGGGTTACGGTACTAAAATCGTATTATCCTTAAAGCAAGACGGAGAGGAGGCAGATTACTCGGAGTTTTTACAAGATTACAAACTTTCCGCACTCGTTAAGCAGTATTCCGACTATATTCGCTACCCTATAAAAATGGACGTTGTAAGGAGCAGAAAAAAAGACGGCACTCCCGACGACAAGCCCGAATACGAGACGTACACCGAGGTAGAGACGCTTAACAGTATGGTTCCGCTTTGGAAAAAACAAAAGAGCGAAGTTACCGATGAAAACTTAAAGTCTTTCTATAAAAACGAATTCCACGATTTTTCCGACCCAATCAAAGGCGTTTATGCAAAAATCGAGGGCGCTGTAACTTACGACACTCTTTTATTCTTCCCATCGCGCGCGCCGTACGACTACTATTCCAAAGACTATAAAAAGGGCGTTAAACTGTACTGCAACGGCGTTATGATTATGGAAAAGTGCGAGCAACTTATTCCCGACCATTTCGGTTTTGTAAAGGGTATAGTTGACTCTGCCGACTTAAACCTCAACATCTCGCGTGAAATTTTGCAACAGGATAGACAAGTTAAAGCCATCGCTATAAGTTTGGAGAAAAAGATTAGCGCTGAACTTAAAAAGATGATGGAAACGGATAGGGAAAACTACGAAAAATTGTTCAAGGAATTCGGTCTTTCGTTAAAGTTTGGAGTATACGCAGGCTTTGGCGCAAACAAGGATAAATTAAAAGATTTCCTCATGTTCTATTCGTCAAAGAAAGAAAAACTCGTTACCCTTGCAGAATACGTTAAGGATATGCAAGAGGGACAGGAGTCAATCTACTATGCCTGCGGAGAAAGTTACGAAAAAATCAATGCTCTTCCGCAAATTGAAAAGGCAAAAGATAAAGGTTTAGAAATACTATACTTCAAGGACGGTGTAGACGAATTCGTTGCCAAGATTTTAATAGACTATGAGGGCAAAAAGTTCTTGTCCGTATCAGAGGCTGACTTCTCGCTTGATACTGACGATGAGAAGAAAGAACTCGAACAAAAGGCGGAGGAGAATAAAGACCTTCTCTGTGCTATTAAAGAGGCGCTTGGCGAAAAGGTTAAAGAGGTTAAACTAACTTCTAAATTAAAAACTTATCCCGTATGCTTAACTGCCGGAGGGGAGATTAGCATAGAAATGGAAAAGGTGTTTAGTTCTATGCCCAATGCCGACGGAAAAATGAAGGCGGAAAAGATTTTGGAAATAAGTTCCACTCACAAAATTTTAGACAAATTAAAAGCTGTATACGAAAGCGACAAAGAAGGCTTAAAACGTTACGCTACCGTGCTTTACGAACAGGCTAGATTGCTTGAAGGTCTGCCGATAGAGGACGTGCCTACGTTTGTTTCCGCAATGTCTGAAATAATGTAATAAAATTTTTTGTATATTTTATAAAAAATCAAGGAAATTTAAATACTTATATAGTATTCTATATTTGAAGACTATATTAGGAGAGTGTTTATGAGCCCATTGAACAAAACTTTATTGTGTTTGCTCGTGCTTTTCGTGGTGACCATCGTTGAAGTCGTAGTCTACAAAGTTAGACGTAGAAAGACTTTTGAACAAGGCGGTTACCGTGAAGACGGCCCAATGCTCACGTTAAAGGGCATAAC
>SVIY01000056.1 GCA_015069265.1 Clostridiales bacterium
AAGACTTTAAGAGGTCCTAGAGGCGGTATGATTTTATGCAAAGAACAATACGCTAAAATCATTGATAAGGCAGTATTCCCCGGAACCCAAGGCGGTCCTTTAATGCACGTTATCGCAGGTAAGGCAGTAGCTCTTGGAGAGGCTTTGAAACCCGAATTTAAGGCATACCAAGAACAAATTTTGAAAAACGCAAAGGCAATGAGCGAGAAGTTTATGGAATTAGGCATTAAACTCGTTTCGGGTGGAACAGATAACCACCTCATGCTTTTAGACCTTTCTGATAGAGAAGATATCACCGGTAAAGATTTAGAGAGAATGCTCGACGAAGTAAACATTACCGTAAACAAGAACGCAATTCCTTTCGATAAGAGAAGTGCATTCGTAACCAGTGGTGTTCGTATCGGTACGCCTAGCATTACTACCCGTGGATTTAAGGAAGAAGATTGCCGTCAGATAGCATTCCTTATTACCGAGATTATCAACAAGAAAGAAGAGGCGTTCGATTTCGTTCGCGCAGAAGTTAAGAAACTCATCAAGAAGTATCCGCTTTACAAAGGAGCAATAAAATAATGAAATACCAATCGGCTCTCAACCTCATTGAAACAGAGGTAGCTATAAAGTTCATAAAAGACACGTTTGAAAAAGAACTTGCAAAGGCACTTAAACTCACCAGAGTATCCGCGCCACTTTTCGTTCAGCCCGAAACGGGACTTAACGACAACTTGAACGGCTATGAGAGAGCAGTTAGATTTGACGTGCTGACCTTAAAAAAGGAAGTAGAGATTGTTCAATCTCTCGCAAAATGGAAGAGAATGGCGCTCGCTAAATACGGATTTGAGATAGATACCGGACTTTACACCGATATGAACGCTATCCGTCGCGATGAAGACTTGGACGAACTTCACTCGGTATACGTCGACCAGTGGGACTGGGAGAAAATTATAACCGAAAAAGACCGTAAACTCTCTTACCTTAAAAAGACGGTAAAGAGTATTTATAAGGCGCTTAAAAAACTAGCGACGGCGGTTAATAAAAAGTATCCACAAATCACTCATACTATTCCCGATGAGATAACGTTTATTTCTACAAAAGAGTTAGAGAAAATGTATCCCGAACTTTCGAGAAAAGAAAGGGAAAAGGCGGCGGCTAAAAAGTACGGCGCGATTTTCCTTTATCAAATCGGTTATCCGTTAAAGGACGGCGCTCCACACGACGGTAGAGCGGCTGATTATGACGATTGGAAACTTAACGGCGATATCATTTTGTGGTATGACGTTTTGGGAATTGCTATGGAAATTTCCTCAATGGGAATTAGGGTTGACAAGGTTAGCCTTTTAAAGCAGTTAAAGGCAAAAAAGGAAACTTTTAAGATAGACAATCCTTATTGTCAAGATATATTGAACGACCGCTTACCGCTCACTATCGGCGGTGGCATTGGTCAGTCAAGACTTTGTATGTTCTTCTTAAACAAGGCTCATATCGGCGAAGTTCAGTCGTCGGTATGGTCGGACGAGTGCATTAAGCAAAACGCAGAAAAAGGAATTTACCTACTCTAATGGATAGATTTTCAAGAGTACAAGCACTTGTCGGAAAAGACAGTTTAAATAAACTCTTAAACTCCTCCGTCGCGCTTTTTGGCGTCGGGGGAGTCGGTGGTTTTGTTGCAGAAGCGTTAGTTAGGTCGGGAATTGGTAAAATTACAATTATCGACAACGACGTTGTGGATAAAAGCAATCTAAACCGCCAAATAATATCTCTAAACGATAACGTTGGCATGGACAAGGTAGAAGTCGTTAAAGCCCGCCTTTTAGCCATAAATCCAAGTGTAGAAGTTAATGGAATAAAGGCTTTCTATTTGCCCGAAAATGCACAAGCTATCGACTTAAACGGTTACGATTATATTGTGGATGCGATTGATACCGTCAGCGCGAAGATAGAACTGATAGAGCGCGCGAATAAGCAGGGTATTCCTATAATATCTTGTATGGGTACGGGTGGAAAACTTGACCCCACCAAGTTAAAAGTTGGCAAGATTGAGGATACTAAAGGGTGTCCGCTCGCAAGAGTTATGAGAAGGGAACTTAAAAACAGAAATATACACGGCGTTAAGGTCGTATGGTCGGAAGAAGTTGCAGTTAAAGGCTTTGTAGATGACGTGGAAATGGTTAAAGCCGACGGAAAGACTGCACCGCCAAGTATGATATTTGTTCCAGGAACGGCAGGGCTAATAATAGCAAGCGAAGTAGTTAAGGACTTAATAGGAGAATAATTATGAAATTTTTAATAGCGTCAGATTTGCACGGTTCAGGGTATTACGCAAAGAAGTTAATAGAGGCATTTGAAAAAGAAAAGGCAGATAAACTTATACTTTTAGGCGATATCTATAACCACGGACCGAGAAACCCACTGCCTAAAGAATATTCTCCACAAACAGTTTCGGAAATTCTTAATGGTATTAAAGAAAAATTAATCGTAATAAAGGGAAATTGCGACAGCCAAGTCGATACTTTAATTTCCGAATTTTCTTTTATTGAAGACGCGGTTTTAGTGAGTGGAGAAAAGACTTTCTTTTTGACTCACGGACACCTTTTTAATAAAGATAATCGCCCCGCAACACGCTTTGACGGGGTTATATACGGACATTTCCATACGGGATTTATAGAGCAAATAGACGGTACGATATTTGCAAATACGGGCTCGCTTTCTCTCCCCAAAGGCGGAACAACGAATAGTTATATAATTTTAGAAGACGGGGAATTAACGTTAAAAGAAATAGACTAAAAGTGTATTATTTTACCACTTAAAAATAGTATTTGGCATTGAAATCATTGCAGCTTGCGTGATATAATACTTTCAATGCGGTATGTACGGAGGAAAAGATGTTACAAATTAAGGACTTGACAAAAGTCTATAAAACGGCAAGCGGAGAAGTGCGTGCGCTGGACGGAGTTTCTATCGACTTTCCCGAAACGGGAATGGTCTTTTTGCTCGGTAGGAGCGGTTCGGGTAAGTCTACGCTACTAAACGTTGCGGGCGGACTAGACGTGCCAACTAGTGGCGAGATTATCGTTGAGGGAAGAAGCAGTAAAGACTTTACTCTTTCAGACTTTGACGGGTATAGAAACTCGTTTATAGGTTTCGTATTCCAAGAATTCAATATTTTGAACGAATTTACTATCGAACAAAATATTGCTTTGGCGCTTCAACTTCAGCACAAGCCAAACGACAAAAACGCGGTTAGCGACTTGTTAAAGGAAGTCGGGCTTGATGGGGTTGGCAGTAGGAAACCAAACACCCTGTCGGGCGGACAAAAACAAAGAATAGCCATTGCGCGTGCGCTCATTAAAAATCCTAAAATAATAATGGCGGACGAGCCAACCGGTTCGCTTGATTCTAGCACGGGCGAGCAGATATTTGAAATGCTCAAACGCTTGGCAAAAACAAGATTAGTGGTCGTTGTAACGCACGATAAGACATTTGCGGAAACTTATGCGGATAGAATAATCGAACTTGGCGACGGTAAAATTGTTTCCGATATGACCTTAACAGAAGAAAAGGTTGTAACGAGTCAGGAAAACGTTGCCTTTATTGCAGACGACACGGTTAGAGTTTCCGATTGGGATAAGGTTACCGAAGAAGATTTAAAAAAGATTTTAACCGTGATGAAGAACAAGGGTGGAGAAACGATTATCACCACGAGTTCTGAAGCCAAAGAGCAAATTAAAAAAGTTCGCGATATTTCCGTGGACAAAGTAAAAAAACGTTTCAAAAAAACAAAAGCGCAACCCCAAGCGGTTGTTCAGGATAAAAACGTCAAGTTTATAAAGGCAAACCTTCCCTTTAAGAACGCTATGAAAATGGCGTTCGACGGATTAAAGAGTAAGCCAATGAGACTGTTGTTTACAATATTTTTATCAGTAGTGGCGTTTATATTCTTCGGTGTTTCGTCGGCGTTCATGCGTTTTTCACCCGAATACGTGATAGCGACTGCATTAGAGGGCTCGGACTATAATAGCATTGCTATTGAGAAAAGATATTCCGCATATTTTACCACTGTAGAATATACTCCTGCAGGCGTTGAAGAAAAGCAGATGAGCAAGAGTTTGCAAGCAGGCTTTTCAAAGGCGGATTTAGAAGAACTCAACAAAAACGAACACGGACTTGAGTTTGCAGGTATTATTGATTTAGGTTGGTATAAAAACGACCTCGACAGTATAGAAGGGTATAGCGAAGGAACTTCCTATTATTTATCGGCAGACGTAAATCCAGATGAAAAAGCCTACTATCCGATAAAGACCTTGTGCGGATTTAGCGATTGCGGACACGATTATTTGGAACGCAACGGAATGAAACTAATTGCAGGAAGTTATCCGGTGGCGCATAACGAGATTGCAGTAGGTAAATACGTTTTTGAGTTGTTCGATAATTCGCCGTCTGTTATAAGACACATACAACAATTAGGTAGGCTTTTAGCAAGTGACGGTACGGCATTTGAAACTGAACAAGATTTTATTGGGTACACGTTTACGGCAGGTTCGTTAGCACCGTTTACCGTTACCGGTGTATACGATACGGGAGAAATTCCTAGCAAGTTTAATATTCTAAAAGAGGGCACTGTTCATTTAGATAATTATCAGGTGGATAAGTTGTCCAGTGAACTAAAAGATATTTTAGAATTTAGTTTTGGAACTATAGGTTTTGTTAGTGATGAGTTTTATGAGCATTATAGGAACGTCAATAACCGTATAGACGAGCGCACCGTTCAAGGAGTTAGGCTTTCAGATACCTATATTACAAAGCCGGTAGACAGTTCGTATACGTTAACGACCTTTACTCCAAAATCTATTTGGGAAAAGACCGATTTAATACAGTGTTATGATTTAAATGGTAATGAAATTGAAGCAAAGATTGATGAGAATCAAGTAATGCTTCCCGCTGAAAAGTACTTTTTGAGCAGTAATAATTACTTGTACCATTTCGAAAAAGCGATATACGATATGAGCGCAGAGGAGCGAAGCGAGTATTCGGAATTTATTAGTGCGCGTACTGATTATAGAACCAACCAGCAACACAGAAAGTATATTATTGAAACCTTATTTAAAGACTATGAAAAAGTAGTCGGCAAAAAAATCAAACTGCCCACGGTTATTTACGCTCAAAATTATAAGGGGGATACGCAACAACTTGAAGTTGTAGGCTTTTATCTCTCGTATAAAGGGCCGACAAGGGAAATGTCTAACTACTTTGTTCACGATGACTTTTTAGACCAAAACAGTATACCGCTAAACGAAACTTCTAACGGCGAAACAAGTAGGGTACAATACACTTCAGACTACAAAGTCGACCCTGTAAACGACCGTTACGCGCAAGTTATAACCCCGACTGACAACACTAAAGAGCAAACGTATTTTATGTTGGAGAGCGGTGGGGAGTACTGTTGGTTTGAAATGCAAAACGACATTTTTGAACAAGCTAACGTAATCGCTTCAACTATGAACGATATGAAAATTGCATTCTACGTTGCAGGGGCAATATTTGGTGTGTTTGCAATATTGATGCTATTTAACTTCATTTCGGTAACGATAAATTCCAAACGCAAAGAAATCGGAATTTTGCGTGCAATAGGCGCAAGAAAGGTGGACGTGTTCAAGATATTTATCGTAGAAGCATTGATTATAACTCTATCGTGTTTTGTTGTATCCGCAGGGCTTAGCGCAGTAGCATGTAACATAATAAACAAAGCGATAATGAGTATGGCTGAAGTATCGCTGTCGGCATTAAATTATGGACTGTTTAGCGTAGGTGTACTGCTTGTAACGTCAGTGCTTGTAGCACTGCTTGCAACCGCCTTCCCCGTAAGGAAAGAGGCTAAAAAGTCACCGGTTGACAGTATAAGATGTCTATAATAACAATTAAAAAAGGTGTAGCGAAAAGCTACACCTTTTTTGTTTGTAAAATTAATTAAATCTCTTTAATTGTTTTTCTCGGACATTTGCTAACGCAAGTTAAACATCCAGAACATTTTTCGTAGTCGATTACAGGCAAATTGTTTACCATAGTGATTGCATTTTCCGGACAGTTTTTAGAACAAAGTCCGCAACCTATACAGCCAACTGAACAAGCATTCATAACTTCTTTGCCACGACATTTAGTAGAGCACGCTACGTAAACTTTTGCAGTTTTGGGAATAAGTTCTATAAGCGCTTTGGGACACTTTTTGATGCAAGCACCACAAGAAGAACAAAGTGCTTTATCGGTATATGCAACGCCGTCTACAATCTTAATTCCACCTGCTACGCAAGCCGAAGCGCACGAGCCGTCCCCAAGACAACCTTCAGGACAAAGTTTTTTACCGCCCATGTATGCGTTTTGTTCTATACAGCCTTTGTTTCCAACGTATGAGAACTTATCTTTACAATTATTTCCGCCCGCGCATTTTACCACTGCAAACGTCTCAACTGAAGCAGAGAATGGAAGACCTAATATTTTTGCTATTTCTTCCTTTTCTTCGTTTGAAGTTGCTCCGCAGTCGGAAAGGGTTGCCGTTCCTTCAACGAGTGCTTTTGCGTAGTCCGCACAGCCTGCAAAACCGCATCCGCCACAGTTAGCGCCTGCGAGATGTTCGGACACCGCACCAATTCTTTCATCTTCTTTTACCGCACAAAGTTTTGATACGACAGAAATTAAGATAGCAAATACTACGGCAAGAACTACCACAATGCCTATTACCGTAAGAAGAGAGGTAACGTTAATTGAACCTAATAATAAATAGTTAATCATGTCAACCTCCTATACGAGTGCAAAGACGAAGAACGCCATTGCAATAAAGCACGCAAGTATCATTGCGATAGGGAAGCCTTTTAGGTGTTTGTTGATGGGAAGACGAGCAACTTTTTCTCTCATACCACTCATTAAAACAATGGCGAGAGTAAAGCCGAGACCTGCGAACAAACCGTAAAGAACTGCAAAGCCCATATTCATCATATCGGGGGATGCAAGCCCTATCAAAGACGCGATTTGACCGTGGTCGATAACGAGTTCTGCTACACCTAAAACGGCACAGTTAGTGGTGATTAGGGGAAGATAAATTCCCATTGCGTTATAGAGCGAGGGAGAGAATTTCTTGAGTGCCATTTCAATCATTTGCACGATAGCAGCGATTACGAAGATGAACACGATAATCTCCATGTACTCTATTCCTAAAGGTACAAGAATAAAGGTGTATATCGGATAGGTTATAAGGCAAGTAATCGTCATAACGAAAGTTACTGCAAGACCCATACCGAGTGCGCTCTTAAAATCTTTGGAAACGCCGAGGAAAGGACAAATTCCGAGGAACTGTACTACTACGAAGTTGTTGATAAACACCGCGGAAACGATAATCATAATAAATTCAGCCATATTATGCCTCCTTTGCGGTGTTCGATTGTGAATCAACCGAAACAGCCTTGAAAGATTTTTTCTTTCGTTTGTTTGAAATAACCGAGGTGACTAGTCCAAAGATTGCAATAAATATTGCGTAAGTGAAGAACGCGCCTGCGCTAGAGGAGAAGAAACCTATTTGGAAATTCATTACTTGAACGTTAAATATCGTACCGTAACCCAAGAATTCTCTAACCAATCCCATTAAGGTTAATGCGAGAGTAAAGCCGATACCCATAAACAAGCCGTCAAGAGCCGACCAACCGATATTGTTCTTGCTTGCAAAACTTTCCGCTCTGCCGAGTATTATGCAGTTAACAACTATCAGTGGTAGATAAAGTCCAAGCGATTCGTATAACGACGGCAAGAACTTGTCTAGCACGAGTCTAACTATCGTAACGAAGGTCGCGATTATCAAAACGAATGCAGGGATACGAACTTGATTAGGGATAATCTTTCTCAAAATAGAGATGAATACGTTACTACAAATAAGAACGAAAGTAACTGCTGCGCCCATTCCAAGACCGTTCATAGCAGCAGTAGTGAGTGCTAGCGTAGGACATGTGCCGAGAACGAGTTTTAAGGTGGGGTTATTGGTGACTATTCCGCCGAGTGCAACTTTTTTGAAACTGTTTTTCATCTTGCACC
>SVIY01000057.1 GCA_015069265.1 Clostridiales bacterium
ACTTACGGACGCTTTAAGGAAGAAGACGGCGCGGTTAAATATATTGACCCGCGTAAAGAATAATAGGAGGGAGCAATATCATGGCACAGTTTGAAGGTTATGAAAGACGTGAAGCCAAAATTCTTGCAACGCTAAAAGAATACGGCATCAACTCTATTGACGAATGTAAAGAAATCTGTGATAAATACGGCATTGACCCCTATACTATCACGGGGGAAACTCAACCCATCTGCTTTGAAAACGCAAAGTGGGCATATACCGTTGGTTCAGCAATCGCTTTGAAAGCTGCTGAAAAGACGGGCGATAAGACCGCTGCTACCGCTGCCGCTAACATCGGTATCGGTCTTCAATCTTTCTGTATTCCCGGCTCTGTTGCAGAGAATAGAAAGGTTGGTTTAGGTCACGGAAACCTCGGCAAAATGCTTCTTTCTGAAGAAACCGAGTGCTTCTGCTTCCTCGCAGGTCACGAATCTTTCGCAGCTGCAGAAGGCGCAATCAAAATCGCTTTGAACGCAAACAAAGTTAGAGTTAAACCCTTAAGAGTTATTCTTAACGGTCTTGGCAAAGACGCTGCTTATATCATTTCAAGAATTAACGGTTTTACTTACGTTGAAACCAAATTCGACCCCGCAACCGAAGAAGTTAAGGTTTTGGAAGAAAGACCTTTCTCTAAAGGCGCAAGAGCAAACGTTAAGTGCTACGGCTCTGACAGTGTACCTGAAGGCGTTGCAATCATGAGACTCGAAAACGTTGGCGTTTCTATTACCGGTAACTCAACCAACCCGACCAGATTCCAACACCCCGTTGCTGGTACTTACAAGAAATGGGCAATCGAAAACGGCAAGAGCTACTTCTCCGTTGCATCAGGTGGTGGTACGGGTCGTACGCTTCACCCCGACAACATGGCAGCAGGTCCCGCTTCTTACGGCATGACCGATACCATGGGTAGAATGCACTCTGACGCGCAATTTGCTGGTTCAAGTTCAGTTCCCGCTCACGTAGAAATGATGGGCCTCATCGGTGCTGGTAACAACCCGATGGTTGGTATGACCGTTGCATGCGCAGTTGCAGTTCAAGAAGCACTCAACAAATAATTAGTATTTTACTGATTATTTTAAGGTTTTATAAATCTTTAGGAACTAATATTTCTATTGTAAAAATCTTATAAAATAAAAATTAATAATAAAAAAGTTGAACACATCATTTTAGAAAATTCTATCGTGATGTGTTCTTTTTTTAAATAAATTTATAGGGGATAAAAGTATGAAAAAAATTAATTGATTAATTTAAAAAATCACTTGAAATTGCCATTCGAATATAGTATCATCATAGTGTATTTTATTTAGGCTTATTTAAAATTAACGTGTAGGCACAAAGAGGGATTATGAAAAACACTGTACCGATTAGTAGAACTCAACAAATAATGGGTGTGTTAGAGCATCCTAATGAATTTATATTGAGGAATGCTACGATAATTTGTCCTTACGAGGAAATAGAAGTAAGATATTTTGAAGAACACAGCGGTCTATATTTTATCACTATGATAGGTGAAGAATTTGAGACGTTTGCCGGTGACGGAAGAAGAGCAAGGGTTTCCTTGCAAGAGGGATGTTTGCCTATTTTTACTTGTACTTCTAATCATTTGGGGTGTAAAATTTCTCAAACTTCGTTTGCAACTCTTCTTGAGGGAGAGAAGGTTGTCGACGGGAATGAACCGCTAATTGCAATGGTGCAAATAAAGGTGGAAAATTTAGAAGATAAACCTAAAAAATTTCCTATTACTTTTACCTTTAACAACTGCTTTGTGAAGCAAGAGAAAAAAGATGCATATTGGTCGGGCTTTTTAATGCGTGACGATATAGCTTGCCCCTACAACGAAAAAGTTCAAATGCCCAAGTATCCTTATCCGCTATATAAAATGGATAACTTTGTTGTTGCAAAAGATAAAGGAGTTATATTTTCTTTTGACGGAGAGGGGGAATTTTTTAACGATTTCGATAAGCCTTCCATTAAAGGTACTAAAATAAATGATGGTTGGCAGGTGGAAATATCCGTCGACAAAATGGGGGAGAGTATTATAAACTTCAAGCTTCCTTATCTTCCTCTACCGCAAGAAAAAGCGAGCAAACTCAACGCACTTTCCTTTGACGAGGAGAGAAAAAAGATAGCAAACTATTGGAAGAAAATATACGATAAAGGCGCAAGCATATCCATACCGGGAAGTCACCTTTCAGATGCTTGGAAAATTCAAACTGCTTATACTATGATGTTAATAGATAGGCAAAACAAAGGAGACGAAAAACTTCTTGGCAAAGAAATATATAAAACTTGGGGAGGGGATAATTATCCCGAAAAAGTTTTAAGTTACCCTCATTTATCGCCCACGTTATATGAATTTATTTGGGCGCAAGAGTCTTGCCACTGGGTTATGGGAATGCTTGATAGGCAAGGTTATCACGAGTTGATTGAACGTTGCTTTGAAGTCTTTTTTGAACTGCAAGGAGTTGGCGAGTGCGGTGTTTATGATAAGAGTATATTGCCGGATAAAAAGGTCGGCGCTTCTTATATGGGAACAACTGCTCACGCTTGGCTAAATAGTAATGGTGGTGTTTTATCTGGTATTGCAACCCACTATCGTTTAACCAAAAATAAAAAATGGATATACGAACATAAAGAGTCAATATTACGCGCGTGCCGTTGGCAAAAAATATTAAGGCAATCGACTAAAAAAGAAAAACTATTAGAATGTCAGGGCATTATGCCTCGCGGACAGTCTACTGACATAACTTTAATTTCCGGGCACCTTCAATGGTATTATACTGACGTCGGCACGATTTTGGGGTTAAAGGATATACTATTAGTTATGAAGGAGTGCGCCTTCCCCGAATATCAAGAATTTTTAGAAGAGTACGAAGATTATAAAAAGTGTCTGTTGCGTTCGTTAGATTGCTCGTTGATAGACGTTGACGATATGAAAGAGAACGTGCAGGACTACGACTATTCGCAATGTAAATATATGGGAGCGCTAGAGTCGTCGAAGATTGAAGAGTTTGATGAAAAAGGTATGCCCGTAGCATTTAAAGATATGGTTTTAAGTAAGGCGGAGGCGGTTTCGCAAGGTGTAAAATATTATATGCCTTCAAGTCCGGAACTAAAAATACCTTTCAAAAAAAGTTATATGGATTCTGGCTTTGCATACGCGATTTGTGCGCTTGCGAGTATAATTGATTTCAACAGCGATAAGCCCTTGTATGATGGTGCAATCCACTCTGGAAAGGACCTTTGGGAAGGAATTAAAACGAGTGCACTATTAAACGATTCGTTTGATATAGACGCAAACATATTCTTCTATAGTGGCTTTACCTATAACGATTACTTGATTACTAAAATGTTTTATTGTGACCAACATGAAAAAATCGGCGAGTGCATAAAATTCGTCGAGCGGTACGGAATGGATAAAGAAACTTTTTCTATGTCCGAAGCGCATAGCACCCTTTTGTTTGAAGGTTGGCATAGGGCGCACCCATTCGCGCTAGTTATGGCTGCACATAGGAGTTGGCTGGCAAGTAGCATTTTTTATGAAATTCCCGAAGAGAAGACTGCCGAGATAGGTAAGGCGATTTCAAGGGAATGGATGGAAGATGCCATGACCAACGAAGAAGCGATTAAACTAGAAAACTATTTAACTTATTTTGGAAAAGTGTCGGTAAGCATTAGCCCAAATTTAACGTTTAGGCATATCGACGTTGAAGTAAAATTTTTCGACCTTGAATATTTACCCGAGGTGGTTAAACTTTATATTAATCATCCGCAAGGCTTGCCGATAGAAGTGGTCGACCTTTTCGATGAGCGAATTTTAGATTTTAATCACGATAGGACTATGGTAGAAATACCTAAGAGCAAGATAAAAGAGGGTAAAATACAAGCGAGATTTTATATTAACGCAAAGGTATAGCGGGGGACTTAAAGAATGTTCGACAACGCAAAGTGGATTTGGAAATCAAACGAAGCGGGAAAAGACGAGTACGTTTTATTCCAGTTTGACCTCGTTTATACGGGTGGGGAAGCGCTTATGCGCCTTTCAGCAGATAGCGACTATAATTTACTTGTAAACGGGAAAATGGTTTCATTCGGGCAATATCACGAATACGAAGAAACCGCCGTTTATGACGAGATTGATTTGAAGGATTTCTTAAATTCGGGCGACAACCGAATAGAAATTCTCGTTTGGTATTACGGAGAGAGTAATTCTTCGTATAGTCTTGGCACGGCAGGTCTTTTGTTTGAAGTGTTAGTGGGAGGCAAGCAGGTCGCAAAAAGTGATGAGAACGTTCTTTCGGCATACGAACCTCATTATCAAAAAGGATATTGCAAAAAAATTACCTATCAATTAGGATATAGTTATTTTTACGACGCAAGGAAAGACTCACTCCCCGATTTTAGCAAGTCTGTAGTGGTGGAAAAGCCTTATCCCGTTTGCGTCCGTCCCGTAAAAAAACTGGTACTTGGGGAAAGTGTTGTCGGCAAATTACTTAGAGCAGACGAAAAACGAAAATATATATTTGATTTAGGGCAAGAAACGGTTGGATTTCTATCTTTTTCGGTGTTTTGCGAGAAAGAAAGTAAGCTAACCATTTCTTATGGTGAACATCTATTGAACGATGAAATTTGTCGTTTGATAGAAGACAGAGATTTCAGTTTTACCTATTATGCGAAAGAAGGAGAAAATAGTTTTAACAACGCGTTTAGGCGTTTAGGGTGTCGTTATATTGCTATAGAGAGTGATACTCCATTTAAGGTAAATAAAATGGAAATATTGCCTACCGAATATCCCTTAACTGAAATACCGTTTAACGCAGGGGATACTCGTCGTCAACGCATATACGACACGGCAATTCGTACCTTGCGAGCGTGCATGCACGAGCATTACGAAGACTGCCCTTGGCGTGAACAAGGCTTGTTTACTATGGATAGTCGCAATCAAATGCTTTGTGGTTATTATGCTTTTAAGGAATACGATTTTGCAAGGGCAAGTTTATCTTTGTATGCAAACTCGAAGTTGACGTTCGGGTTGTTGCCAATGTGTGTGCCGTGCGATTTTGCTCTAACCATTCCGTCTTTTTCTCTACACTATATTTCACAAGTTTGTGAATATCTAGAGTATTCGGGTGATGCCAATTTCGTTCGTTCTATTTATCCAAGACTGCAAGAGTTGTTCCAAACGTTCGATAAGCGTATGTGTAATGGTTTACTTTTGGAGTTTGAGGGAGAAGAATGTTGGAACTTTTACGAATGGAAAGAGGGACTTTCATATGACGGAAAAAATAAACACAATCTCATTTTGAACACTCTATATTTGAAAGCGCTACAAAGCATGTCGGTTATAGCTAGCATTTTGAAAAAAGAAGATTGTTATAGTGACAGGGCAAAAGAAATAAAGAAACAAATTTTTGACTATTTTTACGACAAAAATCAAGGATTGTTTGTTCTAGGCAAGGAAGACCCGATTGTGACCGAACTCGGCAATTATCTTTGCGTTTTAACGGATATCGTAACGGGCGACAATGCGAAAGCCGTTGTGGAAAGGCTAAATAAAAATACCGAACGCATAACCTTAACTCTCAGTATGTTGTGTTTTAAATACGACGCTTTGCTCAAGGTGAATAAGGCGCGATATACTAGCGAAATTCTTCGCGATATTGACGAGCGTTGGGGAAAGATGTTGGATGAGGGGGCAACTACTTTTTGGGAAACCGAGGAGGGATATAAAGACTTTAACGGTGCGGGGAGCTTGTGCCACGGTTGGTCTGCTATTCCTGTGTACTATTACCATATTTTGCTTGATAAAAATAAAAGCATCAATGACTGAAACCTAACGCAGCCCCCGTTCAAGAAGCATTGAATAAATAATTAATTTATAAAATGAAAAGGTTTAGCGTTGCTAAACCTTTTTTTCGTGTTAAAAATTGCGATTGCGCTTGACTGAGTTTTATAAAGACTGTATAATTGAGTAAAGGATAGATTTATGAATTATAAAATTATTGATTTTCACACTCATCCATATTTTGATGAAAAAACAAATATCTGTCGATATAAAGAGTTTACTTTTTCGCCCGACGTGTATAAAAAGCAACTGCAAAGTTTAGGCATTGAAAAAATTTGCGGGTCGGTACTAGCTCCCATGAAAAAAATTTCTTGTTGGGAGGACGTGCAACAGCTTAACGATACGGCGCAAAAGTTGAAGGAAGAACTTGGCGATTTTTATATTGTTGGTAATCAAATTCACCCGCATTACGTAAAAGAGTCGGTTGCAACTATCGATGGAATGCGTAAAAGGGGGGAGTTGCTTATTGGAGAACTCGTTCCGTCCGCACTTGGTTTTTCGTATGCGGATGAGGGGCTAAATGATATATTATCTTCGGCAAACGGTATGGTGTTTAGTTTTCACTCGACTGTTGGTGGCGAAGAACAACATATGGCTATAGAGCGTCTAGTAGCGCGCTACAAGGACGTAACGTTCGTTGCGGCACACCCAGGAGAGACCGATTTTGTTGAAATGCACCTAGCTCGTATGCAAAAATACGATAACTATTATTTAGACGTGTCAGGGACAGGCTTGTTTCGTCAAGGAATGCTTTCTCACGTTATAAATAAGGTTGGAAGTGAGCGAATATTGTTTGGTTCGGACTTCCCAACTTGCACTCCGAATATGTTTGTCGGCGGAGTAGTTAACGACTACTTGATTAGTGATAAGGATAAAGAAAACGTTTTGTATAATAATGCAAAAAGATTGCTCAAATTATAAAAAATGTGATAGAGGATACGTATGAAAAAGAGCAGACCATTAAGTTTTATATTTGTATTTTTAGTATACGTAGTCGCGATTGCGGTTGGGGTAGTTACCTATAACGTATTAAACGTTTCATCGGTATACCTTAAACTTTTGATTGCGGACGTAGTTGCGACTGTCGTTACCTTTATATTTAGTGTAATAGTCAAAAACGCATCGGTTTACGACCCATATTGGAGCGTTCAACCTATAGTAATTGCCGTTGCATTTGCATTTAGTACGACTGTTAATATGTTTAACGCGTTAATGCTTATCGCCGTGTGCTTTTGGGGAATAAGACTTACGGCAAATTGGGCGTATACTTTCCACGGCCTAGAACATCAAGATTGGCGCTATACAATGCTAAAGAAAAACACGGGTAAATTTTATCCTATCGTAAACTTTTTAGGAATTCATCTTTTCCCCACGTTAGTCGTTTACGCGTGTGTTTTGCCGATAGTTCACTCGTTTAATAATGCTTATACCTTGAACGTAGGAAGTTGTATTTTCTTCGCAGTTAGTATTTTAGCGGTTATTCTTCAGTTTGTTTCGGATAAGGAAATGCAAGAGTATAGAAAAACTCGCCCAACGCCTTTTATTAAGTGCGGACTATGGAAATATTCTCGCCACCCCAATTATTTGGGAGAAATACTAATGTGGTGGGGAATAGCAGGTATGCTCTTTTGCGCAAACCCGTCCGCGTGGTATCTATGTGGCGGTGCACTGATTAATACGTTAATGTTCTTGTTTATAAGTATTCCAATGGCTGATAAAAGGCAGGCTAAAAAACAAGGCTTCAAGTCGTATAAAAAGCATACGAGAATGCTTTTACCAATAAAGAAATAATAAATAAGGGCAAGTCGATTGACTTGCCCTTTAAGTTTACAATTAAACGACTCTGCGCGCTGTTATATAATAACTCCAACGAAGCGAGGAAATAGGCTCTATTACCGCGTGGTCGCTTGCAGTGTGCAAGATATAGTTGTTGCCAAAATATATTCCCACGTGTCCTATTCGTTCTACGCCTTTCTTATTAATTCTTGAGGCGTTGGTGAAGAACATCAAATCTCCGCGAGATAAATCTTCTTTTTTAACTTCCGTGCCGTTGTAAACTTGGGTGCGTGTGTTTACGTCTAAAATTACTTTTGAAGAATGATAGTAAATGTATTGGACTAGGGCAGAGCAGTCAAACTCTCCTGCAACGAAGTTTTTGTTAAGTTTTCCGTTGCCCCAATGATA
>SVIY01000058.1 GCA_015069265.1 Clostridiales bacterium
TTTTTTCTTTAGGTATAATAACGCTTACCCTATCGTTTTCGTTCCAAGTGTATTCAGTGTCGAATACAAAGTCTTCTTCATTCTCGTCAGTTCTAACGATAAGCTGATAGTGGTCGCCCTTATATATCATCGACACAATATTACCGATTGCCCCACCTGCGTCTTGGTCGTCGCTAATTTCGATATCTTTGAGTCCAACCTCAACGTTAACGTCCACGTCTGTGAGGTCGATTTTATCACCCTCTGCCGTGATAAGATATCCCTCTTCATCGAGGAAGGAATTGGGGTAAAGTTGGGTAACGTCACACTCAAACTCGCCGTCGCCAAAGCAAACGGTGTTGCGCTTGGTAATGTATCCGTCGTACTTATTGGTGGAGAACTCTTTTTCCATAATGTGAATAAGGTCGGGTTCGATACGAAGGCTTACCCTTTCTCCCACCTTTCTTTCTACGGTGTCTTGACAAACGATTTCGGTCTTTCCTACCATCATTATCATTTCATAGTGAACGCCCTTAAAGATAGAGCTTACAATCTTGCCGTCCACTTGTCCCTTGCCCTCGTCAAGCAGTACAACGTCTTCAGGACGAACGACAACGTCGACTTTTTCGTTCTTTTCAAACTCGTCCACGCAGTCGAAGTTGTGGCCGATAAATCTTACCTTTTTATTGCCAACGATAGTTCCACTGAAGATATTACTCTCCCCGATAAAGTCGGCAACGAAAGAGTTTTTGGGTTCGTTATAAATATCGGTCGGCGTACCCACTTGTTGAATAACGCCGTCTTTCATAACAACGATGGTGTCGCTCATAGTAAGTGCTTCTTCTTGGTCGTGAGTAACGTATATAAAGGTAATGCCAAGTTTTTTGTGCATTTCTTTAAGCTCAAGTTGCATATCTTTACGCATCTTAAGGTCTAGCGCACCCAAAGGTTCGTCGAGAAGAAGAATCTTCGGCTCGTTAACTATTGCCCTTGCAATAGCAACCCTTTGTTGTTGACCGCCAGATAAGGTCGAAACACTTCTCTTTTCAAAGCCTTCAAGGTCAACCATTTTAAGCGCTTTTTCTACCTTTTTACTTATCTCGTCTTTCTTGAGTTTTTCCACGCGCTCAAAAGTTTTACCCTCTTTATCCTTATAGGTCACCTTTACCTTTTTAAGCCTTAAACCGAAAGCGATATTATCGTATACGTTTAAGTGCGGGAAAAGTGCATAGCGTTGGAAAACCGTGTTTATTGGGCGCTTGTTCGGGGGCAAAAGAGAAATATCTTCGCCGTTAAGCAAAATCTTTCCGCTGGTTGGCTTATCAAAGCCTGCAATCATACGTAACGTTGTGGTTTTACCGCAACCAGAAGGCCCTAAAAACGTAACGAATTCACCCTTTCTAATATAAAGGTTGATTTTATCAACCGCAACAACCCCGTCTTCAAACTGACGGGTTAAATCGATAAGTTCGATAATCTTTTCGTTTTTCTTTAATTCTGCCATAACAAAACACCTCAAATAAAAAATAAAAGCAAGGTGCGAAAACGCAACTTGCTTATTTTAACAAAGCCAATAATTACACTTAAATAGTGTTTTGGATTGCAATATTGGTTTTTTGAGAGTCTATATAGCAACAATACTTTTACTACTCTTTATTGACCGTTTCACAAGTCTGCGATTACGCATATTCGGTTATAAAGTAACCAACTTATAAAATTTGAGCTTTTAACTCAATCAATAAGGCGGAAAATTCCGCTTTTCGGCAGTGGACCCGGCTGTCCGTATGGCCTTTACCCTTAAACGTTTGGGTGGTCCAAAATTATCGCTTGGAAAGACTCTCTTTTACCATAGATTCATTCCGTTTTCTATATTAAAACATTTAAGTCGTATTGTCAATTATTTTTCAACAATTTTCGCAATTTTTTTGCGCCTTAATCGTCCATTTTTTGTCAATTTTATATATTTAACGTAGCAATTCCTTTTTCCCCACCTTTTCGCTTGCAAAAAATTGGTTTTAAGTATATAATAACTTCGTTATTTTTTTGAGGTGAACAATGTTTTCTAACATACCCGAGTTCGTTATACAAGCCATTGGCTTTGTCGGGATTTTTTTCAATTTAATAGCCGTTCAGTTTAACTCACACGCTAAAATTGTTTTCCTTAGAACGTTAGGCTCTGTCATGTTCGGGATTCAATACCTTTTCCTCGGTGCTATCCCCGGTTTGATTGTGGAAATTATCGGCTGGATAAGGAACGTTATCTTTATTTACACCGTTAAAAAGGACAAAAATACAAAGTTTTGGATATACTTTTTCTCTGTCGTAACAGCTATCGCTGGCGTAACTACCATAATTCTTTCCTGGAACACTTCAATCGCAGAAGTTTCCAAATGGACTAAAAATTACGTTGTTTGCACTATTTTGGCGGTCACCATTAGTATTATTGCAATCGTTGCAAAAGTCTTGTCCACCGTTGCTTACGGTATTAAAGACCCCAACACGATTAGAAAACTTAATATACCAACATGCTCGATGTGGTTATTCTATAACTTTATTGCATTCTCAATTGCAGGCGTTATTAACGAGGCAATATCAATTATATCCAACCTTGTTGCACAGTGGCGTTACCGCAAACCTAAACAAAAAACACAAGAGCAAAACGAACAAATTATTGAAACAAAAAACTCGGCAAAATAGCCGAGTTTTATTTTTAATTAAACCAATATCACCAATCGTCTTTTGGTGTTAATTTTATATCGTCATAGTATTCAAAATACTTTTCTTTACTGCTTTTATTGCGCTCGTCCATCCATTCTTCAGGATAAGCCGCGTCTTCTTCTCTATTTTCCGATTCGCGCATTAAGTCGTAAAGCGTTTTTCCGTTTTTTGACATTTTTCTCCACTCTTACAGTTTGAACAATTTTTATCGCAAGTCTTTAATTTCTTTATTGAAAAAGAAAATGCAACTATGATTATTATAACAATAAAAAGCGGTAAAATCAAGCGGTTTAAGTGATTAACTATAATTCCAACCATATTTATAAAAAAAGACACTACGTACGCAACTGCAGTTTGAAAGACTAACATATAAAATGTAAGCTTTTTGTTCTTTAATTCGCGGTGAGCGGTCATAATACTTGCTATACATGGCGGAGATAAAAGTATAAACGAAGTAAACGAAAATGCCGTAAAACCACTCCTAAATAAATCTTTCGGACTATTTGAAAGCAAATTTAACGTTTCGATTACCGCTTCTTTAGCAAATATTCCAGACACTACCGCAACCGACGTTTGCCAAGAAGAAAAACCGAGCGGATAAAATAAATACTTTAACAAATTTCCTATCAAAAATAAGAAACTTTTTTCCACTTCGCCATTGGTATATCCGGAAAAACCTAAATTTCGTAGTGCCCAAAGTATTACTGAAAATACGAACACGATGAGCCCTGCTTTTGTTACAAAGTCCTTGACCTTCTCTTTTAAAACGAAAAAAACGTCCTTAAAATGCGGTGGTTTAAGTTCTGGAATTTCCAAAACAAAAGACCCCCTGCTTTCTGAAAAAAACTTAAATCTCTTCAACAACCTCCCGAAAAAGCATACGGAGAATATTCCCAAAAAATACATTGATGTCGCCACCACTGCGCTTCCGCCAAATAAAAGCGATGAAAACCAACCAAACACCGCAGTTTTTGCGCCGCAAGGGATAAACGGGGTTAAATATATGGTCATAATTTTTTCGTTTCTATCCTCTATCGTGCGAGTTGACATAAGCCCCGAAACTGTGCAACCACAACCTAGCATCATTGGTATAAAAGACTTTCCACCAAGTCCAAACGTGCGAAATATTCTATCTAGCAAAAAGGAAGTTCTTGCGCTATAACCACTTTGCTCCATAACGGCAAGAAGCGTGAATAAAATTAAAATCTGAGGCAAAAACGACGCCACCGTTCCTATCCCACCAATAACTGCCTCACACGATAACGAGGTTATCCATTGTGGAATTTTTCGCGTCGTCATCGCACTACCCAAACTAAATTCTAGTTCATCAAATGCCGTTTGAACCAAGCCACCAAGTACTCCGCCTAGTCTTATTGACACAAAATAAACTAGGAGCATTACCATAACAAAAATCGGTATACCCCATTTTTTATGCAAAAGAACGTTATCTATCCTTTGTGTGATTTGTTCTCCCTTTTTTAATTGCCCCTTAAAAAACCTTGGTATACTTTTTTCTATAAAGTCGTAGCGTTCGCTAACGCCCACCTCGCCTTTATATAGTGCTTTTAAGTCGAAATACGCGACTGTACGGCGGTTTACCGCCTCACTAACCAACTTGTCGAGATTTATTCCTTTAAGTGCAGAAACGGGTATTACAGGACTTTTGAACACACCAGACATCAACTCAACGTCAAGTTCTACGTTTTCTTTTAACAACCTATCATAATGGTTTACTGCCATTACTAAAGGAATTTTGAGTTCTAATAGCAAGGTTGTAAGAAAAAGATTTCTTTTTAAGTTTGTTCCGTCAACAACGTTGATTATAACGTCGGGGCGTTCGTTGTTTAAGTAATCAATAACCGCCATTTCGTCCTTTGAACGAGCTGATAGCGAATATAGTCCCGGTAAATCAACGATTTGTATAGACTTGTCCTTTTTATAAAACCCCTCTTTCTTCTCCGTTGTAACCCCCGACCAATTCCCCACCTTTTGATAAGTGCCCGTAAGAGCATTAAACAAAGTTGTTTTTCCACAGTTAGGGTTGCCAATTAGCGCGATTTTCTTGTTCAAATTTTCTCCACGACGATTTTATCCGCTTGCCCTTTTCTAATCGCGAGATAAACGTCACCAACCTTTATTTCAACGGGGTCGAAAAAGGGCGCAAACCGCACTACAAACGCCGTTTGCCCCTCTATCAAGCCAAGTTCTGCAAGGCGTTCCTTTACGCGCTCTTGCGCGAGAACGCGCTTTATTATTGCCTTTTGACCTATTTTTAATTCCGACAACACCATCGGTATAAATTTATTCCAAAAATCCTTTAAGTATGCAAAAAACATCCCCGAAAATCGAGGATGTTTTTTATCAAATAATTAATCAACCAATTCGATGATTGCAACTTCCGCTGCGTCACCTTTACGGGGTCCGAGTTTGTAGATTCTAGTGTATCCACCGCCTTGACCTTTTTCTTCCTTACGGTTAGCGTATTTGGGTGCATATTCGTCGAAAATCTTTTCGATGAGCGGATATTTGATTGCTTTGGTTCTCTTCTTGAAGTCGGGTTTAGATTCTTTGAAGCCCTTTACTTCTTGAAGGTCGTTTACCAAAGACATAATCTTTCTTCTCGCATTGAGTTTCTTAACGCCGTCTTTTACGAGGGTTTTGGTGGTTTCCTTGCCCTTTGCGTCGCTAACGGTAACTTCCGTTTCAACGGTATCAGCGTAAGTATTTACAGCGAGAGTAAGAATTTTTGCTACGTATGCAGCAACTTCCTTTGCTCTAGCTTCGGTAGTTTCGATTTTGCCGTGCCACAAAAGCGCGGATGCTTGGTTTTTAATAAGCGCTAATCTTTGAGTAGCGTTTACGCCTAATTTCCTTTCCATTGTTTAGTCCTCCTTGTCCTTTAACTTTAAGCCGTAACTTTCGAGTTTGAAGATAACTTCATCGAGAGATTTTTTGCCCAAGTTGCGGACTTTAAGCATATCGTCTTCGGTTTTTTTGGTTAAATCTTCCACGGTGTGGATGTTTGCTCTCTTCAAGCAGTTGTAAGAACGTACAGACAAATCCATTTCTTCAATGGTCATCTCCAAAATTCTCGTTCTCTTGTCTTCTTCCGGCGGAACTAAAATTCCAATGTTGCCAACTTCGGAGAGAGATACGAACATTCTGATGTGTTCTTCCATGATTTTAGCGGCCAAACTTACGATATCTCTACCGGAGAACGCGCCGTTCGTCCATACTTCAAGAGTTAATTTATCAAAGTCAACGCTACGACCTACGCGGGTTGCGGTTACGTTGTAGCTTACCTTTTTAACAGGTGTATATATGCTATCGATTGCAATGTTGTCGATGATATCCGTTTTGTGTTCGTCTGCGCCTTGATATCCTCTTCCCTTACCAATGGTGAGTTCCATATCAATCTTACCGCCTTCGTCAACGGTGCAGATATAAAGGTCAGGATTTAAGATTTCCATATCCGAATCACAAGCGATGTCGCCTGCCTTAACTACTGCGGGGCCGTTCTTAACGAGTTTAACGGTCTTTTGGTAATCTTTGTCCATACAAGTAGACTTGATTGCTACGCATTTTAAGTTAAGAATGATTTCGGTTACGTCTTCTTTTACGAGCGGTACTGCGGAGAATTCGTGTTTGATTCCCAAATCTTCCGAGAACTTAATGTTTTGGATTGCAACACCAGGGAGTGCTGACAAGAGAATTCTTCTGAGCGCGTTTCCGAGTGTTAAACCAAAGCCCTTTTCCAAGGGTTCGACTACAACCTTTGCATAACTTCTGTCTTCATTTTCTTCCACTGCTATTTTCGGCATTTCAATTTCCATCATGATAGAAAAACCTCCTATAGTTCCGATATAGATTATTGCGGGAATTCTTGTCAAAGCGTGGAAAACTTTAACTTTCCCCCCGCAAAAATCCATCGAAATTTATTTAATATTTTTTTATTTAATTATTTAGAGTACAACTCGACAATCATGTGTTCAGCGATTTGGATATCAATATCGTCTCTTACGGGGAGAGCGATAATCTTACCAGTCAAAGTTTCGGGGTCGAATTCCAACCACTTGGGCATTGCGCCAACTTTCATCTGTTTGATTTCGCCAAAATATTTATTGTCTTTCTTGGTCTCTTTAACTGCGATAACGTCGCCAACTTTTACTTGGTAAGAAGCGATGTTTACGTTTCTTCCGTTAACGGTAAAGTGTGCGTGAGTTACGAGTTGACGAGCTTGTGATCTTGAAGAACCGATACCCATTCTGAAGATAACGTTATCAAGTCTTCTTTCCAAAAGTGAAAGCATGTTTTCACCGGTAATACCCTTCATACGGTCAGCTTTTTCATAATACTTTCTGAATTGACCTTCGAGTACGCCGTAAATTCTCTTGCATTTTTGTTTTTCACGAAGTTGAAGTCCGTATTCAGAAACCTTCTTTCTGCTCATACCGTGTTGTCCGGGAGCAACGGGTCTCTTTTCAAAAGCACAAACGCCCTTAAAGCATCTTTCGCCTTTCAAGAACAATTTAGCGCCTTCGCGTCTGCACAAACGACATTTGGATTCTGTATATTTAGCCATTTATCTATCCTCCATTATACTCTACGTTTTTTGGGCGGTCTGCATCCATTGTGAGGAATGGGTGAAACGTCTTGGATAAGAGTTACTTCCATATCACAGTTGGTGAGTGCTCTGATTGCAGATTCTCTACCTGCACCAGGTCCCTTAACGTATACTTCAACCGAACGCATACCTTGATCTCTTGCAACTTTTCCTGCTGCTTCTGCTGCCATTTGCGCTGCAAACGGAGTGCTCTTTCTAGAACCCTTGAATCCAAGGCTTCCTGCACTAGACCAAGATACAGTGTTACCCTGCATATCGGTGATGGTTACCAAAGTGTTGTTGAATGATGCCTGGATGTGTGCTTGACCTTTGTCAACTTTTCTGACATCTTTACGTTTTTTAACAATTTTCTTTGCTGCTGCCATTATCCGTTACCTCCATTATCTAGTTGCCGTTTTCTTTTTAGCAACGGTACGACGCGGACCCTTTCTGGTTCTCGCGTTTCTCTTGGAACTCTGTCCGCGAACGGGGAGGCCC
>SVIY01000059.1 GCA_015069265.1 Clostridiales bacterium
GCCCTCCGCGTTGCTCGTGTTACGTACAGACGTACGCGCCACGTCGCAATGCTCGTGCGCCTTGACCTGCTCGCAACTAACCCTTTATCTAAAGGCTTATAAACTTCGCGATACTTCGTTACTGCTTAGTGTTTTGACTTCGATGACCAACAAGGTCAATCTCATCCAAAACACTTCGCGAGCCTTGTCTCGCTCGTTTCTAACCCTTTATTATCATAATAGTTATTTGGGTGCATGGTAGAGCCTCCCCACGCTTGCAACTAACCCTTTATTAAAGGTTTAAACACTTCGCGAGCCTACTGCAACTTGTATCTAACCACTTAAAAGGCAAACAAATGAACTAAAACATACTAATAAACGAATTTTCTAGGAGACGTGACTATGAATTTTAACTTAATGCATCCCGCAGAGCAAATCGTGTTATTGATAAATAGGGTATACCAAAAAGGTCTTACCACCACTTCGGGCGGTAACCTTTCTATCCTCGATAGCGAGGGCAATATTTGGATAACTCCTTCTGGAATTGATAAAGGTTCTCTCACTCCGTCCGATATTTGTAAAGTTCTTCCGGACGGAACTGTAATCGGTAAATATAAGCCGTCAGTAGAGCTTCCTTTCCACAAACTTGTATATGAAACAAGACCGGACGTATCCGCAGTTCTTCACGCGCATCCACCGGCACTCGTAAGCTACAGTTTGATTAGACAAATTCCTAACACCAACATTATCCCAACGCCTCATCAGGTTTGTGGTCAAGTTGGTATTGCACCCTATGAAGTTCCGGGTAGTGATGCTTTGGCACAAAGAATAGTTAAGGAAATCAAAAAAGGACTCAACGTTGTCATTATGGAAAACCACGGTGTTATCACTTGTGCGGATAACCTATTTGAAGCGTTCAAGCGTTTTGAAACCTTAAACTTTGCCGCATCAATAAGCATTACTGCGTCAATTTTGGGAAAACCCGAAGGCTTAACGGACGAACAAATCGAACTCAATGCAAGAAAGGGAATGACCTCGCTCGGTGAGTTTATCCCCACAACCTTTAGTTCGGAGGAGAGAAAACTCCGTAAAGAGATGTGTGCGCTCATTCACAGGTCTTACGACCAAGGCTTGTTCACTAGTACGCAAGGAACGTTCTCCGTTCGTTTAGATAGCGATTCTTTCCTTATCACACCTTACGGCGTGGATAGAAAATACATTGAGCCGGAGGATATCGTTCGTATAGAGCATAATTGGAGAGAGGCGGGCAAGAACCCCAGCCGTTCGGTAGGACTTCATAAGCTTATCTATGACGAACATCCCGAAATCAATGCAATTACCGTTGCTCACCCCAAACACTTGATGGCGTTTGGCGTAACGCACACGGCAATCGATAGCAGAACTATTCCCGAATCATACATTGCTATGAGGGATATAGGTCGCGTTCCGTTTGGTACAAATATCCTAAATCCCAAAAAGATTTCCGATATGATTTCCTCAAAGTCGCCCGTTGTTCTCGTTGAAAACGATAGTGTTATCAGTACGGGTAATACACTCATCAACGCGTTCGACCGTTTGGAAGTTGCGGAATTTACTGCAAACACCATTATTCATGCAAAGATGATTGGCGATATCGTTATGATTAGCGATAAGGAAGTAGAAGATATTAATAAGGCATTCCATTTGGAATAAACAAAAAGAGGAAAAAATAATGAAAAAAACAATAAAAGATTTAATTGATATTTCACAATATGCAGGCAGTCGTGCCGACTACACTCAAGGTGGCGGTGGCAACACTTCGGTTAAAAACTTTGACAACGGCACGATGCTTATCAAAGCTTCGGGTTACAGACTCGTAGACATCAACGAAAACACCGCCTTCGTAGCAGTTGATAAAAATAAGATTGAAAACTACTACAAGAGCGTTGATTTGTCGGTTGAAAAAGATTACGAAAAGGAAAGTGCAGAAATTTCTAAAAGTTCAGTTGTTGAAATTTCCGGCATGGCAACCCTACGTCCTAGTGTTGAAGTTGGTTTCCACGCAATCTTAAAAAAATACGTTATCCATACCCACTCCGTTTACGCAAACCTTTTAACTTGCAGTCAAGAGGGTGAAGGACTTGCTGAAAAGCTCTTTGCGGATAAAGATTTCGGTTTCATTTTCTTACCGTACATCAACCCCGGTTTTGAACTTACTCTCGCAATGAAGAACAAAATCGACGAGTACGTAAAAGAAACGGGCAGATACCCCGAAGTAATCTTTATGAAAAACCACGGTCTAGTTGTGACGGGCGATTACATTGATAGAGTAAAGGCAGTTAATACCGACGTTAACGAAACTATTAGAAACTATTTTGGTTTAGAGGATAACTTTAGAAGCGTAACCTTAAAGGCAACTGAAACAGGCTTTGTTTCTGAAACACCGCTTGTAAACGAATTCGTTAAAGCAAACGTTCTCGATAAAGCGCTTCTTGATGAAACGCCTTTATATCCCGACCAACTCGTATACCTAAATAACATTCTCGCTCATTCTCCCAATACTTTGGTGGTTGACGGCGGAAAGGTATACTATAACACCGATATTAAGCAAGCAACAACGTTAGAAGAAACGCTCGCAGCTTATCTCTTCGTTGTAACCACCGTTAAAAAAGCAAACCTCACCGTTTCTAAAATGAACGAAAAAGAAGTTTACTTTATCAACAACTGGGAAGCAGAGAAATATCGTCGTTCTGTAAAATAATAAAAATTAAGCCGAGGTGCAAATTACGTTTGCGCCTCGACCTTTGTCTTAAAGAAAATTTATTGCATATAAAAAGGAATAATTCAGGTTTTATTCACTTTGTTTTTGCAGTGTGTTACAAAACTTTGCATAAAATTTAACAATATTCGCATAAACTTGCATAAAAATAAAAATTATTCGATATTTTTCAAATATTTTCAAAATTTATGCATAAATTGTTTGACAAGTTTTGAGCGTTGTTTTATAATAAACGTGAAAATAACCGATGGAGGACAACTCACATGAAAAAAGAAGATATTAAGAAAGTAGTATTAGCATATTCGGGCGGACTTGATACGTCCATTATCATACCTTGGCTTAAAGAAAACTACAACAACTGTGAAGTTATCGCTGTTGCTGCAAACGTTGGTCAAGCAGACGAACTCGATGGATTGGAAGAAAAGGCTATTAAAACCGGCGCATCAAAGTGCTACATTTTAGACCTTACCGACGATTACGTTGATAATTATATTGTTCCTTGCGTAAAAGCAGGTGCGATTTATGAAGAATACCTTTTAGGTACTAGCCACGCACGTCCTTGCATTGCAAAGGCTTTGGCTGAAATCGCTATTAAAGAGGGCGCTGACGCTATTGCGCACGGCTGTACGGGTAAGGGCAACGACCAAGTTCGTTTTGAACTCACCTTCAAGCACTTCGTTCCCAATATGCCCATAATCGCTCCGTGGCGTGAATGGGACATTAAGTCTCGTGAAGAGGAAATTGATTATGCAGAAGCGCATAACGTTCCTTTGAAAATCAACAGAGAAACCAACTACTCTAAAGATAAAAACCTTTGGCACTTATCACACGAAGGTCTTGATTTGGAGGATACGGGTAACGAACCTACTTATGAAAAGAAAGGTTTCTTGGAACTAGGTGTTTCTCCCATCGACGCACCCGACAAGCCCACTTACGTGGAAATCGAATTTGAAAAAGGCGCGCCCGTTGCTCTTGACGGAAAGAAGATGAGCGCGAAAGATATTATATTAAAGCTCAACCAACTCGGTGGCGCAAACGGTATCGGTATTTTGGATATCGTAGAAAACCGTTTAGTTGGTATGAAATGCCGTGGCGTTTATGAAACTCCCGGTGGTGCAATCCTTTATAAAGCACACAGCGTGCTTGAAACCTTGTGTTTAGACAAGATTACCATGCACGAAAAACAAAAACTTGCAATCACTTACGGTGAGCTCGTTTATAACGGACAATGGTTTACTCCTTTGCGTGAAGCACTTGCTGCTTTTGTTGATAAAACGCAAGAGACCGTTACCGGTAAAGTAAGACTTAAACTTTATAAAGGCAATATGATTAACGCAGGTGTATGGAGTAAGTATTCGCTCTACAGCGAAGAGATTGCAACTTTCGGCGAAAGTGATTACAACCAGAAAGATGCAGAAGGCTTTATCAACCTCTTCGGCTTGCCAATTAAAGTTCAAGCTATGGTAGACGAAGAAAACAAATAAGGCAAAATTACAAATTAGTCCTGCACGGGATTTTTTCCGCGCAGGACAATTGTCGTTTTTTACGGAGAAAATTTATGGCTAAAATGTGGACGGGGCGCACTAGCGGTGTTACCGAGAAAATTGCAGACGATTTTAATTCTTCCATCAAGTTCGATAGCAGAATGTATAAGCAAGATATTCTCGGCAGTATGGCACACGCGAGTATGCTCGGCTATAAAAACATAATAACTAAAGACGAAGCGGATACGCTTATTGGTGGGTTAGAGGATATCCTTAACGATATTGAGAGTGGAAAGCTCGCTATCGATATGACGGCTGAAGATATACATATGTTCGTTGAGCAAGAACTCACCGCTCGTCTAGGTGCGGTAGGCAAAAAATTGCATACGGCAAGAAGCAGAAACGACCAAGTTGCGCTCGATACCCGTATGTATCTTAAAGAGGTTGCAAAATCTATCATCCAAAAGATAACTAACCTCGCAGTAGCGATTACCGTTAAAGCCGAAGAGCATAAAAGCACGATTATGCCCGGCTACACTCACTTGCAACGCGCTCAACCCATAACGTTTGGACATCACTTAATGGCGTATGCAATGATGTTTCTCCGCGATATTGATAGATTTAAGGACGTTATTCGTCGCATAGACGTTTGTCCTATAGGAA
This sequence comes from Clostridiales bacterium, assembly GCA_015069265.1. Taxonomy (GTDB): domain Bacteria; phylum Bacillota; class Clostridia; order Christensenellales; family Borkfalkiaceae; genus UBA1259. The sequence goes on from SVIY01000059.1 coordinate 4,885, forward strand.
GTTGCGCGTTAGCGGGAACAACGTATGACACGGACAGGAGATTTGAAGCGCAAAAACTCGGCTTTTCATCTATTGCATTAAACAGCATAGACGGTGTTTCCGATAGAGATTTCTGCGTGGAATTTGCTTCCGCTTCAGCGCTTACAATGATGCACCTATCCAGACTTTCAGAGGAGATTATCCTTTGGACTAGCTGGGAGTTTAAGTTTGTTGAACTTTCCGACGCGTTTACTACAGGGTCTTCCATTATGCCCCAAAAGAAAAATTCAGACATGGCAGAACTCGTTCGCGGAAAAACGGGTAGGGTGTACGGTGACTTAATGGCACTACTCACAATGCTTAAAGGCTTGCCACTTGCGTACAATAAGGACATGCAAGAGGATAAGGAAAACGTGTTTGACTGTGCCGATACGCTCATTATGTGCTTGGACGTGTTTGCGCCTATGGTAGACGGTATGACCGTTTATAAGGACAATATGAAAATTGCCGCACAGAAAGGTTTTATCAACGCGACAGACCTCGCAGATTATTTGGTTAAGAAAGGCTTGCCCTTCCGTTCGGCTTATAAGATTTCGGGCGGAATCGTTGCAGACTGCATAGCAAAGGGCAAGGTTTTGGAAGACTTAACTATTGAAGAATATAAAGGTTATAGCGACTTGTTTGACGAGGACGTTTACGCGGAAATTTCCCTTGAAACGTGCGTAAGCAAGCGTACTTCGGAGGGCGGAACTTCTCCCGAATCAGTTCAAGCGCAAGTCGATTACGTTAAAGGAATTTTAGAAAATGTATAAAGTGTTTATAGACGGCAGTGCTGGAACGACAGGATTAAAGATTTTTGACCGTTTAAAAGACAGAAAAGATATAAAATTAATCACTCTCCCCGAAGAGCACAGAAAGGAATTAGCGTACAGAAAAGAGGCGATTAATTCTTGCGACATAGCGTTCTTGTGCCTTCCGGATGCGGCGGCAATAGAAGCGGTATCTCTTATCGAAAACGATAGCGTTAAGGTAATAGACACTTCTACCGCTCATAGGACTAATCCCGATTGGGCGTACGGTTTCCCCGAACTTAAAGGCTATCGCGAGAGAATAAAAAGTTCTAATCGCATTGCAAACCCCGGGTGCCACGCGAGTGGTTTTGTGTCCTTAATCAATCCCTTAATTAGCGCAGGGATTATGAAAAAAGACGTCGCGTTATCTTGCTTTTCGATAACGGGATACACGGGCGGTGGAAAAAAGATGATTGCCGAATACGAGGGCGATAAACCAGCATTATATGAAGCACCCCGTCAGTATGCGCTTTCCCAACAACACAAGCACTTGCCTGAAATTAAGGCGGTGTGTGGACTAGATATTGCGCCTTTGTTCTGCCCGATAGTTTCCGATTATGCTTGCGGTATGGAAGTTACCGTTCCGCTGTTTAAGAAGGACATAGAAGGTAGTATTGAGGAGATAAAGGATATTTATCGCAATCTCTACACGGGGGATATCGTTAAGTTTAACGATAACGCGGACGAGTCGGGATTTTTATCGGCAAACGCGTTTAGCGGAAAGGATACGATGGAAATTTCCGTGTTTGGAAACGAGGATAGAATTTTGCTTGTATCGAGGTTTGACAATCTCGGTAAAGGCGCGTCAGGCGCTGCAATTCAAAATATGAACGTGCTTTTGGGATTGCCCGAAACGACAGGACTTATACTTTAAGAGAGGACTTATAATGAAGATTATTCAAGGTGGCGTTTGTGCCGCAAAAGGATTTAAGGCTAACGGTGTTCATTGCGGAATAAGAAAGAACCGCACGAAAAAGGACTTGGCACTAATAATGAGTGAAGTTCCCGCAACGACTGCGGCTGTTTATACTACTAACCTTGTTAAAGGCGCACCGCTAACGGTTACAAAAGAACATATAAAGAATGGTATTGCTCAAGCAGTTATTTGTAACAGCGGAAACGCAAACACGTGTAATGCTAACGGGGTTGAAATAGCAGAGGCAATGAGTGCGCTCGTATGCGACGCTACGGGCATTAAAGCAGACGACGTTGTGGTCGCTTCCACAGGCGTTATCGGTCAACCGCTCGACATTGAGCCTATCAAAAAAGGTATTCCCGAATTAGTTAAAGGTTTATCTATTGACGGTGGAGAGGCTGCTGCTGAAGCAATTATGACCACTGACCTAGCAAAGAAAGAGGTCGCTGTGGAATTTACGGTGGGCGGAAAGGTTTGCCGTATGGGTGGTATCGCAAAGGGTAGCGGTATGATTCATCCCAACATGGCAACGATGCTCGTGTTCATCACTTCTGACGTATGCATAAGTGCTGATATGCTCCAAAAAGCATTATCAACAGATATACAAAGTACTTTCAATATGTTGAGTATCGACGGAGATACTTCGACTAACGATATGGTAACGGTGCTTGCTAACGGCATGGCAGGTAATAAAGAAATTACCGCCGACGGAGAAGACTTTAACGAGTTTATGAAAGCGCTAAACAGCGTTACCGTTGCGCTTTGCAAGATGATTGCAGGTGACGGCGAGGGTGCTACCAAACTCTTGGAATGCAATACTAGTGGGGCAAAGACCGAACAGATAGCAAAGACTGTTGCAAAGAGCGTTATTTGCTCAAGCTTATTAAAGGCTGCAATGTTTGGTGCGGACGCTAACTGGGGACGCGTGCTTTGCGCAATAGGTTATAGCGGTGCAAACGTTGACGTAAACAAAATCGACGTTGCGTTTAAGTCGGTTAAAGGCGAAATTCTCGTGTGCAAAAACGGAAGTGGCGTGGAGTTTTCCGAAGAAAAAGCAAAAGAAATTCTTCTTGAAAAGGAAATCAATATACTCGTTAACCTCAATGACGGCGAATATTCTTCTACCGCTTGGGGATGCGATTTGACTTATGATTACGTTAAAATAA
>SVIY01000060.1 GCA_015069265.1 Clostridiales bacterium
TAAACCCCAATCGAACGGTATCAAAATTGCAATTATCGGTTCTGGTCCTTCTGGACTTACTTGTGCAGGCGATCTCGCAAGAAAGGGTTATGAAGTAACCGTATTTGAAGCCTTCCACTTGGCTGGCGGCGTTCTCGTGTACGGAATTCCCGAATTCAGATTGCCCAAGTCAATCGTTCAAAAGGAAATCGACACCTTAAAAGAACTCGGCGTTAAAATCGAAACCAACATGGTTATCGGTAAGGTATTGTCCATTGAAGAACTCGTAAAAGAATACGATTTTAAGGCTGTATTTATCGGTTCGGGTGCAGGTCTTCCCAAGTTTATGAATATTCCTGGTGAAAACCTTACCGGCGTATTCTCCGCAAACGAATTCTTGACGCGTATCAACCTTATGAAAGCGTACAAGGAAGATGCAACAACACCTATTAAACGCGGTAAAAAAGTAGTCGTAGTTGGCGGTGGTAACGTTGCTATGGACGCAGCGAGATGTGCAAAGCGTTTAGGCGGTGACGTACATATCGTTTATAGACGTACTCTCGACGAACTCCCTGCAAGAAAGGAAGAAGTTGAACACGCAATGGAAGAGGGTATTATTTTCGACCTTCTAACCAATCCCGTTAAAATCAACGGTGACGAAAACGGCTGGGCTAAATCTTGCACTTGCGTCAAGATGGAACTCGGTGAACCCGATGCTTCTGGCAGACGTCGTCCCGTAGTAGTAGAGGGAAGTGAATTCGATATCGAAGCGGACGTTATTATTATGGCGCTCGGTACTTCTCCCAATCCGCTTATTAAGTCTACAACCGAAGGTTTGGAAGTTAATAAGCACGGTGGTATTATTACCGATGAAAACGGCGAAACTTCGGTTGAGTACGTTTACGCAGGCGGTGACGCGGTTACGGGTGCTGCAACCGTTATTCTTGCAATGGGCGCAGGTAAGACTGCTGCTAAAGCAATAGATGAAAAATTAAGCAAATAAAAGCAAAGAAGCCTTTCGTTTTTCGAGAGGCTTTGATGCCCTAAAAATAAAGACTTAAAATAAATGCTATGGAGGAAAAAATGAATAAAAACTTTGATTACGGCGTACTTGATCGCGCGATTGAAAAGTTTGGCAACAAAGAAAGTTCTTTGATTGCAATTTTACAATCGGCACAAGAACATTTTAGATACCTTCCTAAAGAAATTTTCCCGTATCTCGCCGAAAAACTCAATATTAGCGAAGCTAAAATTTTTGGTGTAGCAACTTTCTATGAGAACTTTTCTATGGAACAAAAGGGTAAATACGTTATAAAAGTATGTGACGGAACTGCTTGTCACGTTCGTCATTCTGTACCTATTCTTGAAGCATTGAGAAAAGAATTGGGGCTTTCGGAAGCAAAAAAGACTACTGACGACCTTATGTTTACCGTTGAAACGGTTGCATGTTTGGGTGCTTGTTCTTCTGCTCCTGCTATTACCTTAAATGACGAAATTCACCCGACAATGACTCCCGAATCGGCAGTTGCACTCGTAAAATCGTTAAAGGAGAGGGGCTAATGTTTAAATCTAGAGAAGAATTACAAGCGTATAGAAATGAGTCTATTGCTAGACTTTCTGCAGAGAACAAAAGAATTATCGTATGTGCTGGCGCTGGTTGTGTTTCCAAAGGCGCACTCAAAATTTACGATAAATTTGCAGAAATAATGAAGGAAAAAGGCGTTGCCTTTTCTTTGGAACTACAAAAAGAACCGCATAGCGACAACGTTAGATTAAAACAGAGCGGTTGTCATGGTTTCTGTGAAATAGGTCCGCTAGTAAGAGTAGAACCTCAAGGTTGGCTTTACGTTAAAGTTAAAGTTGAAGACTGCGAGGAAATTATAGAGAAAACTATAGTTAACGGTGAATGCGTAGATAGACTTGTATATACTCAAGACGGAAAAGTTTATAGAGAACAAAAGGAAATCCCTTTCTATAAAAAGCAAACCAGAATGATTCTCGATAACTGCGACAAAATTGACGCTACCGTTATCGATGAATACCTTGCTACAGGTGGTTACACTGCACTTGAAAAAGCACTTTTCGACATGAAACCTGAAGATATCGTTAACGAAATTAGCGATTCTGGCCTTCGTGGACGTGGTGGCGGTGGATTCCCCGCTGGTAGGAAATGGGCGCAAGTTGCAAGACAGAACAACTTCCCCAAATACGTAGTATGTAACGGTGACGAGGGTGACCCTGGCGCGTTTATGGATAGGTCGGTTATGGAAGACGACCCACACCGCATGATTGAAGGTATGGTCATTGCAGGTCTTGCTACGGGTGCAAACGACGGTTATATTTACGTTCGTGCGGAATACCCCAAGGCTGTTGCAAGACTTAATTTAGCAATCAAACAAGCGACTGAATTAGGTATTTTGGGCGACAACATTTTGGGAACGGATTTCTCTTTCCATATGCATATTAACCGCGGTGCTGGTGCATTCGTTTGTGGTGAAGGCTCTGCGCTTACCGCTTCTATTGAAGGTAAACGTGGTATGCCTAGAACTAAACCTCCTCGTACTGTTGAACACGGTCTTTTCGACAAGCCTACCGTTCTCAACAACGTAGAAACCTATGCAAACGTTTCGACCATTATTAATAATGGGGCAGAATGGTACAAAAAGATTGGTACTGAAAACAGCACTGGTACAAAGACATTTGCTCTTACAGGTAACATCCAAAACGCAGGTTTAATCGAAGTTCCTATGGGAACAACTCTTAAAGAGGTTATTTTTGATATCGGTGGCGGAATGCGTGACGGTGGAGAATTTAAGGCCGTTCAAATCGGTGGGCCCTCTGGTGGATGCCTTACCGAGGAGCATTTTGACCTTCCGCTCGACTTTGATTCGCTTGGAAAAGTTGGCGCAATCATTGGTTCTGGTGGACTTGTTGTAATGGATAAAAAGACTTGTATGGTTGAAGTTGCTCGCTTCTTTATGGACTTTACGCAGAGAGAGTCTTGCGGAAAGTGCGTACCTTGTCGTGAAGGTACAAAGCGCATGCTTGAAATCTTAAACCGCATTGTAGACGGAAAAGGCGAAGACGGAGATATCGAACTTTTAAGAGAACTTGGCGAAACTATATCCAAGACCGCTCTCTGCGGTTTGGGTAAAACGGCTGCAGGTCCCGTTCTTTCTACGCTCAAATATTTTGAAGACGAATATAGGGCGCATATTTACGACAAGAAATGTCCCGCAGGTGCATGTCAAAAACTTAAAACTATAGTTATTGACCCCGAACTTTGTAAAGGTTGCTCGAAGTGTGCTAGAAATTGTCCCGTTAACGCAATTAGCGGAGAGATTAAGAAACCGTTCGTTATTGACCAGAAGAAGTGTATCAAGTGCGGTGCATGTATATCTAACTGTGCTTTCAAGGCGATAAAGGAGATTTAATATGAGTGAATATATGATTATTGACGGCATTAAAGCCGAAATCGAAGGTGAAAAGAACGTCTTGGAACTTGCTAGAAAGGTAGGTATCGAAATTCCTGCATTCTGTTACGACCCCGAACTCTCCATTTACGGTGCGTGCAGAATGTGTATGTTTGAAGACGAACGCGGTAGGTTTGACGCTGCATGCTCAACTATTCCTAGAGCAGGCATGATTGTTAAAACAAACACTGCAAAACTTCGCAAATACAGAAAAATGATTTTGGAACTCTTGCTCGCTAATCACTGCAGAGACTGTACTACATGCCAAATGAGTGGTAAGTGCAGATTACAAGAGTTTGCACACAGATTTAACATAGAGGGTGTAAGATTCCCCAACAACTATGCTGATATGAAGCAAGATAAATCTTCAAATTGCATAGTTCGTACTCCTTCAAAATGTATTCTTTGCGGTAAATGCGTAAGAATGTGTAACGAAGTGCAAGGTGTTGGCGCAATCGATTATGCTTTCCGTGGCTCAAAAATGAAGATTGCAACAGCCTTTGATAGAGATATAACTACTTCTCCTTGCGTTGGCTGTGGTCAATGTGCTGCAGTTTGCCCGACAGGTGCTATCACTATTCGTGACGACGCTGATGCAGTTTGGAAAGCAATCGGCAATCCCGACATTGAAGTTTCCGTTCAAATCGCACCTGCGGTTAGAGTAGGTTTGAGTAAAGAACTTGGACTCGGTGAGGGAGAGAACGTAATGGGTAAACTCGTAACGGCTCTTCGCGAAATGGGATTCGACAAGATTTACGATACCAATATCGGTGCTGACCTCTGCATAATGGAAGAATCTAACGAGCTTATCGAAAGAGTTAAAAACGGTGGAAAACTTCCGATGTTTACCTCTTGTTGTCCGGCATGGATAACTTATGCAGAAGAAAGATATCCTGAACTTTTGGAAAACATCTCTTCTTGCCGTTCTCCGATGCAGATGCTCGCTTCTTTGGTTAAAGACTCTTATAAGGGCGAAAAGAAACACGTTCACGTTGCAATCATGCCTTGTTCTGCTAAAAAGGACGAAGCTAAACTTGAAAAGTTCGATGGAAACGTTGATTTCGTGCTCTCTACCCAAGAAGTTATCCGTATGATTAACGAGTCTGGTATAAGCTTTAAGCACTTGGAAGAAAGTCTTGCCGATAACCCCGGTGTAGAATATACGGGCGCAGGCGTTATCTTCGGTGCTTCTGGTGGCGTTATGGAAGCAGCACTCCGTACTGCAGTAGAAACCATTTCCGGTCAAACGCTTGAAAACGTAGAATTTAAGGAAGTTCGCGGTATGGAAGGCGTTAAGGAAGCAACTTATAAGGCTGGCGACGTTGCTGTTAAGGTTGCTGTAGCAAGCGGACTTAAAAATGCTGAAAAACTTTGTGAAAAGGTTAAGAACGGTGAGGCTGATTATCAATTTATTGAAATCATGAGTTGTCCTGGTGGTTGTATCAACGGTGGTGGACAACCGTTCGTAGATGCGTTCACACGTTCTGCTGTTGACTATAAAGGCTTGCGTGCAAAAGGTTTGTATGACGACGACGCTTCTATGAGAAAGAGAAAGAGCCATGAGAACCTTACCGTAAAAGCGCTTTACGATAACTATATTGGAGAAATTGGCGGACACAAAGCACATAAATTGTTGCATACCTCTTATACTCCCAAAAAGAAATAAAAAGAGATTTACCCCGCACTTTAAGTGCGGGGTTTCTTTTTCAACATAAGTTGAAGATTACTTGATATTTACTTGCGATTTCTGTATTATAATTAAATAAAAAACAAGAGATGGACAAATGAAAAAAAGCAAAATAGTAAAGAAAGGCAAGTGGTGGTTTCGCTTTGTAAAAAGATTAACTTCAAGAAGATATAAGATGCCCGAATTTATTTATTTGGGTGAGGAGTTTAAAGACGGTTCTGTGATTATTAGCAATCACGAAGGAACAGATGCTCCTATGTCGTTAGAACTCTATCTTGATAGAGATATTTATATGTGGGGCGCTCACGAAATGAATTCTGGCCTTATAACAATGTATAAATATCAAACTAGAGTTTATTATCATGAGAAAAAACATTGGAATATTCATCTCGCGAGGCTTTTTTGCTTGATAGCAAGTCCGCTCACCAATATGTTTTATAAGGGGATAAAGTTAATATCCACTTATCGCGACAGTAGGTTTATCAAAACGCTAAAAGAAAGTTATACCGCTTTAGAAAAGGGTGGTAACATCGTTGTTTTCCCAGAAGATTCTTCAAAAGGATATTTAAAGGAGTTGGAGGGTATGTTTGCAGGCTTTGTGATGCTTGCAGAATATTGCTTAAAGAAGGGCAGGGACGTGCCGATAGTTGTAAGTTATTTTAATAAAGATAAAAAGACTTACGTCTTTGATAACCCTGTATTGTACTCTGAACTCAAAAATACATACGAAACAAAAGAAGCAATAATCGAGAAATTGCTTAAACGCTGTAACGAACTTGGTAAATATGGCGAATAAAGTTATAACGCTCTCTAATTTTGAGGGCGTTATTTTATTCTTTTTTTCAGAAAAACTAACTTAAAATTTATTTACTTATATTTATATATTTGTTATAATCTAGAAGTACGGAGGATGTTATGAACAAGAAGAAGTTGTATTCTGAAATTAAAAGATATGCTTTTATGGTTCTTGGATGCTTATCCTACGCGTTGAGCCTTGAAGCGTTTTTAATACCTCACTCAATAGTCGGTGGCGGTGTGTCCGGTGCGGCATCATTAATACATATTTTAACAAATCTACCTACCGGTGTGTTTATCGTGGCATTAAACGTTCCCATTTTAATCTTTGGGTTTAAGAAAATGGGGTGGAAGTTTATTGTTAGGTGTTTTATCACGACTGCGTGCCTAAGTTTAGCGACGGAGTTTTGGGATTGGGTTATTCCTAACGATAATGAATTTATGATGGAAATGCTAACGGGTTTTAAGGACGGCAACCCAATTTTAGCGTCGCTTTACGGCGGAATTTTGCAAGGTATAGGCATTGGTTTGTTCATCAAATATGAAACGTCAAGTGGCGGTACTGAGCTGTTAGGGCGCTTAACGCACGGTTTGTTGCCGATTGGAACGATTGCAACACACGTTGCGATTTTTGACGGGGCAGTAGTAATTTTAGGCGCATTTTGTATTGCCGATAACTTGCCTAACATTTTATACGCTTTAATTTTAATATTCGTAAGTGCAAAGGTTAGCGACCTTATAGTTATGGGTTTTGGTCATGCAAAACTATGTTATATAATTACTAACAAGGCAGAAGAGATTGCAGATTTCTTAATTTCTCATAGTCCTAGAGGTGTAACGCTTCTCGATGGAAAAGGAATGTATGCAAAACAACCCAGGGGTGTGCTGATGACTTGTGTAAAAAACAAGCAAATCTCTTTCTTAAAATCGTCTGTAAAAGAATTAGATGAAAATGCGTTCGTTATCGTGTGCGATGCGAACGAAGTTTACGGCAAAGGCTTTCACAAAATTTAAGATAAAAACGACCACTATTTGTGGTCGTTTTTTTATAAGACGTTGTCTGCTTTTATTGAGTTTGCGTATTCGGTTGGCGACATATCGGTGTTAAGTTTGAATTGTCTGCTAAAATAATAAACAGAACTAAAACCTAAAATGTCCGCAATTTCGCTTACCGAATATTTTCCTTGGCTTAAAAGTTTTTTTGCTTTTTCTATCTTCATGTCAATAAAATATTGAATAATGGAATAGCCGGTTTTTTTCTTAAACTGTGATTTTAGATAGCTTTTGGAAAATCCTAACTTAAACGATAGGTCGTCTAGGTTAATATTTTTTGATGAAGATAGGGTATCGTTTAGGATATTTATAACCCCGTCGACAATTCTATCGGTAGTAACGTTTATGCTAATTTTATTGTCAATTGGCTTTGCTTCCGAGTTTCTAATTATTGAAATTATGAGAAGTTCTATGCAGTTTTTTATGACTTGGTTAGCACCGAACGGTTGATTCTTTTTATGCTTAATTTCATTGAGGTATATATCGTTAAGCTTAATATCATAACTGATTTTCGCCTCTT
>SVIY01000061.1 GCA_015069265.1 Clostridiales bacterium
CTCGGGAGAATCACTAGTTGCAACGAACTTAACGAAAGTTTCCCAAACTATTTGGCAGTTAATATTTTCCGCCTTATAGTTACCGTTGCCATCGCCGTTTGCAACGTAGCAAGCGTCCTTTTGACAGTTGCGACAAATGCCGTAATCGTCAAGGTAGTGCTTGTGACTTAAATCACACGCGGAAAGAGAAAACGCGCCGATAATTAATAAACACGCTGATAATATAACTGCAATAAATCTTTTTTTCATAATTCTTTCCTTTTTCTTTATTATATCATACGATTTTGCTCTTTTCAATAGGTTAATTTTGGGAAATTATATAAAAATATTCTATTCAAAATTAACAAAAACCCACTATTCTTCCAAAGATTAAATAGTGATAATAATTGACAACACATTTCAAAAATAGTAAAATAATTACGTTGCTTTTACATATATGCACTTAGAGGGAAAAATGGCAAAAAAGAAATCTATTACGGAAAAACTTAGAAAAAGAAAATATCGCCCTGCTCCTAGAATAATTGCGGGTTTATATAAGTTTATTATGATAAATCTTGTTGGGCGCAAATATAAACCTAAGTTCAATATTATCGACGACGTGAACGACTGCGACGGTCCTTGCTTTGTTGTGTTTAATCATTTATCTAGAATAGACCATATGTACGTTATGGGTGCTTGCCATCCAAGAATAACGACCATGGTTGCCGCTAGGAACGAATTTTACCGCAAGAAGTTTTCTTTTGTTTTTGCACTAAATAAGGTTATTCCCAAAAAGAACTATTCCCCCGACAATCTTACCATCCAAGCAATAAGCAAAGTTATTAAAAAGGGCGGGTGCGTAACTTTTTCCCCTGAAGGCGAAGCAAGTGATTACGGCGGAAATAAGCCGGTAGTTCCCGGCACTAGCAAAATGTTTAAGCATTTTAAAGTTCCCGTATACTTTTGCCATTTAGAAGGTCAATATTTACAAAGCACCAAAGTTTGTATAGAAGAACGCTTTGGCAAAACCTTTGCAACAATGTCTTTGCTTTTTTCTAAAGAAGACGTTGCTAATTTATCCGTTGAAGAAATGGATGATATTTTGAACGAAAAGTTTAGGGGCAACGAATACGCTTGGAACAAGGAAAAGCAAATTAAGTGGGAAACTCACGGCAGAATTTGTCATCGTTTAGAAGATTTTTGTTATAAATGCCCCAAATGTGGCAAAGAATTCACCATGAAGGGAGAAGGGGATAAAATCACCTGCTCTAATTGTGGCAACGGCGCTACGATGGACGATTATTATCAATTCCACCCCTTTGAAAACGCCGTTATTCCCGAATCGCCTTACGAATGGGTTGAAAGCGAACGTATGGACGTCATAAAAGAAATCCGTGCTAACCCCGACTATTATTTTGAAGACGACTGCCAGATAGGTAACCTAGACGAATATAAGCTTGTTACTAATAACAAAACAAGTTTTATCGTTGGCGAAGGCAAAATTAGGGTTGACCACAAAGGTTTACACTATAAAGGCACGCGTAAAGGTCAACCGTGCGAATTTACTATCGGCTATAAAAACTTGTACACGTTAATTAAAGAAGTTGATGCAAGTTTCTTTGCTTTCTATTTGAACGGCGAATATATTGAAATATTCCCCAAAAATCATACGGTTGGTAAGTTTACCCTACTCGTTGAAGAAATGCACCGCTATCACGTTAACTACTATAAAAACTTTAAGTGGAAAGACTACATGTACGAAGGTATGGAACTCGGCATAGACTTAAAGGAAAATAAAGAATAAGTCGTTAATCACACTTAACACTTAAAACGTTAAGTTTTAACAAACAAACTAAAACACCCCGATTTTTCGGGGTGTTTTCTATTTGATATTTTACTTGATATTTTTTTGCTTGATATTTTGTTTTGTCGCTAAGGCTTGCAGGCTTTTAACAAGCCTTTTCGCCCGTTTTTCTATAGCGTTTAGTCTGCGTAAAAATGCAAGAACCACGCTTTAGAGAACGTCCAATTAAACGAAGAGTCTAACCCGTCTACAAGCACGTTATAAACCTTTTTTAAGTGGCTAAAATATTGCACGTGAAGTAGCACGAATATAATTAACCCTAAAACAGCACCAATTAAAACTGCGTAAAGGGTGGCTACGGGACAAATTAACCCAACGCCAAAACCGGTAATCGCGCTTGCAATAAATGCTTCAATAGTAAAGTGAATCGTTTCAGAACTGAAAAGGTTTCTCTTTATAAAAGCAAGGTTATCAAACTTTTTCGCATTTGATTTTTTGCTTGTTTTAACGTACTTTTTACCCTTCTTATCAAGGCATTGATAAAAAATTTCTTGAACAACGTCTTTTTTCAAATCTTCGTCGTTATAGTTATTAAGCACCGTTAACGTTTGGCAACATAGCCAATAGATTTCCTTGTATACCCTATAGCGCACTACGATAAAGGCAAAAAGCATACCTATAACGCCCACGGCTATAAAAATTAGCCCTTTATATAGCCAATCAATACTTTCTAAAGATAGCGCAAATGGAATTAAAAAGGAAAAAATCGCAAGATATATCGTTATAATTTGGTCCCTTTTGTTTTGTTGAAGGGTTAGTTCTTTGTGCGCGTTCTTAAAATATTCGTCAAGGTTATATTCAGGCTTAACTTTTTTAACGTTATCGCCAAGTTCTTTTCTGACAAAAAGTTTTTTCTCTTGCATAATTACTCCTTGTAAGGAATTTCCTTTATGTATTTATCTACTATTGCATTGAGTTTATCAAAGTTTTCCTTACTGTTTGCGCCGATTAGCGGAACGGGACCGTCAAAGGCAAGTTCTTTGCCGTGTAGTGAATATAATAGCCCGCCTGCCTCTTTTAATATAGCATAGCCACCCGCATAATCCCACGGGAAAACGCGTATTTCAAAGTATAGTTCAATAAGCCCCGCCGCAAGATAGCAAAGTTCCATTGCGCTTGTACCAAACCTGCGCACGTCGTTTGCTTGCATATATACGTCGTAAATAACGTCTGAACAAGTTTTTGCAAGGTCTTTATTGTAAAGGCTCATTGCCGTGCACATAATAGACTTTTCAAAAGCTGCGTTAGAAACATGAATTTGCTTGCCGTTTCTATATGCGCCGTGCCCTTGTGCCGCGGTGTAAAGGTCTTTTGCAAAGGGGTTATAAACTACGCCTAAAATAGGTTGTTTATCTTTAATTAAGCCAACGGAAATGCCTATATGCGCTATTCCCTTTATAAAGTTAAAGGTGCCGTCTATAGGGTCTATTACCCAACAATATTCTTTATCAGAATCGTCAAGGTGATTTTCTTCGCCGATAAAACCGGCTTGTGGCAATATCTTTTTGAGTTCTATTACTAGCGCGTTTTGAACGTCTATATCAGCCTGAGTTACAAGGTTTATCGCGCTATCCTTTTGCATTATTGCATAATCGTCTTTAAGTAATATCTTAGAAACTTTCAAAACGGCTTTTTCAACTTTTTTTAAGGTTTTTACTAAGTCAATCATTTTTATCACCTTTTTTGTTTTCCTTTCGCCCTTTATTATATCAAACCTATTTTAATAATTCAATGTTTTTTTAATCTTTAACGATAATCCGTTGAAATTTTTATAACTGCAAGGATTGACAAAAATAAAAACGCTGTTAAAACTAACGTGATTATCCTTGCCAAAAACTTACTCTGTTTTGCTTTTTGCATTTATTCCTCCTGCACCTATGGTGCCAAAATACTAAATAAAAGTTGACAAGTCTAAGTTTATACTGTATAATTTAGACATAATCAGGTATGGGTATAGCCCATGCACCCGCCGTTCTTTTCCGGCATTGCCTCGAGTGGTTTAATCTCGGGGATTTTTTATTTTTTTCCTTTTACTAAATAATGGTTGACAAAGTATAATATTTTGCATATAATCTACCCATAGAGTTGCTTTGACCTTTATGTAAGGTATAGTCGAAAGGACGGAACTGCAACTCTTTTTTATTTCCCACAATAAACTATTGACAAAATAAAATTTATTGCATATAATATAAATGTCAATAGGACAGATACGTCAACGTAACGTATCAACCCGAGTCAACTGAAAAGGGGCTCGGTTTTTTTATTTTTAAAATCAAAAGACACCCAATCGGGTGTTTTTTAACACTCCCTTCAAATCCCTCTTAGCAAACTATCACAACAAGAAAAATGGACACCATACGGTGTCCATTTTTCTTGGCGGAGAAAGAGGGATTTGAACCCGAAAAAAGCGAAAAATACGACTAAAAAATCAACTGACCGTGACTGGCGATTTTACACTTTTTTTCTTCCCAAACTACTTCCCAAAAAGTTAAAAAATACCCTGTAAAAACTACTTTTTTTGTTAGCGCCGGCTTGCCGGCTTTAGCTGGAGGTCCTGCAAAATAGTTAAGAGTAGAAAGTGGATGCACGTTTCTAAATAAAACCGAACTGACGTCTTGCCGGTTCTTTACGTGCGCTGGCGCTATAGTTTAATTAATTACTTAAGTATATAAATACCAACCTTACGGTTGGATACCCTTATACAAGGGTAACGGTAATTCTTTTTACTCAAGTATTTTTTTATATACCAGCCATTAGGCTGGTGACCCGATTATCGCTATTTTTAATAGCGCGAAGGCGCGCCTATAAAACCGGACGTTTGCCCAGTTTATTTTTAAGTATTTGTCGTAGAAAAAATTTTGACGTCGTTAAATTTTCAGTACGATTTTTTTGAAAAATTTTTTTGAAAAAAAGAGAATTCTTTTCCCCAACCGGTTACGACGCTACGCGTCGGTCTGTTTCGTAAAATTCTCGGCAATTCGAAGGCCCGCACCCGTTGGGAGCGATGCCCTTTTTCGAATTGCCGTTTTGTTTTCTTTCTTTTCTCTTCGGTCCTGCTTTCAGCAGCTTCTTATTGCTAATAAGAAGGTTACCCCAGCCCAGCCCTACGTAGTAGCCTCTTCTTCCTCAGGCTCTATCGCCTCGCTATCGGCGTTATTTTCAACGTCTACTTCAACTTGCGCAACTTCATTACAAGTTTCTTCTTCAACGTCTTCGACCTTTTCAGCGTTGTTTTCTGGTGTTTCAGCTCCCTCTAGGGCCTTATTCTTCAACGCTTTTTCTTCAGCATTAGTTTCCTTACGTACGTCACGTGCCATTTTCCATAATCGTTTTATATGGCGCTTACCCTCTTTTTCAATAGCTTTTGTAAGCTTCTTTGCCGTAGTGTCGTCAATATATGCACCAGTTCCACGCAAAACTGCGTGAGATTCAGTTATCCTTTCTAAAATCGCATCTAAAACGTCTAATCTTGTAAAATCAAGCTTCATTCTTCTTTTCCTTTTTTTTGCTGGTATATTCTGGTGGTCTTTCATCATCTACCGTCTGCATGTATATCTTGTATTCTTCATATGTTGCCGGCAACGGTGCAGCTTCCTGCAGGTCAAAATCTTCAGTCATGTGACCTTCAAAGAACCTATATTTGCACCCTTGGCTGTCGTACATATCATATATGTTATAATCTGCAGTAAACTGTTCAACATGGTAGAACTGCTTTTTGTCACTTTCGTTTTCGGCGTTAATATAACGGTCAATGTCGCCAACGTTAACCACGTTAACGGTCCACGTTATACTTATTCCCCCGTTCTTTTTATTTCTAACGTCACGCCAAATAACGTCGTAGCCTTGCGATATATCACGTATATTCTTTTCAATAAGAAATGGACGTTGCGCAGCTAAGTATATATCTAAGTCGTGGTGCCGGTGTTCTTCAAAAAAGTTACTTACCCAGACAGGCAAGGCTGCACCACCTTTGCTATAGAAATATTTTTGCGCTTCATCAATGCCAATGGTTCCATACGGTAATATATAATGGCATTTAACCGGGCTATCTTTTTGCAGGCCCAGTCTAAACGGGTTTATTATCCAGGGCGAACGGTCTTCGTATCGCCACTTTGTACAATTAATCGTATAATTACTGTAAACACAATGCTCTGGCGCCGATAATCTAAAGCCGTTTGCGTTTAGTTCGGCAATTTCATCTTGCATGGCGCCGTTTCGTTCTTCATCGTAAATTCTTTCGTTAAGAATATACGAAAGCAAGCCCGTTTTTCCGGCGCCTGGCGCCCCAAATATAACCGTTATCATAATTATTCAAAAATGGCGTTGTAAACGGTTGCAATAAGGGTTTCAAGCGTGTGTTTCGTGCTTGTACGTTGCAAAAGTTTTGTTACGTAGTCTTTATGCGTTGCTATAGCAAGCTTGCGTGCATCATGGATGCGTGCACGGTAGCACATAACGTCGTTAATCCTTGAATCAGGTTCTGCAGCAAGCATACTGCAGATAAGGTCAGCTTCGTTGCATAATTTCATAATGAACGGAAAGCCGGCGTAATAATTTTTCTTGTCTTCGATTATACTAAGTTGGTTTTCTAGGTCCTTTTTTGTAAATGTCATCTTTTCGCTCCAATTAAAAGAAATTATAACGTAATTCTGCATCTTCTTTTTCCATACGTAGTTTTTCTTCTTCAGTTACTACGCACGTGTTATAATAATAATGTTGGCCGGCAATAGTTAGCTCTTGGTCCATAGCTTCCATAGCCTTCCACGCCTTTTCTTTAGTATAAGGTCCAGCGAACCCTTCGCTGCCTTCGATAACGTCGTCTTCACCTATCGTGCAATAGTGCACGTAATAATTTTTTTGTTCTTCCATAATTCGCTCCTAAAATTTTTTCATAAAAGGGTTGACAAAATATAATTTATTGCATATAATATAATTGTGCATAAGAGATTATGCGACCCGCAGAGCGGGATATGGTTAGCACGAAGAAATCTTCGTGCTTTTTTTTATATCTTTGGTCTTCCTTTTATTTCTCTTGCTTTGTTCCTGTTGTTCTTTGCCCTATTACTTTCGCCGCTAAATGCGGCTTTTTTTATAATTGCCACGTCTCTATTTGATAAGTTTTTCTTCCTTGAGTTTTTTATGAATTTTTTACCAAATCTAATCCTATTTCCCTCATCATCCTTTGTTTCTACATGAGTATTTTTCTTGTATTTGGATTTTTTTTCATCTTCTAAGGATTCACCCTTTGGACTATTCATAGTCAATTTAACCAATATCAAATCTCCATTATGAGAATCAACGACAACTGACTTTCTATAATTCCCTTTGTTTTCGTATCCTGGTTTTCTGTAAGTCTCTTGTTCTTCAAAAAATTCGTCCCTTGTTTGAACAGTTCTTCCAACAGGCTCTCTGTCGGCAGCTTTTCTTTCTTTTTTTGTCATCGCCATTATCCTTTATTAACCCTTACAAGTGCGCTTTTACGTTCACCA
>SVIY01000062.1 GCA_015069265.1 Clostridiales bacterium
GTTTATTTTAGTTATAACAATACTAAACGTATGAAAATTTCGCGCGATTTGACTGAAAACTTAAATAAACTTAAAAGCACTTTTACGTCCGAGGATATTACCTTTTTGGACCTCGAAATTGGTGTGCGCAAAGGTGTTTTGATTTTTATAAACGACATAGTTAACAAAGAGTCTCTCGGCGACCTAATTTTACGCCCTGTATCAAAAATGCAAGGGGAGCTTGACTTTGAACAAATCTCGCAAAAGCTTTTAAGTCCTGAAAAGACGGAAGTAACTACCTTTAAGGACCTCAATCTAGACGTGCTTATGGGAAATGCGATACTTATCATAGACGGATTTGACAAGGCGCTCTCTTTTGGATTAAAGCAATTTGAAAAACGCGCGATAACCGAACCCCCTACCTCCACCGTCCTAAAAGGGCCTAGAGAGGGATTTGTAGAGAGTTTGCCCGTTAACGTAAGTCTTATGCGAAGAAGACTTAAAAGCGAAAAACTAATATTTGAAAACGTTACGGTAGGAAAATACTCAAAGACCCCCGTAGCGCTTTGTTATATAGACGGAATAGCCGACAAGATGCTAGTTAAAAAACTCAAAAACAAGATTCAAGCAATCAATATTGACGCTATCCTCGACTCCTCTTACGTGTCGAAGTATTTAGGCGAACACGATATATCCATTTTTAAGCAAGTGGGAAACACTGAAAAGCCAGATATTTTGGCGGCGAAGATTTTGGAGGGGAGAGTAGCTGTTTTTGTAGACGGCTCTCCTATCGCACTTACCGTTCCTTATCTATTGCTAGAAGATTTTCAAAGTCCTAGCGATTACTATAACTCCCCGTACAGCGCCACGGCAGCGCGTTTAATACGCTTTTTATCCGTGCTGTTCGCTCTGTTTCTGCCCGCATTTTTTGTCGCTAGCGAACTCTTTCACTTGCAACTCATCCCCTTATCTTTTTTGCTAACCATAGTAAATAGTATAAAGGGAATACCCCTGTCGCCAAGCTACGAAATGTTTTTTACAGTATTAATATTTGAAATCTTGAACGAGGCGAGCGTTAGAATGCCAAAATACGTAGGAATGGTCGTTTCTATTGTAGGCGGTCTAGTCTTAGGAGAAACTGCGGTAAACGCAGGTATTATCTCCGCCCCGACGCTTATGATTGTTGCGCTCTCCGGTATATGCTTATATACCGTTCCCGAACTCGAACAGACCTTCTCCGTACTCCGCATTTTATTTTTAATAGTAGCAGGGTCGTCGGGCGGATACGGAATACTTGTTGCAATAGCAATTTTCTTTATCCATTTAGTGACCTTTGAAAACTATAACACACCACTTTGCGCGCCCTTTTCTCCGCTTATTAAAGAGGATATGAAAGACGCGTTATACAAAGGGTTCCTAACCGAACTTCAATACCGCCCGAAATCACTTAAAAACAAAAACAAACGAAGAATAAATTTTAACAGTCGTCCCAAAGGAGATTAAAATGCAGTTTGAATTAAAAACTAGACAAGTTTGCCTTTTCTTTATAGCGTTTATGCCTCTATCAAAGCTGTTTATTATGCCAAGCATTATGTCTGGATACGCTAACGAGGACGCGTGGCTATGCGCGACCTTAAACTTGCTTTTAGATTTTGTAACTCTTTTATTTGTTTTGAGGGCGATTAGAAACACCAAAATGAACGTTTACCGACTACTAGAAAGGACAATAGGAAAAACCTTTGCTAAATGCGTATTGTTTTTATACCTTATTTACTTTACACTTAAAAACTTATTGCCCTTAAATGAACAAAAAGAATACGTTATGCGCACCCTATACACCCTAACCCCCACGCTACTGTATTTTCTGCCCTTTTTCTTCGTCGCCTTTTATTTTTGCACTAAAAATCTTCGAGTGATTGGTAGAACAGCGGACGTTTTGTGGCTAGTTACTGCTATAGGTATCATAATCTTATTCTGTTTGTCCTTTTCAAATATAGAACTCTCTGCATTGCTTCCTATAGGTGCTAACGGTGCATTTAGCGTGCTTAAAGGCTCTTGCGCGTCACTAACCTGGTTTGGCGATGCGGTGTATCTACTGTTTTTTATGGGCGAGTTTAAGTTCAATAAGGGCGACGAAAAAAAGATAATTTTATCATTTATTGTAAGTGCTGTTGCTATTATATGTTTCGTTATCGTATTTTACACAGTTTTTCAGTCGATTGCTTTTAGACAAAAGTTTGCTCTAACTGAAATATCAAAGTATTCAACTGTTATAAATAACATAGGAAGATTTGACTATATAGGTATAATGATGGTATTGTTTTCCAACCTTTTTGGGCTATCCATACCCTTATTCTTTTCGTGTAAAATATTAAACTACGTTTTTTCAATCAAGAAGAAATGGATTTCCCCTCTTATAATAACTTCTTTGCACGCGTTGATTATTATGCTTTTCTATAAACGAGTGTTCAGCATAGAACAGTTTATAATGAACTACACCGGTATTTTCTTTTTTATTATGGCAAACGTTTTGCCTATTATAATTTGCCTTACTGCAAAAAAGGAGGACAAAAATGCAATCAAAGAAAGCTAAAATAATTCTTTTAATTGTTTTTGCAATTTCGGTTTTTTTCTTTTCAAGCGACTTCGGACTAATAGACGTAGAAAAAACAGCTATTATAACTGCAATCGCCGTTGATAAAGATAATAACGATTATGAGGTTACTGCACAAATTGCCGTTCCCGAAGCCACCGACACCAACAGTGAAAACCTTAAAACTCAAATAACGGGAAAAGCATCCACAATAGGTGGTGCTATAAAAAATCTAGGTGATTTTTCGGGGTGGTTTCCTAAACTTGCATTCTGCAACCTCATTTTAATTGGCGAAAATTTAACCGACGATAACGTGATAGACGTTTTGGACTATTTTGCAAAATCGTTAAGAGTGCAAGACTCCGCGCTAGTTGCTATGACCGAGGGAAAGGCAGGAGAACTCATTTCAAAAGCTACACCGCTAGATAATATTTCTGCATTTGCGCTTCAAAAAATCATGCTTAAAAACATCGGTTTTGACGCTGATATTGCATCCACAGACATCAAGACCTTTTGCCAAGGGCACTATTCGATAAACGGCTCGGCTTTTATGCCCATAGTAAAGGACGTAAAATCAAGCGAAGACAACCCTCAATCTAACAGTGGTGGACAAAGTAGCGGAGGGAGTGGAAGTTCAAATCAGTCGGGAGGCTCTTCCAAAAAAGAGGACAATAATAACCTTTTCGATGCAAGAACAACTGCACTATTTCTAAACGGCAAAAAGGTCGGAGAACTATCCCCCGAACTAACACAGACTTACAACGCACTTTTTAGCGCGTTTGAGGGCACAACCTTTCCTGTGGACAACGTTACGTTTAACGGACAAAACACCAATTATCTTTTAAGCGTTGTGGACTGCATGCCAAAAGTTAAATTACACGCCACAGAAAACGATTTGACGCTAAAAATTCAGTTAAATATGTACTGCAAAGTGAGTGACCATTCCGCAAGCGGTTCAAGCGAGGCACTTTCCCAAAACATGCCTATTCCCGACAGAGTAAAAGAAAAGGCTGAACAGTTTTTTGCTAAAAATATTGAAGAACTTGTTATGACTGAAAAACAAACGGGGTGTGATTTTATGGACATAAAACAAAAACTGTACCGCTTTAATCACAAGCAGTACAGTCGTTATAAAGATAATTATTTGTCAGTATTAAAGACCGATATATCCGTATCAGTTTACGGTCAAAAATAAACTAAACCTCAAAAAGCGCATCCACAATTTGCTCGCCTGTCGCTTTTTCTATATAGTCGCCAACGTTAGTAAAAGCGTTTAACAGCTCACTTTTAGTAAATCTAACCCCACATAGCGCGTCAGCAAAGGGCTTTACGTCCTTTTTAGAAAAGAAGTCACCGCGAATTTCCGCATCGGCAATTTTGCCGTCTACCGTGTTGAAAAATAGTGAGAATATACCAAAATCGAACTTCTTGGTAAATTGATTCTTGCCCTTTGGAGAACAACCAATATTCCACTCATACGAAGAATATTTTTGTTCTATGAGTTTTGTGATTTCTATTATATCATCTTTGGTAAACTCGTATCTAGCAAAAGATTGGGAAAATTTTTGTGCTAAACCGTCCTTAAACTCTTGCATTGTCATATCGGAGTTTAAGTGCTCTTTAACGTTCGTAACCCTTGCCCTAACCGACTTTA
Organism: Clostridiales bacterium; assembly: GCA_015069265.1. Classification (GTDB taxonomy): domain Bacteria; phylum Bacillota; class Clostridia; order Christensenellales; family Borkfalkiaceae; genus UBA1259. The sequence goes on from SVIY01000062.1 coordinate 4,227, forward strand.
TTCCCTTGCTCTCCATTTTGATTTTGGAGGGCTTTAAGGCGTGGGAAAGGACTTGCATATCGGTATCAAATAAAATCGTGCCGTGGTGCATTATGCGGTCTTTATATACCGTTTGAGCATTGCCAGAAATTTTTTTGCCGTCCACAACGATATCGTTACGTCCTGAAAACTCGGCTTTTACACCAAGCTCGTTCAAATATTCGATGACAGGTTTAGTAAACGCTTTGTAGTTATCCTGTTCTGCGTTAAAAGGCGCAATTACTGTGTAGCATAAATTCCCACCGTCGTGGTATACCGTTCCTCCACCCGTAATTCTTCTAACAACCTTGATAGAATTGCTTTGGGTATAGTCGAGATTAACCTCTTCTATCGCGTTTTGATTAACGCCAACAATTACCGCCGGATCGTTTATCCAAAGATAAAAATAATACCCGTCGGTATGTTTTAGAAGATATTCTTCTGATGCGATATTAAAATATGCATCTTTATTGTCATGAGTTATAAACTGAAATTCTTTCATACTCTAAATAAACTTTCGGGGGCTTGAAACAAGCCCCCGTTTTAGTTTTTAAATTTAGTTTCCATTTAACGACGTAGATACAAGCAGTATGTATCACTTTTAAGTGGTTAGATACAAGCGAGACAAGGCTAGCGAGCATCGTTAAATCAACTTGTTCTATTGATTTAAGTGGTTAGAAACGAGTTGCAATAGGCTTGCACTACACACATATTTCATTTAACGACGTAGATACAAGCAGTATGTATCACTTTTAAGTGGTTAGATACAAGCGAGACAAGGCTCGCGAAGTGTTTGGGGTAAGATTGAACGTCCGTTCATCGAAGTCCAAACACTAAGCAGTAACGCAGTATCGCGCCGTAGATAAACGCTTAAATTATACGCCTTTCTTTGCCTTACGTAAAGTTTCAGCGTTAGAAGTGTTAATTTTAGAAACGTGACCTTTGAGCGGAAGGATTTTATCGTTGATGTTGTCGATAATCCAATCAGCTTGCGGGAAGAAGTCTGCGTCGAATTCGAACGGAGGAGTAATCCAGTTTTGTGCGCCAACAACAACTGCAGGTGCATCGAGATAATCGAAGCAAAGTTCAGAAATGTTTCTAGCGAAGTCGTTAAGGATAGAACCCCTAGCGCAAGCATCAGATGCAAGGATGATTCTACCAGTCTTCTTAACAGATTCAACAACCTTTTCGTAGTTGAACGGAACGATAGACCTTGCGTCGATAACTTCTGCTTCTACGCCGTATTTTTCAGAAAGGGTTTTAGCAGCGTCCATTGCTCTATAAAGAGTTGCACCGATAGTAAGAATGGTGATATCGCTACCAACTCTCTTAACGTCGGGTTCGCCGAGCGGGATTTCATAGTAACCTTCGGGTACGCCTTCTTTTCTGAATTCTTCACCCTTGTCGTAAATTCTTTGGCTTTCAAAGAAGATTACAGGGTCAGTACCGTTGAGTGCTGCGTTCATAAGACCTTTTGCATCGTAAGGAGTTACAGGGAAGCAAACTTTAAGTCCGGGAACGTGTGCAGGAAGAGCAACCCAGTCTTGAGAGTGTTGTGCGCCGTATTTAGCACCAACAGATACACGTAAAACTACGGGCATCTTCAAGATACCAGAACTCATTGCTTGCCATTTTGCAAGTTGGTTAAAGATTTCGTCGCCTGCTCTACCCATAAAGTCAGCATACATAAGTTCTACGATAGCTCTACCACCGCAGAGACCGTAACCTACTGCAGAAGAAACGATTGCTGCTTCAGAGATAGGAGAGTTGAAGAGTCTGTGGTAAGGAAGCGCTTCGGTAAGTCCTTTGTAAACTGCGAACGCACCACCCCAATCACGAACGTCTTCACCGTATGCGGTAAGGGTCGGGTCTTTATAATACTTATCGATGATTGCTTCAAACAAGCCGTCACGGATATTGTATCTCTTCATGTTGGAAACTTGTTGTCCCTTTTCGTCAAATGCATAGCGGAGTTTGCCTGCGATTTGTTTTACTCTGGGGTTTTCTTCCATAGGAATCTTAACGTCCTTGCCGATTTCAACAGGTCTATCACCCATACTTTCAACAGAACCGTTAGAGAACATAAGGTCTTCAACGTAGTAGGGGTCTTTCTTGAAATCAAGATAGGGAGATTCAACGGGGTCTGCTGCAAGTTTGCAGAGCTTGAGCATTCTTTCTTTAATGCTTGCAAGGATATCGTCGAACTTGCCGTCAGATTCAATTTTAGCATCAACAAGCGATTTTCTGTAAGTAACGATTGGGTCGTATTGCTTCCAGTTTTCTACTTCTTCGATAGTTCTGTAGCTCATAGCGTCGGACGGAGAGTGTCCACCATAACGATAAGTTACAACATCGAGAAGAACAGGGCCGTCGCCGTCTACTAAAATCTTCTTCTTTCTCTTCATTGCGTCGATAACTGCGAGCGGGTTGAAGCCGTCAACTCTTTCAGCATAGAGTTGTGTGGGAGAAACACCAGCGCCAAGACGAGCAAGGAAGTCGTAAGCCATGGTTTCGCCTCTGGTTTGTCCGCCCATGCCGTAACCGTTGTTGAAGAAGTTGAAGAGGATAGGAAGTCCACCCTTCTTTTCCCAAAGTTGACGGAGTTGGTCCATTGCAGCGAAGTTCATAGATTCGTATACAACACCGCAACCAACAGCGCCGTCACCAACGTTACTGATTACGATACCGGGTTTGTCGTTAACCTTCTTGTAGAGCGCAGCACCGAGTGCTACGGGAGCAGCACCACCAACCAATGCGTTGTTGGGGTAAATACCGAACGGGAGGAAGAATACGTGCATTGAACCGCCCATACCTCTGTGGAAACCAGTGCGACGAGCAAAGATTTCACTCATGAAACCGTAGAGAAGGAAGTCAACGGCAAGGTCTTTAACGTTGCCGGTCTTGTTGAGTTTTTCAACGGGAGCAAGCGTTTCACCGCCCATGAAGTCCTTCATG
>SVIY01000063.1 GCA_015069265.1 Clostridiales bacterium
ATTGTATAAGCTATCATTCTTATCTTGAATAGCATAGTTGAGCATAATGGGGCAAACGGGTGAAGCGTTGCCTAATAAATCTTTTCTAACGATAACGATAGTAAGACCTGCGGGGGCAATATTCTTCTGTGCGCCTGCATAGATGAGACCGAATTTGGTAACGTCAACTTCTTCACTCAAAATGCATGAGCTCATATCGGTTACGAGCGTTGCGTCGGTTTTGGGAAGTTCGGTGTAACGAGTACCGAAAATGGTGTTGTTATAAGTGGTGTGAACGTAATCAATACCGTCGCGGAATTTTACGTCCTTCATATCGGGGATATAAGTGTAGTTTGCTTCCTTTGAAGAAGCGGCAACGGCAACGTCACCGAACTTTTGAGCTTCTTCGTAAGCTTTGGATGCAAAGTTACCCGTAAGAATATAGTCGGCCTTGCCGTTTTTCATCAGGTTCAGGGGAACAGCCGCAAACTGTTGGGTGGCACCACCTTGAACGAAAAGTACCGAATAATTATCGGGGATATTCATAAGTTCACGAAGAAGTGCGTTAGCCTCTGCGTTAACAGCCATAAACGGTTTACCGCGGTGGCTCATCTCAATGATACTCATACCGGTATCTTGGTAGTTTAAAAGTTCTTTTTGTGCTTGTTCTAAAACAGGCAACGGAAGTGTTGAAGGACCAGCCGCAAAATTATATACGCGCATTATTATGTCTCCTTGTAAGTCAAATAAATATGTTTACAAAAGATTATACACTTATACGACTTTTTTTTCAAGCAATTTTACCCCCTTAAAGAATAAATTCTTTATTTGCTTTTTAATACTGTTTACAAATTTTTAAAAAAAGTGTATAATATCGGTAAATATATAGCATTAGAACAACGTTTAGGAGAGACCGAATTGAAAGAAAAAATAGTAAAAACAAAAAAGCCGACTGTAAAATCACAAAAGAGCGTAAAGCAGGGCAAGATAAAGAGTAAACCGCAAAAGGTCGTTGAAAATAAAACCACCACGAAAAAAGCGGTTAAAGACGTCAAAAAGACCTTAAAAGTGAGGTTTTTGGGCGGTGTTGGTGAAATAGGCAAGAATATGACCGCGTTAGAGTTCGGCAAGGACATAATAATTATAGACGCGGGACTCACTTTTCCCGGGGATAATATGCCGGGTGTGGACTTGGTTATACCCGACGTTACTTATTTGCAAGAGAACAAGAAACATATTCGCGGTATTGTGATAACTCACGGGCACGAGGACCATATAGGGTCTTTGCCGTATATCTTAAAAGATATAACCGCCCCAATTTTCGGCACGAAACTAACATTAACTCTCATTGAGAATAAGATAAGAGAACACAAATTAAACAACGTAAGCCTAAATTGTATAAAACCTGGCGGAGCGATAAAACTCGGCTGTTTTACTATCGAATTTATCAACGTAAACCACTCGATAGCAGGTGCCGTTGGGCTTGCAATTACAACTCCTGTCGGAATAGTTTTTCACTCTGGTGACTTTAAGATTGACTTTACTCCAGTTAACGGAGAAATGATGGATTTGCCTAGGATTTCAGAGATTGGTAAAAAGGGTGTTTTGCTATTAATGGCAGATTCTACCAACATTGAATTAGACGGCACGACCATGAGTGAGTCGGTAGTTAAGGATACTTTGGATCACGTTTTTGCAGACAATCAAAAGAGAAGGCTTATCATAGCAACTTTTGCTTCTAACGTCCATAGACTTCAACAAATTTTAGATTTGGCGGTAAAGTATAAGAGAAAAGTTGCATTTTCAGGGCGCAGTATGATAAATATTGCCGAAGCAGCGTCAAAAATTGGCGAACTAAAAATACCTGATAATCTTATAGTGGACGTGGAAAAGACAAAAAATTTCCGTGACGAAGAAATGCTTATCGTTTCAACGGGTACTCAAGGCGAGCCTATGAGCGCGCTAACGCGTATGGCTAGCGGCGAGTTTAATAAAGTTGTTATCGGCAGTAACGATACGGTGGTTATTAGCGCGTCCGTTATTCCGGGTAACGAAAAAATGATTTATGGTGTAATAAACAATCTTTACCGTTTGGGTGCAGAGGTTATTTACGAGTCGTTAGAGCCTATACACGTATCAGGCCACGCTTGTAGAGGAGAACTCCGCGTTCTTCACTCACTACTAACTCCAAAATTCTTTATCCCAGTGCACGGCGAATACCGTCATCTTAAAAAACACGCTCAACTTGCTCAAGAACTCGGTATGAAAGAGAGTAACATTATGATAGCGGATATAGGCGACACTGTGGAATTTACCACTAAAACGATGACTCGTGGTGAAAAATTCCCCGCAGGCTCAAGGTTTGTTGACGGTGTTGGAATAGACGGTGCGGACAGTTTTGTGCTTCGCGACAGAATTCATCTCTCGGAAGACGGTGTAATAGTGGCGGTAGTTGGACTTGACGAGTTAACGGCGCAGTTAAAGTCATTAAAAATCGTTGTGAAAGGGTTAGCGCTTGACGATATGATGGTCAAAGAGATGACCGCAAACCTTAAAAACACACTAAATCAATTAGATTTGCGCGCAGTAAAGAGCGAGGAAGAACTATGTGCAATAGTTAAAAAGCAGATTAAAAACTACGTGTTTAGAACAACAAAGAAAAATCCGATGTTGCTTCCTGTGATAATGGTGGTATAAAGTGGAGAGAATTATTGCTTTAAGAAATGAGGCTAAAGCAAACGGAGAACCCGTACTTCGCGACCAATCTTTTGCCGTGCTTTTATCGACGGTCAAAGAAAATGCGCCTAAAAGCATTTTGGAAATTGGCGTTAACGTGGGACTTTCGGGTATAGCCATGCTTTTAACCGAGAAAAATGCAAGACTTACGGGTATAGAAATAGACGAACAAAAAATTGCGATAGCAAAGGAAAATTACCGCACGTTCGGTGTGGATGATAGGGCTAAAATTTTCCAAGGCGATGCTTCGGAAATTATCCCTATACTTACGGGCGAGTACGACTTTATATTTTTGGACGGCCCAAAAGGTCATTATTATGAGTATCTTCCGCACTTGCTCTCAATATTAAAAGTTGGGGGCGTACTGTTTGCGGATAACGTTTTGTTTAGAGGGTACGTTGGCGATAAGGTCAAAACTCCGCATAGATTTAATACGACGAAACACAGTATGGAAAATTACTTAAACGCGATAACGACAAACGAGAATTTATCGACTACAATCATGGATATTGAAGACGGTATAAGCATAACTAAAAGGATAAAATGAGTAGAATAGAATTATTGTCGCCAGCAGGCGATATGTCAAAACTTAAAACGGCTTTTCACTTCGGTGCAGACGCAGTATACATTGGCGGAAAAAACTTTTCCTTGCGCGCTTTAGCAGGGAACTTTTCTAATGAAGAAATAATAGAGGCGGTTGAATACGCTCATTCACTTGGCAAGAAGATATACGTTACCGTAAATATTTTTGGCAGAAATGACGATATTGAAAGTGCAGAGGAGTATTTTAAATTTTTGCAAGAAGCAAAAGTGGACGGAGCAATAGTTTCTGATACGGGACTTATATATCTAGCGAGAACTGTTGCGCCCGACCTCCCTATAAACCTTTCCACCCAAGCTAACACGCTAAACTACAAAACCGTAGAGTTTTGGCAAAAGCACGGTGTTAAAAGAGTTATTTTGGCTAGAGAGCTCTCCTTGTCCGAGATAGAAGGAATAAATAAAAAAGTACCAGATATGGAACTTGAAACGTTCATACATGGAGCAATGTGCATTTCGTATAGCGGACGTTGTCTATTGTCAGACTATCGCACAGGCAGAAGTAGTAACAGAGGCGAGTGCGTTCAAGCGTGCAGATGGAATTATGAAATTCGCGAAAAGGGTTCGGAATGTGGCTTTATGGAGATGCAAGAAGACGAGCGCGGAACTTACATAATGAATAGCAAAGACTTAAACCTATTAGATTACATCGCTGAACTCGATAAGGCAGGAGTTTGCTCGTTTAAGATTGAAGGAAGAATGAAATCAGAGTATTATTTGGCGACTGTTGTAAATGCGTATAGACGCGCCCTCGATGCTTATTACGAAGCAGGAGAGGGGTATAAGGATAATCCTCTCTATCAAGAGGAGCTAAAAAAAACAGCGCATAGAGAGTTTACAACGGCTTATATTACGGGCTATAACGATAGGACGGTTAACTATGACGATAGTCAAAGCAAAGGCACTCATAAATTTATCGCAAACGTCCTAAAACGCGACGCTACCGAGGGTTATGCACTTATCGAAATGCGTAATAGGTTTAAGGTTGGCGATACTTTAGAGGTGTTATCTCCCACGAGTACGTTTAATAAATTAATAAAAGTTGAAAGATTGGAAGACGAAAAGGGCAATGTAGTAGAAGACGCAAAAATCGTTCAACAAAAACTTAAACTTTATACCGACCTTGAATTACAAGAGGGCGATATATTAAGGATAAAAATTTAGGAGGCATATATATGGAGTACTGGACTTTTAAACTCGACCCAATTAAGTATACCGACGATATCTATCACGTGGGTTCAAAGACCGCACCGGCTTGGATAATAAAAAGCACTGACGGACTTATTATGTTAGATACGGGGCTTCCAAAAACCCTTTATCAAATACTTGATAACATCAATAAACTAGGTTTTGATTATCGCGATATAAAGCATATTATACACTCGCACGGGCATATAGACCACCTCGGCGGTACTCGTGCATTGGTGGAACTTACCGGTGCAAAAACCTACATAGGACTTGGAGATGAAGATACGGCACGAGGTGTTGATCAACTTCAATATGCTAATGAATTTGGTATAAAATATGAGGAAGTGTTTGAACCGGACGTTATCGTGAAAGACGGCGACCAAATACAAATCGGCGAAAAGACCTTTACGTTCGTCTCTTGCCCTGGACATACCAGGGGGGTAATGAGTATATTCTTCAACTGCACCGATAATGGAAAAGAGTATCGCGCAGGTATGTTTGGTGGTGGCGGACTGCCGTCGTTAAAACGAGTTTACCTTGATAAATACGGACTTCCTCACTCTTTAAGAGAGCAATTTATAGACAGTATCGATAAGGTTTACAACGAGAAAGTTGAAGTTCATTTGGGCAATCACTTAGGAGATAATAAGCATGCAGAAAAACTTGAAGCACAAGCAAAGGGATGCGAGGGAAACCCATTTATCGACACGACTACTTGGAAGTGGTTTTTAGACAAAAGAAAGGCAGAAGCTTTGGAGCTTTTTGAGAAAGATAAATAATACAGAAAAAACGCCGTTTTTGACGGCGTTTTTTGTATAAAATAAATGGTAAAATTTTACAAAATGTATTGACCAAGTTAAAAAACTGTAATATAATAAATTTATAATGGTTAATTGTACAAAATAAGGTGTGATATGAAAGAAATCGTAACTTCTATAATACAAGCAGAAGAACTTGCAGAACAAATAATAGTTGACGCTAATAAAAAGGCAAAAGACTTTACCTCGCAAGGCGAAGAAAAAATAGAGGCGGAAAGAAAAAAGACAGTCGCTTTATTTAACCTTGAAAAGAAAACGGCGATTTCTAAAGCGCAAGAACAAGCAAACGCGCGCTACGAAGAAATTATAAAGGAAGCAGAGACTGACTCAATAAAGGTTAAAGAGCAAGCGAAAAGCAAACTAGATAAAATAGCACAAAAAATAGTGGACGGTATTTGTAAGTAATGTCTATTGTCAAAATGTCAAAAATTAAACTTATAAGTCTATACGACTATAAGGAAGATATTTTGAACGCGCTTCACAAAACTGCAAGCGTGGAACTGACTGCAACCGAAGAGGTTGCGGATACTTTTACCGTGCAAAAAAACGAGGAAAATTTACCCATATATCAAGAATTTGATAGAATAAAAGGTGTAATTACCTTTTTTGAAGAAAGGCTAGAAAAGTGTAAAAACAAACCGTTCTTGAAAGAAGATTTAAGTTTTCTAAAATATCAGTTTTTGACGTATGAAGAGTTTGTATCCGCAAAGGATAAGAAAGAGCAAGTAGGAAAAATTGTTGAGAAGATTTCAACGTACCGCAACAAAGTTATGGAAAATAGAGCAGCTGCTCTAAAACTTAACAATATTTTATCTCAATTAAATCCGTATCTTGTGGTAAAAGAAAAGTTTTCAGAGTTTAAGTCGACAAAGACGACGCACGTCTTCTTCGGTACGATTAAAGCCGAAGCAATATCGTCGCTACAAAACTTTGTAGAAGAAAATCCTTTGAGCGAACTAAAAGTGTTAGCCGTAGGACAACAAGCAGTTATAGCACTTGTTGTGTTTAACGACTTATACGAGAGCGCGGAACAAAAGTTGGTGGAAAACGGATTTAATAAATGTCCGTTTGACTTTGACAAAACTCCGACAGAAAAAACAAAAGAGATAGAGAGCCAATTAAATGCACTCGACAATGACAACGAACAAGTGGATAAGTTGCTTTGCCAAAGCGTTTCAGACTTAAAAGAGTTGAGGGCGTATTCGGACTACTTAAAATTCGTTATAGAAAAAGAGAAGGTTAGCGAGGAGTTTAGAAGGACGAACAAAACCTTTGTTATGCAGGGCTACCTCCCTGAAGAAAGTAAACAAACGGTATTGGACACAATCCATTCGGTAACCAAAGCGGTGTTTATTGAGTTTAGTGAACCCACTAAACAAGATACACCACCAACACTTCTTAAAAACAAAAGCCCAATAAAGCAATCCGAATTTGTCGTTGATATGTATTCATCGCCAAATTATAGAGAACTTGACCCCAATAAAGTGGTGTTTATATTCTTTATGTTGTTTATGGGGCTTATTATGGCGGATATTGGCTATGGACTTTGTATGATGTTTATAGGTATATATCTCTCATCAAAAATCAAAATTGATAACGGCGCAAAAAGGCTTTGGAGCATAATTGCATTTAGCGGAATACCCACGATTATATTCGGCGTGCTGTTTAACTCACTATTCGGCTTTGCTTTGCCGTATAAGGCAATACTTCCTAACCCTGTTCCAGACGGTTCTGGTATGAATAACCTTATGCTCATTCTCCTTATGTGCTTGGGACTTGGCGTGTTGCACATGGCGGTAGGTTACTTGTGTAAAGCGATAAACATGTTCAAACAGAGAGATATCCTCGGAGGAATC
>SVIY01000064.1 GCA_015069265.1 Clostridiales bacterium
CTTAAAAACGAGGAAATATCGCAGGCAAAGAAGGCGTATTTGCAAGAGATTTGCGGAGTGAAGTTCGTTGTTTTAACAACGCAAAACGGAAAGGTTGTTGCAAAACATTCTGCTCGCATAAAGAAACAGTTAAAATGTGTTTTAACTGAGAAAAAGGTGATTTTTGCAAAGGACTTAGAGCAAATCAAAGAGGCTTTTTGTTTGAGTGAAGTTACATCTTTACAAGGAGAAAGAGAGCAAAAGAAACCTGCTATGACTTTTGGCACGGCATTAAAACTGAGTTTAACAAACCTCTCTTCTAAGAAGTTTAGAACGCTATTGACTGCACTTGCCGGCAGTATCGGCATACTCGGTATTGCGTTGGTGCTTGGGTTGTATTCTGGGCTAAATTCGTTCATATATAGGCAGGAAGTAGCCCTTGCAAGTTACCCTATTACTATAACGAGAAGTGCGACCGAGTATGAAAGTATGGTAAATACCGTAGTGTCATCTTTAGATGGGCTTGACGGCAAATACGATAAAGATAAAATTTACGTATATAAACTCGTTCAGCAAATTTTAAAAAATCAAACGAGAGTAAACGAGATAGACAGTGAGTTTGTAGAGGCGTTAAAAAAGGTAAACCCCGAACTGTATTACGATATTTTTATGAATTACGGGATAAACTTCAATATAGTTAAAAAGATACCGAGCGGAACAAAACTCTTTGGAGAAGTGGCAACCCAAAGCCAATATTATATGGCGATAAACACCTCTTCTTTTTGGACGCAAATGCCATCGAGAGAACTTGTTGACGAGCAATATGAACTCATTTCTGGCGAATATCCAAGAAATTATAATGAGTTGGTTTTAATCCTTGACGGTAAAAACCAAATTAGTGATATTAACCTTTTCTTTAACGGCTTGGATATGCAGAGCGTATCTTTAAATTACAAAGATAGCGACGATGTAGACAACTTGACTTTCGACGTTGATAACTTTTTAAACGACAATAACAGGGAGTTTAGGCTTGTTCCTAACGACAGTTATTACGTAGAAAACTCAAGCGGTGGTTTTTATAAAAACGAAACGACCAAGCCGAGTATGGAGTTGAACTTAATCAATCAAGAAATTTCCGCGAGGGTGGGTAGTGGCTATCAGTTGGTATTCTTCCGTGGGGATAAAACAACGGATAACACTTCATACACCTACAACAATATGAACGGTGATAAACTGAAAATTTCGGGTATTATCAAACTGAAAGACGACGTATCCATCGGCGTTTTAGGCACGAAATGTATCGGTTATTTGCCATCGCTCACCGAAAGGGTTATAGAGAGTGCGTATTCGTCAAACGTAGTAAAGAAAATTTTAGAAGGCTATATAAACGATTATAAATCCAAAAATAACGGCGCAGAGCCGGGGGATTGGGAAATTACTTCGGCAATGAGAGGATACGGCTATGCGACCATTCCAACTTCAATATCCATATACTGCAAGGGGTATGATGCAAAAGCCGGTGTGAAAAATGCAATTGCTGAAATTAGCAAGGAGCGCAAGGCTGAAGGCAAGAGTGAGATTGTTCCCTCGGATATGATGAGTGTTGTTTTAAACGTTGTTCAGCAGTTTATAGATATAATAACGTGTGCGCTATTGTGCTTAACTGCAATTTCCCTTGTAGTTTCCGCACTTATGATAGGTATTATAACTTACGTTTCCGTGCTAGAGAGAACGCGGGAGATAGGTGTTTTGAGGGCGCTTGGCGCGAGAAAACTCGATATATCGCATATTTTCAATACTGAAACTATGGTAATAGGTTTTGTGTCGGGCTTCTTCGGAATACTTCTTACAATTTTAATTTCCTTGCCCCTCAGTGCTTTTATTCAAAGTATGACGGGTATTCCGGGGTTGGTGGCATTACCTTGGTATTTCTCGCTCGCACTTATTGCGTTATCGGTACTACTCAATTTTGTAGCAGGGCTTATTCCTGCAGGCATTGCTAAGCGTAAAGATCCCGTAAAGGCATTGCGAGCAGAATAAAATATATAAAGACGTAACAAAAGAAATCCCCGTTAGACGCGTGGGAAAAGGAGAATGTAGATGTTGAACGGTTTACTTTTTGACTTCACAAAGGAATTGGGCTTTTTGTATCAAACCTTTGTGGAAATGGGTGACGTATGGTGGAAGTACGTCATTATGTGGATTATCGGCGGTGTGCTAATCTTTTTGGCAATCAAAAAAGATATGGAACCTGCCCTACTTTTGCCTATGGGTTTTGGTGCTATCCTCGTAAATATCCCCGGTGCAAACGTTTTGACGCAAGGGGGCGAGCAAGGTATCATTGAATGGCTTTACAAGGGGCTTATAGGTACGTCTGAGGCTTTGCCTATTTTGCTATTTATAGGTATTGGCGCGATGATAGACTTTGGACCGTTACTCTCTAATCCTAAAATGTTTATTTTGGGCGGAGCGGCGCAGTTTGGTATTTTTTTAACCGTACTTCTCGCGGCTTTGCTTGGCTTCAGTATTAACGATGCCGCATCTATCGGTATAATCGGGGCGGCGGACGGTCCTACTTCCATAGTAGTTGCAGGTGCGCTTAACAGTAATTATACGGGTGCAATAACCGTTGTTGCGTATTCATATATGGCGCTTGTTCCCATTATTCAACCTCTTGCAATAAAATGTGTTACTACTAAAAAGGAAAGGCTTATCCGTATGGAATACAAGCCTGCTTCCGTTAGCAAGGTTACGAAAATTCTTTTCCCCGTTATAGTAAGTTTGGTTGCAGGTTTGTTTGCTCCCAAGTCACTCGCGCTTGTAGGTTTTCTTATGTTTGGTAATCTTTTGCGTGAATGCGGTGTGTTGGAAAATCTTTCTCAAACGGCTCAAACTACACTTGCTAACCTTATAACCCTTCTTTTGGGTATAACTATTGCTTTTAATATGCAAGCAGAAATGTTTGTTTCGGTTCAAACGGTTATAATTATGGCGCTTGGTATTTTTGCTTTCGTGTTTGATACTATCGCGGGTGTTATGGTTGCAAAACTTATGAACCTCTTCTCGAAAAAGAAGATTATCCTATGGTAGGCGCTGCAGGTATTTCTGCGTTCCCGATGTCGGCAAGGGTTATTCAAAAAATGGGGCTTAAAGAAGACCCTGAAAACCACTTGCTTATGCACGCGATAGGGGCGAACGTTTCAGGTCAAATTGCTTCGGCAATTGTTGGCGGTCTTATAATAGGTATTGTAGGCGGATTAGTGTAAGGAGGTAAAGTTATGATTTTATTAAACGCGTTGTTGTCTTCTGCTGAGAAATTTGTAAAAATTGGATCGGAAACTTGGAAGAATAACGTTTTCGGTTCTCTTGAAATTATGTGGAAAGGCGTTCTTGCAATTTTCGTAGTAATAGCAATAGTAATTGTTGTGGTTGTTTTGCTTAACAAATTGGTTGCTTTCTATACAAGCAAACCCAAAAACGACGAGGACGACGAATAATGTTATGGTGGATTTTAGGCGGGGGGATTTTTCTCCTCGCCTTAATTGTTGGTTTTTCTTTTTACGCTTTTCGTGTAGCATTCTATTCCTCTCCTAAAAGAAATAACAACCCTCACGATTTTCCCGATGGGGAAAGTTTTAAAAGGGCAGAGGAGGTAATGCACTCGCTTATAGATGAACTTAGTGCGTATGCTTACGAAGAAGTTAGCGTCACTTCCTTTGACGGACTTAAACTCTATGCCCGTTATTATCACGTTTGTGACGGTGCGCCCTTACAAATTCAGGTGCACGGATATAGAGGCGTAGCCACCCGTGACTTTTGCGGCGGGGCGAAACTCGCAAGAGAGGTTGGTCACAATATTTTACTTATAGATCATCGCGCACACGGAAAGAGTGAGGGCAAGGTTATTACGTTCGGTATAAACGAAAGCCGAGATTTGCTAACGTGGATAGATTACGCCGTGCGTAGGTTTGGGAGTGAACAAAAAATTATCTTAACGGGCGTATCAATGGGCGGTGCTACCGTTTTACACGCAAGTTCTTTGCCACTGCCTAAAAACGTTGTGGGGATAATTGCCGACTGTCCGTATTCATCGCCCGAGGCAATAATTAAAAAAGTTTGTGGCGGTATGGGCTTTCCTGTTTCCATAACTATGCCGTTCGTGAAACTCGGCGCAAGGCTCTTTGGCGGATTTAAACTTCAAGGCGGTGCGGTTAATTCGGTTAAGGAATGCAGTGTTCCAATTTTAATTTGCCACGGAGAGGCGGATGATTTCGTTCCCGTGCAAATGGCAAGAGAAATTTTTGAGGCGTGTGCTTCGGAAAAATATCTTTTTACTGTTCCAAACGCGGGGCACGGTATAAGTTTTATTGAAGATCCCGATGGCTACAAGGCTCAACTAAATAATTTTTTAAAAAGGATTTTATAGGTCTTGCGGTTAGTGAAGTAGGCGTAAAAGCACTTTGCTCTAAAATACAAAAAGGACAGCGAATTTTTCGCTGTCCTTTCATCTTGTTTCAAAGTAATTGTAAGGGGAGAGGGGTTAAATGTCTGCTCTACCCAATAAAAAATCGACGGAAACATCAAACACGTCGGCTATTTTACATAATGTTTCTAAAGACGGTTCGGATGTTCCTATTTCATATCTTATATAAGACGGTTGAGAAATGCCGAGTTTTTGAGCGAGTTGCCGTTGTGTGAATCCGTAAGTTTTTCTTAGTTCCTTTAAATTTTTTTGAAATTCTATCATATTTACTCCATTATATTCTTGACAATTATAGCAAATTGCTATATAATATATTCAAAATATAGCAAACCGCTATCAAAAAAAGGGAGGAAGTATGGCATACGAAAGCAAAAGTATTCAGGTGTCGGCATCTGAGGAAAATGAAACAATTGAACTGTGGGAAGCGTTTGGCTGGGAATTAAAAAGTTCTCAGGAAATTTTCAATCAAAGCAACCGCTTGGAAACGCGA
This sequence comes from Clostridiales bacterium, assembly GCA_015069265.1. Lineage (GTDB taxonomy): Bacteria > Bacillota > Clostridia > Christensenellales > Borkfalkiaceae > UBA1259. The sequence goes on from SVIY01000064.1 coordinate 4,953, forward strand.
GGCGATGACCTATACAACGTTACAACCACTACCCATTACGTAAAACTGGTCTTTAACCGCAATACAGAGATGGAAAACTACGCGAGGTTGGTGGAACTTGAACGAAACTTCAACAATGTTAGGGTTAGTTATACTGAAGTAGATGATACAGGTATTCCGACAAAAGCAAAAGTGCTTATGGGTATCGGTATGGTATTGTTTTTTCAGTTGTTCTTTGATTTGTTAAGTTGTGTTGCGTGTGGAACCGGTAAAGCAATTATTCCGTTGGGGGTATCACTTATTATCGCGGTTATAGGTGGTGTGTTATTGCTTGTTTCAGGAGTTATGATAGATAAGGCTCAAAATCCTGCAAAATCTGAAAATGCAAGGAGAAGAGAGGAAGCGGAACGTAAAGCGATAAGAGAAAAGAATGATATAATAAGAGAAGCAAAAAGTTTGCATTAATATTTGTTGCAAAAACGCAAAGGATTTCCCTTTGCGTTTTTAATTTGTGCGGATTACTTAGTTGAAAACGCGAAACACGTAATATAAAGCGAAACACATAATATAATATACGTGTGCGCGCGTGCGCGCGGGTGCGTAAAATTATAAGGATAAAAGATTTTTTTTGGCAAAAGAGGGGGAAAATTGAAAAAATTGCTTTGCGTAAAAAGGATTTTCTTGTAAAATTGAAGACGATTGCTGTTTGAAATTGGAGAAAGTTTTTAAAAATTGAGAAAAAAGCAAAATGACGTTTTGTGTTTTTTGGGGCGAAATTAATCGAAAAATGGGAAAGTCGGTTGTGTTTTTTGAAAAAAATGAACAAAAACACCACAATATATAGTTTTTTGAAAATTTTTTTAAAAAAGTTTGAAAAAACGCTTGACTTTTTTCTCAAAATGTAGTTTAATAGTCACACATCAAATCACTGCGGTCGCAAAACCGCTTGCCAAAAAAGGTTTTAACGGAGCCGAAAAGGCATTGAAAACAACTGAAAAAACTTTTTAAAAAAATTAAAAAAAATTTTAAAAAAGTTGTGAAAAACAGTTGACATTAAGTTTTCAATGTGGTATGATGTATAGGCTGTCGGTTGAGACAGCACGTTGAACGGATGTTCAACCCAATGTTGTTTAAAAATTGAATAGAAGGAAATGGTTACAAAACATTATGTTTTGAAATGTTTCTGTCAATTAATTTTGAGTATTTTTATGTACCAAAAAAACAGTCAGCAATAACGAAATCGTTAGAGCAGTTGTGTTCTAAGGAACACGGCTTTAAGAATATTAAACTTAAGAGTTTGATTCTGGCTCAGGACGAACGCTGGCGGCGTGCTTAACACATGCAAGTCGAACGGTGACGGGGCTTCGGCCCCTGATCAGTGGCGGACGGGTGAGTAACGCGTGAGCAATCTGCCTGCATCTGGGGAATAACACATAGAAATGTGTGCTAATACCGCATAAGACCACAGAAGGGCATCCTTCAGGGGTAAAAGATTTTATCGGATGCAGATGAGCTCGCGTACTATTAGGTAGTTGGTGAGGTAACGGCCCACCAAGCCTACGATAGTTAGCCGGCCTGAGAGGGTGATCGGCCACACTGGAACTGAGAAACGGTCCAGACTCCTACGGGAGGCAGCAGTGGGGAATATTGGGCAATGGGCGCAAGCCTGACCCAGCAACGCCGCGTGAATGATGAAGGTCTTCGGATTGTAAAGTTCTGTGATGGGGGACGAAGAAAGTGACGGTACCCCAATAGCAAGCCTCGGCTAACTACGTGCCAGCAGCCGCGGTAATACGTAGGAGGCAAGCGTTGTCCGGAATGACTGGGCGTAAAGGGTGCGTAGCCGGCTTTTCAAGTTGGTAGCGTAATTCCGGGGCTTAACCTCGGCGCTACTACCAAAACTGTTAAGCTTGAGTGCAGGAGAGGTAAGTGGAATTCCTAGTGTAGCGGTGGAATGCGTAGATATTAGGAGGAACACCAGTGGCGAAGGCGACTTACTGGACTGTAACTGACGGTGAGGCACGAAAGCGTGGGGAGCAAACAGGATTAGATACCCTGGTAGTCCACGCTGTAAACGATGAATACTAGGTGTGGGAGGTATCGACTCCTTCCGTGCCGCAGTTAACACAATAAGTATTCCGCCTGGGGAGTACGGCCGCAAGGTTGAAACTCAAAGAAATTGACGGGGACCCGCACAAGCAGCGGAGCATGTG
>SVIY01000065.1 GCA_015069265.1 Clostridiales bacterium
GTGTCTATCCTCCACGCTTCCCGTTACGACAAGCGGAACGTCGCGGTAGTCGGGGTTTTTCATAACCTCTACCGATGCGTAAAAATTATTAAGGTCACTATGTAATATAGTTCTCATAAATATTTTCTCCACAAACCAACGTTCTAGATTTTTGTCGTAGTATAAATACCGCTCTTGTCCGCCAATCACGACGGTATACCTCTTTATTATAAGTCCACCAACCCTTGCAGGTGCACGGTCAATAAACCTAACTTTATCAATGACATATTTCTTTCCGTTCCGCCAAGTAAGTTCAGTAGGTCTTAATCCACCCTCCGCCAAAAATTTCGCGGTTACGTCCACGTATATCTTTTCGTAACGCATAAATTTATTTTGCCGATATTAAGGGTTTATTATTCAAAACATAAAGGGCAACCGAAGTTGCCCTTTCATTTTTATGCTATTTCTTGTTGTTCGTCGGGAACTTTTTTAACCGAATCGTAAAGGTCTTGTATTTCCTTTGACGGCGCTTTTGTTGAAAGTGAAACAACAAACGCAACGATAAGCCCTGCTATAAAGCCTGGAACAATCTCGTAAACTCCTGTGTTATATATGATACTGTCGAATGCATAGTATTCAAAGTTGAAAAGTATCATCCAAAGAATCGACACTACAAAGCCAACGATTATAGAGGTTACTGCGCCTTTATAGTTAAATCTCTTCCAGAAAAGTGAAAGCAAGATAACAGGTCCAAACGCAGCGCCAAAAATCGACCAAGCGGCAGATACTAGTCCCATAATGTCAGAGCTTACGAACAATGCTATTAAAAGAGCTATTATAATTATCGCACCGACGGTAATTCTGCCCACCCAAAGTATTTCTTTATCAGACGCGTTCTTTCTGATAGCAGTTTTATAAATATCCGAAGAGAATGCACTTGAAGAAGCGAGTAATTGCGAATCTGCCGTGCTCATTGCCGCAGCAACGATAGCAGAAAGCAATAAACCTCCAAACAAAGCAATTGCTCCGTAACCGAAGGTGCTTCTTATCATCTTTACGAACACGAGGTTCTTGTCAGCACTTGCAAGCGAGTCGCCAAGGAAACTGTGTCCCACCAAACCAACAACGGTTGCCATGGTCAAAATAATAGCAATCCAAACTATACCTATAATTTGAGATTTTTTCATTTCCTTTTCAGACTTGATAGACATATATCTTACGAGAATATGTGGCATTCCAAAGTAGCCTAATCCCCATCCAAGTCCTGTTATGATATTGGCTATACTTGCCCAATCAAATTTACCGCTTGACAACAAACTGTAATAGTTTTCAGGAGTTGTGACCGCACCGAGAGAGCCCGAAGAATTCATAACGAAAAGCGCGATAATGGGAACGAGCATTATTGCCGCGAGCATTATCATACCTTGGAAGAAGTCCGTCCAACAAACAGCCTTAAAACCGCCAAGTAAAGTATATCCAACGATGATAGCGCCTGCAATTATCATTGCAAGTTTTTTATCCACCCCTAAAACCAAATTAAAGAGGTCTCCGCACGCAGCGAGGCTGGACGCAGTGTATACACAATACGCAATAACGAATATTACCGCACATGAAATACGCATTATAGGACTTTTAGCCTTAAATCTATTCGATAAAAATTCAGGAATAGTAATAGAGTCGTCAGCCTTGATTGCAAAACGGCGAAGTTTAGGAGCGACAAAAAGCCACGCGCAAACTGTGCCGATAAGAAGACCAACTGAAATCCATACTTGACCTAATCCGTAAAGGAAAATCGCACCAGGAAGCCCCATCAATACCCAAGCGGACATGTCGGATGCACCTGCAGAGAATGCGGCAATTAAACCGCTCATCTGTCTATTTCCTAAAAAATACTCTTTCTCGCCTGACTTTCCTTTTCCCTTAAAGTAAAAGTAAACGCCAACTGCGAGAACGAGAACAAAATATGCTATAAATGAAATAAGCTCGTAAACGTTCACAACTTTCTCCTATTGTTTTTATAATATAAGTGTAATTGTATATTAAATCAATAAAAATGTCAACTTAAATTACGTAGCGTTAGACATTTGGTTGGTTTTTTATAGTTTCTTTGCTTTTTTAGGTTTTGACAAATTTTAACCTTTTACGACGTTATATATCTTTTGTATTAAGTTTTTCTCGTTTATAATCTTCCTTACCGAATTTTAACAGGTGTTTTTATGAGAAAATTAAGTTTGTCAATAATCTTATCGGTTGCGGTAATTTTTTCGGCTGTTTTATTTTACTCCTCACCCGATAAAAAGGTTTTTGCAGAACAGTCGGAATACGTGCGCATAATTAACGAGCAAACTCCCTTTTATAAGAACGTTTCCGATTCTTCTCCTCTCTTTATGTTACCCTATACCTATTACGTTAAAGTTTTGGGCGAAAAAGACGGGTTCTACCACGTAGAATGCTTTGTTTCGCCCTCTACTCCTGCAATAGATGGATTTGTTCCCGACGGTCTTTTATTTACCGACGGACTTGCCGTTATTAACCCCTATCCCAACTTAACCGTAACCTCTTCCACGACAGCCGTACTCTACTCCGACCAAGCACTAACCTCGTCCATCCAATATATATTTGCAGACAGAAGTATGCGGTACTACGGAAGCCTTACGACAGAGGACGGCATCTTGTATTACGTTGGATATAACGGCAAATTGGGATACGTAAAAGAATCGTCAATCTATCCCTTTTCTATACCAAATCACCCAAACGAGCTAACCTTTATCACACCCGAACTACCAAGTGAGGACGAACACACTTCACAAATCGAACAAAGCGGTGAAAAGGCCTTTTCCTTAAAAGTTATCATTATTGGGTGTTTAATGTTTGCCGGAATTGTTGCTCTCTTCGTCATATTCAAACAACGTCACACTCCAACGGTAAAAACAGGCTACTACGACGAGAACGAATACGAATAATTAAGCGGTCTTTTTGATTTTATCAACCGTCGCTTGCGTGCTTTTTGCACTTATATTCTTTTTTAACGATTTGTTCTTTTGCATTTCCTTTTCGTGCGCTATAACACGTTTGAACATATCCTTAAAAAAGGTCATATTTAAGCACTCTTTCTCAAACCACGCGTTGCCTGCGCCAATTCTCTCCATAGCCCTCGCGAACTTTTTGACGATTTCCGTTTGTCGCCTAAAATACGTTCTGCTAGAATAGTCAAAATTCGCGTAATACTCCTTTGGTTTTTTTCTAAAATACTTGTAGTCTAAACAGTCAAGTTCCTCTTGACTAAACCTTTCAAGTGCCTTATCGCAAAAGAGTTTAAGTCTAATAAGTGTATCCTTTTGTGCGGTATAACCCAAGATTTTTTCTGCAATTTCTATACACGGCGAGAAGTCTTCCATTGAAGACAAAGCCTTTCTCTCCACTATCTCGTCTAACTGTTCCATTACCGCTTCAACATGCCCGTAAGCATATAGTACGGCTTTAGCATAATATACGTTCATTTTTTTCCTTCTCCATTTTATTTTTGTCATCGATGCACTTAAATTTTAACCCCTTAAAAATAGACAAGTCAATTTTATATGTCACGAAAAGCGAACATTTGTTCGCATTTTATTTGTATAATAATGTCTAATTATGACAAGTTTTGTCATATTTATCTGCTATTAAAAATTTAATTTTGAAAAACTGCCAAGCGATAACCAAAAAAAATAAAACCTAAAAAGTCTTGCAAATTTTATCTTAAAATATTGTAAATTTATATTTATTATGTTAGAATATATAGTATGAACATACGTATAGATAAAAAGGTTAAATTTACACTCATAATGGTTTTAGCAATTCTCGTCGCAATTTGTACGGCGGGAATGTTGCGCACTGCATTTTTAGTAAAGGCAGACGTAAAGACTTCGTACTCTTCAGAGCGTTTTCTACCCTCTACCAATCTTGAACACTATGCTTTAACGAGCCCTATTTACACCTATCACGATAATGACGTTACGGCTATCGTTCAAAGCAATAAAAAACTCATCGTATACTACGAAGGGAAATACACTCAAATAGACACAAATTCGTTAGGCGAATCTATGTTTGAGGACTTAAAGCAAGTTAAAAGACTTGACGATGACACTTTACTCGTTCTAGACAGAGCGTCCGTTTACTCTATTAACTTAAACGACCTCTCTGCAGACAAAGTAGCTTATAGGTACAATACTTCTAACGTGAACGGCTCTTATTTTGACTTTAACGGCAAGAATTTGGTTATGCCGTTCGAGTCTTATATTGACGTTTACGAGTTAGAAGGCTCTGCGCTAAAGAATAAAGTTTCTATCGACGGATGTTCAAACAACCCCATCGCAATTAACGACCTTGGCGATATGTTTTTTATCGATAACAAACAAACGCTCGTAAAACTCTCGGTATTAGACCTTCTAGGCGTTCGTACCGAACTCGTTAAAAACGTTTCTATTACCCAAATGGTCGCAAACAATACTTACCTCTATTACATTTCTAATATGCAGGTAAACAAGTTAGACATTTTAACGGGCGAAGTTACACCTCTTTCCATTCACTATGAAAACGAGGAAGATAAAGCTTACGACCTAGGAAAACTCATTTCCCCCGTCAGCCTTTCGTTTAAGGGTGAAAACCTACTTATAACCGACAACGTTTTAGATGCCGTTCAAGAATTTAAGGTAGACGGCGACACGTTGATCTTCACGGGCTTTGCAATCGCGGAGAACAAAACCGCTTATAACAGAATTCAAAAAGATGCAAAAGACGTTGAAAAAATCAATGATAAAATAGCAGTTTTAGACGGCAAGAAACTTTCGGTAATAGACACCAAATCAAAATTGGGTTATGCGCGCGACAACTACGTTAACTTCCTTATTAACAGTGAAACCGAGCCTAAAGCCGACACGCAATTCTTTGCGCTCGGCAATCAAAAAATTATGGTTACGGCAACAACGCCTCAAAGAATTACACTTTTAGACGTTTTAGGAAAGGCCGAACAAGTAACCGTTACCTTGCCGTTAGAAAATTATCTTATTGACGATATATGTTACCAAAGCGGAGTGTTTTATATTTTAGTTCACACCGCTTCCGACTCGCTAGTTTACTCACTTAACGAAAACGAGCAATCTTCCGTTGCAGAGCAAATTCTTAAAGTCGCTAAAAACGGAACGGAATATTTTTCACTTGTTGAGGTCGACGTTTTTGACAACGTTTATCTAGCAAAAGCCAGAGAGATTTATAAATTCGCTAAATCCGAAGACGGATATAGCGCATTCAACAAGGAGACTCTCCCCTCACCCACTAGCGTCACAAAAATGCAAACGGGACTTAATGGAGAACTCTTCATCCTAGATAACGGCGTTATTAAATACGTAAACGGCAATTCACTAACAGCTCTCACAATAGACGGCATAGCGGATAAAATAATTTCTTTCTCTTTGGACTACACCACGAAAGACGTATATATTCTTTTCGAGAACGCCGGATACGTTAGCAAGTCGACAAATCTTCCGAATTTCTGTATCAACGATATTGAAATACCCAAAGACGACTACGTTATCACCGACCAAAATGCCGAACTTTCTACGCTCAAAGCATACACCGTTAAAGAGGGCGCAAACGTTTACTCGGTAAACACGTTAGATATCAACTTTGAGTACAAGGAATTAATAGGCACTAATGAAGAATACTTACTCATTTGCCCAATATCTATAAACAACGGCTTTACCGATGCAGTTTATTACGCTTTAGCTGGACAAAACCAAGTAGTTCTCGTTCACGAAACTGACGTTATAGAATCCCCCTTAACGCTCTCCGACGCGCCTAAAACGGCGTTTACCACGACCGCCGTCAATATGTACTACTTGCCGATCATCACGCCGTCGCACGACTATGCTCTATCCAGCACGCAAGCCGTGATAAGACTTGATAAGCACACCGAAATTTCACCTGAAAAGATTTTTACCTTCCTCGATAAGCAGTTCTATTTCGCAAGCGTTACCGTGGGCGACAAAACTCATACGGGCTATATCCCCGTCTCTTTTACCGTTGAAGTGCTTTCCGAAAAGTTTAAGTTTGATGAGTTTACTATAGAGACGGTAGATGCGACCACCCTTTATACCGATAGAGATTTAACCGTTAAAGCTCTCGACCTTGATGACGGAGAACAAATTCGTCTAATATACGTTGACGGCGACGTTGCTTTTGTTGCCGTAAGCACAGAACAAGGTTGGGTAAAGGGTTATATAAGTAAAGATGCAATTCAAAATCAACCTAAAAAAGCAATACGAAACGTTCTCTTAATACTCGCCGTTTCCGCGTGCGTATGCGGAACCACGACTTATTTCGTCGTTCGCAAGAAAGAGAGAAACTAAAAAATAGAGTAAAAGCCTTGCTGATTACAGCAAGGCTTTTTTATTATCTTTTATCTTCCTTAAAATTTAGTGCGAGTTTTTATTCGCTGTAAGCACTATCCTGTTTTTGACTGTCAAAAGCATAGCCCAAAAGCATAAACTCCTCGTCAGCATCAAAGTTCTCCGCATTTTCATAAGCAGATAGCTTGCTTATCGACACTTCGTAAGCGGTTAACGTTTTAACCTCGTCGTCCGTTACCTTCTTTTGATATTCGCGACTTTGAATTCTTCCGCTTATCGCAATCTTCTCTCCTACCGCAAGATTTTTCGCAAAGCGCGCGTTTCTTCCCCACGCTATGCACGGAATAT
>SVIY01000066.1 GCA_015069265.1 Clostridiales bacterium
CTTCCTCACTTTCTCAATAAACTGCTTTGCCTCCGCCTCGTCGCGAACGCCACATATTGAACAAATAAATTTTGAACGTTCAATAACCGTTGTATTTTCGGCATATTCAGTTACGGTAAAGAAACCCGAACTCATTTTATTATTACTTTAATGTGTACTTTTTTGCCCTTATGAAGCACAAATTCGCCTTTTGCCTTTGACTCTTCTGGTATTGCGCCGAACGGGTCGGTAATTTTCTTATCCTCGATAGACACGCCACCACCCTCAATCAAACGCTTTGCTTCGCCCTTTGATTTTGCTTGACCAACGGCAACAAGAAGGTCGCTAACAAGGCTAACTTCAGCAGAAACTTCTGCGGTCGGCATATCTTCAACACTTCCGCCACCAAAAGCAGCACGCGCTTGCTTTTGAGCGTTCAACGCCTTTTCTTCACCGTGAACAAGCTTGGTAACTTCAAATGCAAGTCTTTCTTTAGCAAGGTTCATTCTCTCGTCGTTATACTTGGTAAGTTCTTTGATTTCATCCATTTCCATAAAGGTTAAAAGTCTCATGCACTCTTCAACCTTAACGTCTTCAACGTTGCGGAAATATTGATAGAAATCATATACCGAACACTTGTTTTCGTCAAGCCACAACGCGCCTTTTTGGGTTTTACCCATCTTTTTACCCTCACTGTTTAAAAGCAAGGTACAAGTAAGACAGAAAGCGCTCTTTCTTTCCTTTCTTCTAATGAGGTCTACGCCAGCAAGCATATTGCTCCACTGGTCATCGCCACCAACTTCCAAAACACAACCGTATTCCTTAAACAAGTGCAAGAAATCGTAACCTTGCATAAGCATATAGTTAAATTCTAAAAAGGTTAGTCCCTTTTCCATTCTTTGCTTAAAGCACTCTGCGGTAAGCATTTTGTTTACAGAAAAATAAACGCCTACGTCACGAAGGAAGTTAACGTAGTTTAGATTTAACAGCCAATCTGCGTTGTTTGCGATAATTGCCGCATTTTCGCCCTCAAAACTGATAAATCTAGACATTTGATTTTTGAAGCACTCAATATTGTGATTGATTGTTTCAAGCGTCATCATTTGACGCATATCACTTCTTCCAGATGGGTCGCCAATCATACCCGTACCGCCACCGAAAAGCGCGATAGGTTTATGTCCGTATCTCTGCATCCACGCCATTGCCATAATCGGAATATAGTGTCCGATATGCAAACTGTCTGCCGTGGGGTCGAAACCAATGTAGAAAGGAACGCTCTCCTTTCCTAACAATTCGTAGAGCTCATCTTCGAAAATAGTTTGTTTAATAAATCCTCTTTCTCTTAATACGTCAAAAACATTTTTACTCATAATGCACCTAAAATTAGCCGATAATTTCCTTTATTTCAAACGATTCTTTAATAATTTGTTTTCCTTCTTCAAGCGATTTAATCTGACCAGAAGCGAGCATTTGCGCAAGAAGGTTACCGGTAGCCGTCGCCTCAACAGGACCTGCTACAACCTTTCTTCCCGTTTTAATTGCCGTTAACTCGTTCATGAGAACGTTCTGACATCCACCGCCAACTATATTGATTTCATCAAACTTAACGCCAGAAATCTCCTCGATTTGATTAACTGCTTCGGCATAGCAAACTGCAAGGCTAGTGTAAACACAAAGCACGATTTCACCTACCGTTTCTGGAACTTGTTGATTTGTTTTAGCGCAGTAATCTTTAACAGCCTTAATCATGCTTTCGGGAGCGAAGAAAGAAAGGTCGTTAACGTCAACCACACTATTAAACCCTTCCGCCTTTCTTGCCTCTGCAACGAAATCTGTGAAGCTATACTTGTCGTTGTATTCCTTTTTGATACATTGAATCATCCACATTCCCATAATGTTTTTAAGGAAACGAACACTTCTATTATATCCACCCTCGTTGGTAAAGCCGGCGTCACAAGCAATTTTGCTAGTGTTTTCATTAGGAGTTTCCACACCCATCAAAGACCAAGTACCGCTTGAAATATAGAGCGGGAAGCCAACTTTGGGGACAGCCATAACCGCACTTGCAGTATCGTGCGTTGCGGGAAGACAAACAACCGAGTTAAAGCCAACCTCTTTTGCAATTTCCTCTTTTAATGCGCCAACTTCAGTTCCAGGAAGTGAAAGTTCTCCAAAAAGTTCTTTTTTAAGTCCTAACTTTTCAATAATTTCATAGTCCCACTCGCGAGTTTTTGCATTCAACATACCCGTTGTAGATGCGTTGGTGTATTCGTTTCTCTTCTTTCCGGTCAAGCGGAAATGCAAGTAATCGGGCATCATCAAGAAAGATTTAGCTTTTTCAAGTTTACCGCTCTTTTTATCGCAAGATAATTGGTAGATTGTATTAAACACTTGCTTTTTAATACCCGTTCTTTCATAAAGTTCTTCTTCGCTAATAATAGCGTGAACGTCATCCATAACAGCGAGCGTTCTTTCATCTCTATAAGAATAAATTTCATCGATTAAATTATCGTTTTCATCTAAAAGAGCGTAGTCTACTCCCCAAGTGTCAATACCAATACTTACGGGGATTTTATTTAACTCTTTGCACTTTTTCAACCCCTCAACGATACTGCAAAACAATCCCTCGTGGTTCCAAACGAGTTTGTCGCCCTTTCTTTCCGCGCCGTTCTTAAAACGATGAATTTCTTCCAAAACAAGTTTACCGTTTTCAAAACTGCCTAAAATATGTCTACCACTTGAAGCGCCGATATCAATCGCAAGATAATATTTCTTTTCCATAGAAAACTCCTAAATATTAATATAATAATATTATACATATATTTAGTAGCCGTGTCAACTTTTAGCCACAAAATATCGTATTCTTTTTAAGGCGCAAAAAAAATAAAACGACACACTGTATTTTTGCGTCGTTTTATTACGAATAAAATAGATGAAAATGCGATTATGTCACGCATAATCGCATTAATTTTAATAGCAAAATACTAATTATTTTGGCATACAGTCAAAAGAGCGAATCCTAGTCGATAGAAGTGAAATGTTTAGCTCATAAAACGAACCTTTCTTTTCAATATTTATTCTAGGAACATCGGGAAAATCAAAATATTCTTTTAGTAGCTTTGTTAAATCTACTGTTAAAAGTTCAAGGAAGTTATCCCCTGCACAAAGCCTATCGCTTTCAAGCAACGACTGTATTCTTATCAATTCTTTTTTATTTTTCTTCATACCTTGTTTTTTAGCCCCCTTCTAATACTGCCAAAAAAACCGTTATATTTATTGGTCACGTCAAAGATTTTTTTGTTGCCGTTATGTACGTTCCCCGCTAAAATTTTATACGCCTTTTTTGAATCGCTTCTGTTTGGAAGATTATAACCAATTGACAAAAATACCGAATCTTCTTCGGGCAACACACCGACAACCTCTGTTTTTAATAAAGATTGTATGTCTATCGGTGTCATCATTTTTTGCCCAGATATTAGGTCGCCCCTCGCCCTATTTACGACTAACGAAATTTTTTCTAGTTTATAACTTTTTAGTATTGTTATCACCTTATCCGCATCTCTTAAACTTGGCATATTAGGAGTTGCAACTACAATCGCTTCATCCGCACTTGAAATCGCTCTATGAAAACCTAAATCTATTCCCGCTGGGCAATCGATTAAAATATAATCAAATAATGGTGCCATATTTTCTACTATTATTTTAACGTTTTGACCATTTAAGATATTTGCGCTATTTACACTACCCGACGGCATAACGAAAAGATTTTTTCTATCCTCGCATTGTATTAACGCCTGCTTTATTCTGCACCGTCCCTCAAAAACGTCCAAAATGTCGTAAACAACTTTATTTTCCACACCTAAAACAACGTCTAAATTATTCAAACCAAAATCGACGTCGATAAGAGCTACTCTCAACCCTAAATCAGCAAGTGCTACACCAAGGTTTGCGACAACCGTTGTTTTTCCGACACCGCCTTTTCCAGAGGTTATAACAATTTTTTTTGCCACAGCACGCCTCCTATCGACTATAATACATAAAAAAATACCACGCGTTTTGACCAATTTAATAAAAACGCGTGGTATTGTGTCGTATTTTTTATCTATTTTGTTTCTAGTGCTATTTTTTTCAAAAGGGATAAGTTACCCATCGCAACTCCTCCGCCTAGAGCAACACACATCATTCCGTTTTCTGCAACGTTTATTTTCATACCGAATTTATTTGCATAATATTTTTCCAAGCCGTAAACGGAAGTTGCTCCACCAGACAAGTAAATTCCCGCATGCCTTATTTCTGCTGAAACTTCAGGCGGTAATTTCCTTAAAACCGCAAGCGAAAGTTCTGCAATTTTATCAAAATAACGCTTTACAGGATTAATAATATCCATAGCTTTAAGCGAAATCGACCTCGGCGCGCCCGTCTTTAAATCTCTACCGTTAACAACTGCCGTCAAGGCGTCGTTTTCGTCCAAACTACCTATTTCTTTTTTAAGTTTTTCAGCGGTCAAAAGTCCAATTTGCAAACCATAAGTATCAGCTACGTAGTCGATAATATCCGTCGTAATTTTATTACCGCCAAAATTTACTGAAATACCAGCGATAACGCCGTCAAGCGAAACAGCCGCAATATTAGTCGTTCCACCAGCCATATCGACTACAAAGCAAGGCGAAGAGTCGTTCATAGGAATGCGTTGACCAAGAGCCGACAAAATCGGAGATTCAACAAAGAAAACCTTACTAATTCCACATGATTTTGCTACCTTTTTATATTTTTCCACCATTTCGGCAGTAACACCGCACGGCACGGAAAATAGCGCTTGAGCACCAACAAAAGAACCTTTTAGCCCAACCTTTTCTAAAAATGCTTTAAGCGTATTCGTTGCGACCTTTTCGTTGACAATTTCTCCCTCGAATACAGGGAAAACGATTTTTGTATTTTTTGCAGTTTTACCTATTAAGCGCCAAGCGTCCTCTCCTATTGCTTTTATTTGATTTTTCTCGTCAGTACTTACAGCGGCAACGGTTGGTTCACTTAATACAACCCCTCCGCCAAGCATATAAATATTTGTTTGCGCACTGTCAAAATCAATAACAAGTTTTTCAGTAGCCATTTTTCACCTTTCTTTCTAAAAACAAACGCCGTGAAAACACGGCGTGTTTTGTTTTTAGAGAATTTCTAAATTCTTCTTAAATATTTTTCTAAAATCTGCCCCGATTTCCAAAGCGGTATTAATTTCAAGAGTTGCATCACCATCAACTTCAGTCTTCATGATAACCGAATCGCCCAATATATCGCAGTTAAGCCCTTTTACGACTGACGAAAGACTTCTGTCTAGGCTATTGGCGATACGGAGCATAATACCCATTTTTCTTACTGCATCAACGTCCTCGTCGGTAACCAGGTCGCGATATCTCGCCCAATCGAACGGGTTGATGTCTTCAATGGCAGTATTAGACGCTACGAACGATGCCATTACCAAATCTCTATGACTAATCCCGTGGATATTAGAGTTCAAAATTATATATCCGTTATGTTTTTCGTAGTTATAAAATCCTACGCGTTTACCAGAATCGTAAAGATATGCGGCAACTTTTAAGATTTTTAAGTACTGTCTCGGGAATTTATGCAATACGCGGAGTTGCTTAAATAACTGCACTGAAAGATTTACGACTTGTTCGGTATGTTTTGCATTACAACCAAAGAAATCGACTAAACTGTTAAGACTATACGTCAAAACGTCCGAAATCGGCTTATCCATAGTAGTAGGAACGGCATAATTATACAAAATACCCGTTCTTAAACCGCTTCCGCTAATAATGATATTTTCAAGGTTCATATATTTCTTAAATGCAGAAACAACGGCGAGCGCACTTGGGAAAATATCCGCTCTTCCACTTGATAAACCTTTAATCTTCTTCTTCCTGTCGAGGTCAAGCCCCTTCATTAAATCGTAAACGTGACAGAAATCGTTGTCGTTAACAACGTAATTATGAATTGCTTTTAGCGGATATTTTTTCATAATCTTTGTCATTCTGCAAAGATTTCTGAACGAACCGCCAACACCGATAAGTTGCGCTTCAGGGTCAACGTCTTTAAGCCATTCTATACCCTTTAACTGCTCGGTAAAGAATTCTTCAATCTTTTCCGCTTGCTCAACGGGAGATAATCCGTCTTCTGCAAAAAGTTCAGTCAATGTAATCGCACCGAACGGCAACGTTTCATAATTCAATAGATTACGTCTATTATAATATACAATTTTAGTGCTTCCGCCACCGATTTCAAGTATAATTCCCTTGGGAACGTCCATTGTGTTAATAACACCGCGGTAAACGTAAATAGCCTCTTCTTCAGCACTCAACACGCGAAGTTTAATTCCACAAGTAGCAGAAACTTCATCAAGGAAACTGCGTTGATTTTTTGCACGACGAACAGCCGCCGTTGCAACCGCAATGATATGTTCTATACCATTAACGTCACAAAGCTTCCTAAACATTTTTAAAGTTCTTATTGTTTCTTGAATTCTTGCAGGTTTTAAAAAGCCGTCCCTCTCCATTCCTTCGCCAAGTCTAGGCGCTTCTTTAAGTTGGTCGACAATTTGAAAATGACCGTTCT
>SVIY01000002.1 GCA_015069265.1 Clostridiales bacterium
CACCCACAAAATTGAAGCAGATACTTTTGAATTTATAATATCTTCAACGTTTTCATATTTTTTAACTTCGGTAAAATAACCCCACTTATATGCTTTATTAATAAACGTTCTAGTCTTTGCAAAATCTGCCGAAGTAAACGCGCTAGCACATAAAATATAGAAATTTTTATACCTTCTGTATTTTTTAGTATTTATCATAAAATGCCACGGTAGTTTATGATAAGGACAACCGTTTTTATATAGTCTTTCCGAATACTTAAATGTCAATTTGTCTTGTTTTAATCTATTTGCTAAAAGACTATACGGTGCACTACCATAAATAACAACGTCCGCTTGGTCGATAATTTTTTGGCATTCGCGCTTGCCATCTTCATTTATAAAATTTTGTTTTACGTACGACGGTTTTTCTTTTTCCCCCCAGCCCATTTTTAATCGTTCTTCGCTTATAGGTATAGTTTCTATAAAATGGTAATCTTCCCCGATAAGTTCAAACATCGCGTCCGAAAATGGTTTTTGGTGGTGATTAAAATAGTTTGATACTAGTGCAATCTTCATTTTTTACTCTTTATATAAATCTATATATTCTGCAAATTTAACCGACTTATCAAAATTGCTTGCTCTTTTTAGGCACGCCTCTTTTGAATAAGGTTTTTGTTCTTTTATGCGGATTATTTCTTTCTCTATGCCATCTACATCGTTTTTGTCGACAACGCTTCCGCAAGTTTTATCTATAACATCAGGACTACCACCGGTTCTAAAAGTAACAATAGGTGTTCCACAAGCGAGTGACTCTATATTTACCGTAGGAAAAGTATCCTCTCTTGTGGGATTCACGAATAAATCCGCCGCCGAATAAATCTCTGCAAGTTCTATTTGGTTTTGTGTCCTATGAATAGAAATAATATTTTCAGGTAACTGCTTATCCAAGTTTTCATCCGTCCCGACAAGTACGATTTGGAAATTTTTATCTAGACGTTTAGAAAGTTCTATAAAAACGTCCAATCCTTTTCTCTTGCCCCAGCCGAAAGCAACGCCTAAAATAACAAATTTATCTTTTACATAATATTTTTCCCTGAAATTGCTTTCCGTAGGCTTAAACACAGACAAGTCAATCCCATTAGGAATAATCTTTACAGGATATTCTTTTAAGAACGATTGTTTTACTAAATCGCCCAACCAATTAGACGGTGTAACAATCGTCATATTTTCAACGCCCGTAAACCATTTCTTTTTCAATTTATACATTGATTTAGAACGGTCTATATAACTTTTGGGATATGCTTTATATTGAGGACATTTATAACAACCAGTTTTCCACTTATCACAGCCTATCATATCAAAATGCGGGCAATGTCCTGTAAACGTCCAACAATCGTGCAACGTCCACAAAACTTTCTTATTGCTCTTTTTAAGATAGTTGAACAGCAGTGGAAGATTAATACAAAATTTGTGTAAATTGTGCAGATGTATAACGTCGGGAGAAAAGTTCTCTAAATCTTCTATAAGATTTTTTGTCCCCTTGCGCGAATAACATCCGTTTCTATCGAACAAACTTCCCAAAAAATAATGGCGTTTATTCTCGGGTATACTTCCCCATTGATAATGGTCTTGCAACCCCCCCACCGTTTTTTTCTTTTTTTTGTCGTAAGGGGTTGTGGAATACGTTCTTGCGATTAATCCTTTTTCTCTGGAAAGGTCGGCAAGTTGAAGCATTATTTTACCCGTGCTCCCGTACGGAATCATATTAATAATGGCGACTCGCATAAAAATTCTCCGTTTTTTCTACTTTTTTCAAAACTTTGCATCGTAACTCACTCGTTTCTCTTGAGTAAGCAAATTTGTTACAACACCATCTATAAAGCAATATGAGGCTAAAAGCCACGGCACACCTCTAATGATAGGCTCTAACCAAAATTGTATATTGCATACCACATATACGCACGCTACTAGAAGTCTTGTTTTGAAAGTTAAACTCTGCGCCTTAAAACATTTTATCATTCTGCCCAAAGACTGAACGATATAAACGGCGATAGTAATCAACGCAAAAATACTTGATTCGTCGTAGGTATCAAGATATAAGTCGTGCGCACTGTGTCCATATAATTCTCTTATATTTCCACCGCCCCAAGGATAGTCGAAAAAATACTTAACGTACGCTAGTTTATGAGTCATTCTGGCATCTTCGTCTATATCTTGATTGGTTGTAAATCTATCATAGAAGTTTGATGATTCAAACATAGACTTGATTCCAAATAAATTTACACTATACAGCAAAAACAATACCGCGACAATGATTAGAACAATAAATACCGTCTTTAATATATTTTTTTTCTTAACAATACAGGTACAAATAAGCGCAAACACCGTCGTTACGATAATTAGTGCAAAAATTGTTCGTCCTGCCAAAACCAAGTTATATGCAACAATTACGCAAAGCGCAACAATTGCTATAATCTTCTTAAACTTGCCTACTTTTGAAAATAAAAATGATACTGCTACGCCAATCATAAGACAAGCAAGTACTGCTTGGCTCGTTGCACTCGCTTCGTCTTTAGTCCAGAAATCTATTACGTGTCGACTAGTAATACCCCGGTTGGTTAACATGTTTAGCAAGAAGTGCAACATAACGCCCAACGTTAAAACATATATGACTGCGGAAACTTTTCTTTCTTCTTTTTCAAGGCTTATCCCTGCCTTACTGTCGCGAACGAATAGGCTTGTACCCATTATGTAGCACAAAGGATAGGTAAAAGGCTTAATCATATTTGTAAACATCGTATGTGACGACGGGTTAAATATCAATATCGACATAGAGAATAGCAATAGCGCCACCGACGAGGCATTCATAGACACCTTTCTTTTCGGCGTTATTAGAAAAAACAACATTGCTATGTAGATACAGTAATAGTACCTATTAATAAAGTTCAAGGCACTCAAAAAAACACAAGCAAGTATTATTAACGTAAATAGTTTTTCGATAGTACTGCCTTCTAAAACCTTTTTCTGTCCCCTCAAAAGAGTTCCTCCTTAATTAAAAGCAAAACTTTACTTTTAATCACACTGTTTTAATGCTTATTTTTTATGCAAAGCAAATCTTATCTTTGCAGGCACAAATGCTCCATAAATTGAAGCCAACGTCTTCCTGCGGTAAGTACGCGTGAAATACGCCTTCTTCCATATCCCTTTATAAGGCTTCTTAAAAATTCCGTTATAGAACGTGCTCCTTTCTCTCGGCCTTTTTATAGGATGTTCAAAATTATCGTTTGATTTTACTGCTTCCTTTTCGGTTAACTTATCATAGAATGCAAACTCGCCTTTTACAGAATCGACAATTTTACGTCCTTTTTCAGAATTTATCCCTACTACCGATATCCCTTCGTCAAACCGTTTGCCGTACTTTGCAAAAGACCCCCAAAAATCACCTATCGTAAGGTCGGCAAGGCGTTCGCTCTTTGCAAATTTGCACTTATAGCAAGATTCACGCAAGTTAAGTCCATAAAAGAACGCACTAAAATATGCGGGCAAAACAGGTCTGTGCTTTTTTATTTTATTCTTTTTGCGATACACCACACAAGTGCGGTGTTCCGAACCCCAACCACCTTTTTCTTTGTTTCTAAACTGTACGTCTATAACCTTTCCGCCAAGTTTTTTTTCTAGGTGCTGAACGTAATCTGCAAAAAATTTAGGACTTGGGACTCCGTGACACAGTATTTCCATACATAGCAATGACTCATATTCTTTACCCAAATAAATGCGCAACGCAGATATTTGACAGGCCGTTCCAACGAAAAGCACCTCTACGCCTTTAACTACGAGGTCTTTAACACCTGAAAAACACTCAAATGCCGTACTTTGCACGTACTTTGACCCATACATACGCTCCACATCTTCCGTCTTATTTGTCAAGACATGTACTGCTTGTACGTTTTCGTTATACACGCAACCGCACACGTATCCGCCACGTTTAATAAAATGCTCTGCTATAACGCCAAACATTCCCCCAGACGAACTTTTAAGCAAAGTTTCCTTGTCCTTAATATTTGCACAAAAATACTCTCTATCGTTCAAATAGAACAGATTATCCGATGCATTAGTTGTAGGACAACTTTTTAAGCACAAGCCACAGTTTACACACGTCGCTTCATCTATTGAAGGCGCTAAAAAGCCCTCCTCGTCCGACACCATTTTTATGCAAGATTTCGGGCACTTTTCAGCGCAAAGTCCACAACCTGTACATACAGTTTTATCAATTTGAAAAATACTGTTCTTTTCCATGTTAACCTTTCTTCATTAATTTTGAGATAAAGTCAAGTAATTTTTGTGCTTGAATAACGTTAGACTTGTTTTGTAAAACAAATTGCTTTGCTGTGTTTCCCTTTTCGTGATATTCTAGCGCGGTCTTATCTAAAACAGATTTGAACGTTTCGCACATTCCGTCTTCACTTTCGTCTTCAAATAAATACACGTATTGGTGATATTCTTTGGGCATACCAGGTAGTTTAGTGGTAAGCAACGGTGTGCCTGAAACCATACATTCCATAGTCTTTGACGGGAAAGAATATTTTACGTATTCTGCATCGGTAAGTCTTGGATTTACAAGCAAGGTTGCCTCCAACTGTTTTTCTACAATAACACTGTTTGGCTTCGTACCAAAATATTTGATGTTTTCTTTTTCGTTAGAAAGTGCCGTCAACTCTTTTTCACAGTTTCCGTCGCCATAAATGTGAAGTTGCCAGCCTTGGATATTAGCCTTGAGAAAAGCGTCAACCATTCTTCTAATACCAAATTCCCTATGCACACCACCTGCATACATAATAATCTTTGGCGACGTCTTATTATCAATAATGTTCGGTCTAGTCGCCATCTTACTGTCGCAGTGTCCCTCTATGACTATATACGGTTTGTTCTTGGCGTTAACGACAGCATTCATCTGTTCCGTCAACAACAAATACGCATCATATTTACTAACGTTTGCTTGCGCCCTTTTTTCCCCAAATTTAGATATCATTCTATTGACAAACGACAAAGTCTTTCGCCTTGCGCCCGACATATACCCGGGAACGTCCGTAACAATTCCTATAACGGGAATTTTATATTTTTTCCCCATTTTACGAGCAGCTTTTGCAATAGACTGATTTAACACGTCGCAAACTATTGCACAATCTTTGTTTTCACGATATAGCCTTTTTATTTCTTTCTGCGCCCTTTTTTGTCTTGTGATTTGGCGCAATACGTTCATATTTATAAAAGAGTCGTACACGTAGTGAATATTACCATATACTTCTTCTTCTCTTTTGAACTTTATTTGTTTAGTCCACTGTCTGTTAACAGGAAAAGCAGAGATAGAAACCAACTTTCCATCAATGCACGAGGCTAATCCCTCCATTAACAAATTGTGGTATTTCTGTGCTTGGGGAAGTTTTCTGGTTATTCCTTTTTCACGCAGTTCGTTGAACTTTTTATCCGAACAACTGCTCGACAAATAAATAATGTCCATAACTAATTCACTCTCTAATTGTTTTCTAACGCACCCAAAAGTTTTTGGATGGAACTTCTTTTAAGCGACTCTAACGACTCACTCACGCCACTATATTCCACGCGTTCCTTTATTCTTTCTAAATCTTCTACTGAACGCATTATTCTTTGTTCAAGCCCAAAGTTTTTCAAGACGTCTTCAATTCTCGCATTGGTCTTCGTTCCCGGCAATAGCGTAGCAAATTGTTTTTCAAACATAACCGAAAACATTGTCGCGTGAAAAGATGCAGAAAGAACAAAATCGGCATGAAGTATGTAGCCAAGTATTTCTTCAGGACCTAGGTCTTTTTCAAATTTATCGCAGTAACATTTTTTGCGGAAACCGCAAATATGAACTATTTCTAAACCAAGTTCTTTTGACAGCATTTCAATGGCGCCATCTAAAACTTCGCTCGAATCCGCCAAATACATTACCGCGTAAGGCTTGTCCGTTTTGGGCTTTTTTGCAATTTTCTTAAACTCTTCCACTTCAAGAAGCGCAACTGGGTCGATGACGTGACTAACGTTCGTGTCTACGTATTTTGCAAGCATTGGAACGGTAACTTTTTCGCGAAGCATAATGTCGCTAAAATCATTAACTTTACTAGCAATACTTTTTAGTTCGTCATCTGTAAAATTATCCCTGCCCATACTTGTGCCGTATGCAATCTTTTTTCCGTTATTTACAAAAGTCAATTTATAAGCATCGTCATTGCCACATGGATGATAGTTATTCCATAATTGGTCGCCACCTGCTATAAACACACGGCTATAGTTTCCGTAATATGCTTTTAGGTCGTCTAACGATTTAAACGTACGCTCTGACATAACGTTATTGTTTTTTATAAAATTTTCAAACTTTTTCTTTCTTTTGCAGTATGACTTCGCGTTAACAAATTTCCCCAACAACGTTTTTATCTTGTTCTTTCCTTGGTCAAAATAGGCTGGTCTATAATCTATAAGGTCTGTTTCATAACCGTTATTTTCAAGAAAACGACGCAACGAATACGCCTGAAAAACCGACCCAAAATTATGTATGTGATGTATAGTGATTATTGAACATTTCATATCCCTAACTCCAAGTAAATTTTAAGAAATTCTAACGTGTTTTTCTTTGTATTCTTCAAAAGACAGCATTTCCTTATAACCCACAACTCCTCGCTTCATCCATTTTAGTCTATTCTTGAATGATAATCCGGAAAAACTGCTTGTTCTAAATGCAAAATACATCGCCCACAGTCTAAAAGTTTTGGGATGCACTGCTTTATAGTAAACACCTTTTGCGTAGTAAAACTTTTCATCAACACCCGTAAACCAAGTGGATTCTTCAAAGGACACTTTGCCTATCGTTTTATTTGAAACGTAAAAAGTGAGCCCCGCCTTTTTAGCATCGGTAAGCCACATACTATCCTCTCCAGAAGGGAACACGCATCCACCTCCAAAAAGAGTGGTAAACCATAAATTAGCCTTTTTGATAGAATCTAAACGGAAAGCAATTCTAAATCCACCCCAAGGCATTTTTTCAAACCTTCTATGCTTACGGGTTTTCGGATACACGCGCTGCTTTCTGATTTCACTATCCGTAGCTAGATGGAAAATTATTATATCTGCTTTTCTACACTTTTCAAACTCGCCGACAACAATCTTCTCAACGTCGTCGACGTATTTAACGTCGTCGTCAGCAAACAAACAAATTTCAGCATCGGCATAGGTCAGCGCAATATTTCTATTCTTTCCCACCCCACGCGTCGTAGTCGTAATCATCTTCGCGCTAAATCCGTCACAATCTACCTTTTCAAACGCAGTTCGGTCAGCCTGATTTGCAAAAGTAACGTTTGAGTGAATATTCATTTCTCCAATTTTAGAAAAATCTTTTTGGTGCATTGTAACGCACAATATCTCAAACTTATTCCTTTCCATCTAAATACTCCGTATAATCTTTTTCTGTGTCGTATATATACGCGTGAACCGCTGCAAGTCTCTGGTCCTCGGGCGGTAATTTCATGTAGTCGCCATAGCGATATTCTAAATATTCCTTAATCTTCTCAGAGCCGTAGAGAACAGTATCCTCAAACGGCACGTCTACTGGCGAAGAAAAGAAGTCTTCATCAAAGAGCCCGTTTCTAAATTTCGCAGGCGTTATCCAGTAGCAATACTTAAAGTCCTTTTGCATGCCGTCATACTTATAAATGTGTTTATAAAATCTTTTTGCTAAAAACTTACACGGCAAAAATTTAAGTGCAATGAGCGCAAGTTTTTGTCCTTTACTCTTTGGCTTCCAATTCCTTTGCGAGAGCGCGTAAAGTGTAACAAATTTTGATTTATAATAAACTTTCTTTTGCACACTCTTTTTATTTGGAACTTTATGCAATATCATAATGTCCACGTATATTCCGTGATGCATTTCTGGTCTGTCCATGAAGTGCTTTTCAATAAAGGTCGTTCCATTAAGGCGAACTTTTGCATACTCCAAATAATTGGGCGTTGTCCTCCATTCCTGCAATACAAACTCTGCACTATTTTCAGTCTCAAATACCTTTTTGAACTTTTCATACTCTTCTGGAGTCATGAAAATATCCAAATCATCATCCCACGGAATAAAACCTCCGTGTCTTATAGCACCGAGCGCTGTTCCACCCATTATGTAATACACGATACCGTTATCTCTGCAAAGCTTATCAATGTATTTCATCGTGTATAAAATTTTGTCTTGCACCTTACGTACGTTCTTATCTTCCATTTTCCACCAATACTATTAAAGTTTTTTCGCCAAGTGATAATACTTGCTCATAAATTTTTTCATAAACGGAATTTTTGATAATACTTTTGCAACCGCTCTTATTACTTTGAAAATTGCCGTTTTGACAACGTACTTAAATTTTGATTTAACCCATCTATGCGGATGCATGCTTATTATTGCATTCGCTCCCAAATCTTCAACATAAGAGTAAAGCGCGGTCAAGTTATCAAAAGGAATATTTTTATCGTCTGACGGAATAACGTCATTATTTATCGGGTCGAATATAAGCTTAAACTTCCTTCCCGCATCGGAAAAATATAAATACTCCGTTCCGCCTACCGCTTTTTCCTTAAAGTCCACCATAACATCAGTGAGCATGGGGAATTTCCCCTGTACTTTCTCGTTCCTAAAAAAGTCGCGATTAGACGTATATCCTTTTCTTTCAACAATCGGATTTCCATGCTGACACAAAGTTATCAAATGAAAATCGTTCTTCTCAAACTTTTCACGCTTTTCTTCAAAATCTTCTATCGCTAACGCAATATCCCCCCCATTAGCGTCCATAACGTCGTAATGATAGGATATTTCATGTCCCATATCCTGCATTTTTCTAAGCAATTCAACGTTGTTTTCCTCATCTAAAAGATAAGCCTGAACGTAGTAAACGCCACGATGCCCGTGTTTGCTTTCTATTTCGGCAATCTTAAAGGCACTCTTTACGTTCGTTTCTACGTCGTGCTTTAAAATGACGTAAGAGCAAACCTTTTCCGTCATTAAACGATTTGCCGTTATGCTCTGTACGCCTTTTTCTTGCAATAGGGCGCAGAACTTATCCCAATTTTTATAAGTAAAAATCATTTTCCCCTGTCCTACTTCAATCGTCCGATTGACTGTTTAATTTATTTCTCAAAATCGAAGAGGAAATTCCGTCTGTATGGTCAAGATACACAACCTCGCACCCAACTTCTGCAAATTGCCTTTCGTATTCATTCCAAGAAGGCGTTCCTTTCCAGTCCGAACCAACAAAAACTGCGTCCGCACCGTATTTTTTAACCGCGGAAATTTTATCCATATCCTCTTGAAGTTCTACGCGGTCAACGTAGCGTATAGCTTCAACTATTGCAACCCTATCTTCTTCACAGATTATCGGTCTTTTGTTTTTTCTCTGCAACGATAATTGGTCAGTTGTAACACCTACGACAAGATAGTCGCACATTGCTTTTGCCTTTTTCAAGATGTTTAGGTGCCCGATATGGAACATATCGTAAACGCCTGTGGTATATCCGATTTTATATTTCTTTTCCGCCATAATTACACCTTCTTTCTAGCAAACTTCTTAAATACCCATCCCCTTAATTTATTGGGCATTAAGACTTGTACTATAAACCGCTTGGTAACGTTGATAAAATAAGTTCCAAAACCGATTATCTTATTTTTGCGCATATATTTTTGCAACTTTCTCTCGCTTTTGAAGTATTTCCATCCTCCTCTGCGACTGTACATTTCCTTGCCAACCCTAACGTTTGCAAGAATCGTACCCGTGTTCATCATTTTATATCCCTTTTGGGCTAGGCGTATCCAGAGATAATAATCTTCTTCGCAGTACCAATCGATATATCCTCCAACGTCTTCAACAGCTTGTTTTTTAAACATTACCGTCTGCTGATTGAAAGGACAACGTTTTTTCAAATACTCTTTAATTTCCGCGTCAGTTGTGGGAACGTTTCTATAAGCAACTACGTTTTCTTCTTCCCCAATAAATTCACTTATATCTCCACCAACGATATCTACGTCCTGTTCTGCAAATATTTTAAGTTGTTTTTCAAATCTATCATGAACGCTCACATCATCCGCATCCATCAATGCGATAAGGTCATACGAACAGCCCTCAAATCCTGCTCTTCTTGCATTGCCGTGACCTTGATTTTCAGCAAATCTAATCACCTTAAAATCTGTCATTTGGCAATACTTTTCTATAACCGCTTCTATTTCATTGGGGATAGGTCCGTCCACAACAAGAACCAACTCCGTTGGCTTTACCGTTTGATTTATAACGCTATATAACGCTCTATCGAACCAATCAGGATTATCTTTTCCGTATACACACATCGACACGGAAAACTTCAATTCGCTCATGCTTTGCTCCTTAAAATTTCTTTTGCCTCTGCTTGCTTTTTATCGTATTCTTCTTTACCGACTTTGCCTTCTTGCAATAAGTAATCGCCAAGGTCAATATCAGAAACCGTTCCTTCTCTAACCGTATCGCTTCTTTTAAGAACCTTACCCACAGTTTTGAATATTATTTTTATATCACCTAAAAGAGAAATTCCCCCATCTATGTACTCTAAATCATATTCAAATTTTTTCTCCCACGTTATGTTGTTTCGTCCGTTAACTTGTGCAAGTCCTGTAAGCCCTGGACGAACGTTGTGGCGTTTTCTTTGCTCCTCTGTCATAAACGTCATATCCCTGACCAATTGCGGTCTAGGCCCGACGATTGAAAGGTGCCCCAAGAAAATGTTTATAAGCGATGGAAGTTCGTCCACAGAAGTAGACCTTAACCATTGTCCGTATTTAATAACTCTTTGCTCATCAGGAAGAAGCTCTCCGTCCTCTCCACAAACATTAGTCATAGTCCTAAATTTTAATAGCTTAAATATCCTCTCCTTGCCGTTACGTTTCTTTTTTCCAGGTCGCAATTGAACAAAAAATGGATTGCCTTTCATTTTTATCCAACCTATTAAGATAAAAAGCAGTAAAATCGGGGAAATAATTAGTAGCACCGTTCCACTTATCGCAATATCGTAAAACCTCTTAAAAAATTGGCGATAAAAAAGCGCAGATAATAAAAGCCACAAAACAAGGGCAACAACAGCTATCGCAGCAATTCCCCACCATTCAGTTACTAATTTTTGCAAAAATTCTTTCATGATATCTTACTCAAAACAACTCTTTACAATTTCAATAATTTTTTCCTGTTCTTCTACCGTCATCTTGTTATCGCTAGGCAAACAAAGACCACGTGCGAAAATATCCGCACCTACGTCCACGCCCTTCCCGGCTATATATGCGTTTGTTTTAGCTCGACCATTACCTTCTTTTGTAATAAAGGGGTTCATACGATACAGAGGTTGCATATGCATTGGTTTCCAAATAGGTCTACCCTCCGCATTATGTTTTGCAAGCGTTTCTAAAATCTCGGTAGGACAACTCTTCCCTCTTTCTTTTACGTAACACGCCTCGTTATCACTACGAACTTGCTTACACATCGCTTGCTCATTAATAAGCAAACATGACAACCAGAAATTGGGTTCAGTGTTATTTTCATCATACGGATTCATAGTTACAGGCAAATCCTTAAATCCTTCCTTATAGCGCATATAAATTGCCTTCTTCTGTGCAATATGTTCATTTAAATATCCGTACTGTCCACGAACAACCCCTGCGATTACGTTGCTCATTCGATAATTGTAACCAACTTCTTCGTGCTGATACCATGGGGCGTCCTCGCGACTTTGAGTGGACCATTTTCTAGCCTTGTTCGCAGCTTCTAAACTATCCGTTAAAAGCATACCACCCGAAGAACCTGTAATAATTTTATTGCCATTAAACGAAATCGCGTTAAAAGTACCAAACGTTCCCGTCTGTCTACCTTTATAAGTAGCGCCCAACGATTCTGCCGCGTCTTCAACAATAACTGCGCCGTGCTTTTCACAGATTGCAGTAAGCTCGTCCATTTTAGCTGGTGTGCCGTAAAGATTAACAACAACAACCACTTTTACGTCGGGATAAATCTCGAACGCCTTTTCTAACGCACGTGGGTCCATATTCCACGTATCGTATTCGGTGTCTATAAAAATCGGTATTCCCCCCTCGTACATGATTGGGTTTACACTCGCATCAAAAGTAACGTCTGTACAAAAAACTTTATCACCTGATTTTACGCCGGCAAGTTTCATAGCCAAATGCAAAGCTGCCGTTCCGCAAGAAAGCGCCACAGCATACTTACAACCTACTTTTTCACATGTTAAACGCTCAACCTCGTTTATGTTTTTTCCAATCGTGGACATCCAGTTAGTGTCATAAGCTTCTTTTACATACCCGATTTCCTCTCCATGCATTGTTGGAGAAGATAGCCAAACTTTTTTTTCAAATGGTTTAATTTCCATAATCATATGCCTCTCTGCATAGTTATAATATTATATATTATACTATTACATTTAATTGTTGTCAACCCTTGTTTGATTTTTCTGCAACAAGATTGCGGTTTGTCCATATTTTTGACGCAAAACAGTAAAAAACCACAAACTTATGTTTAGATGTAAAAAAATTATATGTAAATTGAAAAATTAAACCGCAGAAAACTTCTGCGGTTTTTCTTGTTGTTTTATTTTAACACTTCTTTATAACTGCCTAGAATACATTTTTAGCGCCTTTCCATTTTTGCTTAATGCATTCCCTACATGCTTATAGCCTAACTTTAAATGCAAGTTTTGGCTTGCAATATTCTCCTCCCTTATCCCTGCCGTCAATTGCGTAAAACCTTTCTCTTTTGCAAACTCATACGCCTTAACTAAACTTTTATATGCAAAACCTTTACCGCGATGCTCTGGAAAAATTTCAGGTGCAACGCTTACAACTTCCTTTCCATGCCCTTGCATGTTAATAACGCCCACCACTTCGTTACCATCTTTTATCATGAAAAAACGGAAAAATTCACCTTGACACAAACACCGTTCGGAATCACTTACTAGCAGTTCTCTTCTTTCCTCGGACAAATTTTTATATTCTGTTTTATCAAGCCATACAATATCAGTTCTTGAAATAGGCTTTAATTCTAAATTATTCATTTTTTACATTATACCATTTTTCATCATCTAAAACAACAAAAATTTAACGCCAAACTTTTAACTAGGTTTACTCTTTAATAATAAACAAGTTAAGTTTGTCCTTCGGGCTCATAACCCGAAGGACAGGAAACTCAATTTATCTCATAACATAAAAAATCACGACAGGCTTTTGTCTACCGTGATTTTTTCTGGTGGCGGGAGTGAGATTTGCTTCTCTCGAGCCTCCCGCAAAATAGTCCACTGGACTATTTTTTCGCCTAAAAGCGAACACGCAACCTAAAGGTTGCTCGCTCCTAATTCAAATCCCCTCCCTTTCCCTTGCATAGCAAAAAGAAAAACACCAACCGTTTGGTTGATGTTTTATTTTTGGTTGAGCGTATAGTACGTAAAACTACATATTTTTGTGAAACAATTTAGCCCACCCTAAAATTAAAGTTTTGTATTAGTTATGACACCCGCCCAATGCCTACAAGTCCTTTTGTACCATTTCTTGCAACGCATAAGAGATTGCTTTTAATTCCTTATCTTTAGTAGAAACTTTTGTTGTAATATTTTTCTTTAACGCCGAATAGTTTACAGGATATTTTTCGCAATAAACTTTGCCGTTGGCGGTATATTTTATTGTAAAATTGATAACATCCACTTTATCCGCACCTAATTGCATATTGTCAATATTACAAACGAAATTCTGATTGGGAGCAATTAACGTTCCAACAATATTTTGAAATGGGGTTATACCTGTTTGATAACTATATTTACTCAAATCAATATCGCAATCCAAACTTTCTATAATAGCTCCTGTTTTGCCAAAGTTTTTTATTATCAAATAAAATTGAGGGCTTGAAAAGTTTGTTTCATCTCCATAAACAGTTATATATGGTCTATTGCTTTCTTCAATCATTTTATGATTTTGCCTTAATGTTATAACAACCGTCACCACGGAAATTACAGCCAAAATAAAAGATAGAATAGAAAGGCTTATATTTATCCAATCACTTACAGTCATAAGTACACCTTAAATTAAAAATGAGTAGTTTTATTTTTATATCTTATAAAACTTAAATATTTCTTCTAATGTAATATTCAAGCCGATTGCCTTATATTTAGGGGCGCAACGTGTGAATAATTCAGTTATCATCTTTCTTTGAACTTCT
The DNA here is from genome assembly GCA_015069265.1 of Clostridiales bacterium. Classification (GTDB taxonomy): domain Bacteria; phylum Bacillota; class Clostridia; order Christensenellales; family Borkfalkiaceae; genus UBA1259. The sequence goes on from SVIY01000002.1 coordinate 14,259, forward strand.
TTTGTCCCGTAATGAATTGCTTTATGACAAGTAGGACATAAAGAAACAAGATTTTCTACACAGTCAATATTGATATGATATTTATCCCAAACTTCTTTTTGGAAACATACAGGAATTAAGTGGTGCGCTTCCATATATTTTTGTTGAGTCTTTTTTGATATAAAAGTTTCGTGCTGATAGTCCTTTTCACACGAATAATATGCTTTTTTAATAGCGATTTTACCCAATAAAGGATTCGTTCTAAAACGACGACCAACGTCAAATTTAGAAACAGCAACAGGCTCAACAGTATGTGCGCCTTCGCCCGCTTTTTCATTGATATTTGTTTCTTTAATACTGTCAACCTTTTCGATATACGCCGTTTCATCTTCTTCATCAATGAAAGAAGATACAGGTATAACTGTAGACGAAACAGCACCACCAGCAGTTTCGGGTTCATCTATCAAATTGATATTAAACTTTTGATGATTATAAAGGAAATAGGAATAGTCAACATCTCGCAAGAGTTGTTCGTGCAATTCTTCAAAATCGTATTTTAAGATAAAATTGTTATAAAAATAATCATCAAATGCAGGGTTAATTGAAATATACTGAGAATCAATACTGAACAAATTTGTGTTCTTCTTAACGCACGTTAAAACACGACTACGACTTTTAAAATCCGCAACAAATTCCGATATGGGTGAATCCAAACGGATAAACTCAATTGCCTCATCGACCTCGCTATAACTTTCACAAGTCATAACATACGTATAAAGTTGGTCTATCGTGATTTTTGTTATACCGTACTTTTCTTTAAGTCCTCTTAAAACTTTATAAATGAAAAGTACAGGCAAGATATTATAACCTTGGTTATTATTTGCAGTATCAATTATAGCGTGGATTTTTAACTTTAATACCTGTTCCGTTTTTAAAGTATTATATTCCTTACTTTGAAGGGAAACCGCTTTAATAATATCAAAAATTGCAGTCGGGTTTTCATCGTTATATGTACCGCCTCTTTCATAAAAGGGGGTTTTAGTTATCATCCCAAAAAATTGCGGAATAACAAGAATCCTATGTCTATCCGTCTGTATATCATAGCGAGTATGATTTTTAGTGAAATAATCTTCAATATTTGTATTTTCTTTATCAGGGATTTCACTAAATAATAGTGCGGATTTATAAGACTCGTCAAAATCTGTTTCTTGCTTTGTAAAAACCCAAACGGAGTTAGGTTTTAATTGTTGCAATTTTTCAGTTGCTGTTCTCATTTAATAAACTCCTTGTCAAGTTTGCTAAAAAGTAAGCGATTTTAGGGGGAACTGCATTGCCTATTTGCTTACAAATAGAACTTTTTTTGCCGTAAAAAATAAAATCATCAGGAAAACTTTGTATTCTTGCCGCCTCACGAGGTGTTAAAGTTCTATTTTCTACAGGATGAATAAATTTCCCACCTGAAGGCGTATCAAAACGAGTGGTGATTGTCGGCGAAACACCCATTTTTTCTAATCTTCCATATGCGCCACTATGAACGGAATGAATTTCTTCTTCCAAGCAAGTCCAATTATCGCCTTGCTTAATATGTTGCATACGCTTAATGGCTATATCGCTATGGTTTGTCGCAGTATTATTATATAATATTGCGCTATTACTTGACAAGTATTTTTGATATGCTGATTTAATAGGTAAAGCAACACATTCACCGTTTTCTGTGGGAGCAGGTATATTTGAAATCGCATCCCAAACAGTTACACGATTAAAATAATCGGGTTGCTTTGCTAAAATAGTTTCACGTGTTCTTGCAAATAAGTCTTCAATGTCAAAATCTTTATTTTTGCAACCAATTATAATTACACGTTCTCTTTGTTGAGGAATTCCAAAGTTAAGCCCATTCACAACTTTGTGATGAACATAATATTTATCGCCACCAAAATTCTTTTTATCTGAAAACAGGCTTACTATTTCCTTGAAAATAGCCCCTTTAGACATAGTCAAAATGCCTTTTACGTTTTCGATAATAAAAATTTCAGGTTTTACAATTTTCACCACATTAAAATAATGCTTAAACAAATAATTTCGAGGGTCGTCAATAAAACCGCCACGTATTCTTGCACCAGCCATAGAAAAGCCTTGACAAGGTGGACCACCGATAATTATATCAGCTTCACCCTCAGAAAAATTTTGATGATTATCAATCGTACCAATATCTGCAACAAGAGTTTTAGTATCGGGGTGATTTAATTGATAGGTGTTTGCTATTGAAACATCAAATTCAACAGCTTTTGAAATATAAAACCCTGCTTGCATAAAGCCTGTTGAAAATCCACCGCAACCTGCGAATAAATCTATAACTTTCATTCTTCCTCCGTATTACTTGAAACACTCAAACGATATTTTTCATTGTAATTTTGAATATATTCTTTTTCACTATCACTAAAGCCATAAATCTTTGCTACGACATTGTTTATTTCGTTAATCTCATCGTAGCATAATCTATGCACGTAAATGTAATCTGTTTGTTTACTATAAATATACTCTTTTGTTTGATAAAGTTTTTCTTCGAGTTTGGTTTCCAATTTCTCAAGCAAGATTTGAATTTCTTCATTGAAAAAATCATCACCAATCCTTAAATTGCTTAAATCGTTTTGCGTAATGTGCCAACAATCAGAATATGTTTCCCAAAGCAAATAAAACAAGGAAGAGTTTAATAATGCAGCAACAGATTTTTTTCTTATTAGATTTTTTATGAAATACGTTTTATATTCTTTTGACGGTTCGGGTGAAGAAAAACATTTTGCCCAAAAAGTCATACGTTGATTTAAAAAGATTGCATTGTCGTTCTTTTCATTTGAAAGCAAGTCTTCAAAATTCTTTTGACAATCAAGAACCTTCTTCAAAATGCTCAACTTTATTTCATCACCAATTTTAGCAATACCACAGGGATTTACAAAGTTTTTAGTAGTTCTACAATAATTGATTGATTCAAAGAGTCCGTTGCGCTCATTTTTAGACCAATGATTATATGTTGAGGTGTAAATTTTGCACCCATTCAAAGGCTTTGTCTTCTTTACAAAAATGATTGACAATTTTTGGTGTACGCCAGTAAATAGACAGGCAGGTCTATCGGAAAAATTTGCGATATAAATGTTTTCACTTTTTTCAAACAATAAATTCCTTAAAGACTCCATTCTTTGTGTAGAAGTAAGCGATATAGGAACAATCATTCCCATATAAGAATTTTCTTTTAAAATGTTTAAAGAATTTTCAAGAATATACGCATACAAATTTCCACATTTCTTAGTAGCATATTCCCCATATTTTGTTATATCGAGTTTGATTTTCGATGATTCTACGTAAGGGGGATTACCTATAATACAATCAAACCCACCTTTATTAAACACTTGAGGGAATGTTTTTCGCCAATTAAAATCATTATTCTCGCTATCAAGTAGATTTAAGGAATCGCCGAGATAAAATCGAAAGTCGATTGATTCTACAATATTTTTTGCGATACCTAAATTATATAGATAAAGTTTACATCTTAAATGTATTAACGAAATGGCATAATCCAATATATCCACACCGAAAAGACAATTTTTGAAAAGATTAACAACAAAATCATTCAACGAAATATGAAGATACATATTCGTAAGCTTATACAAATCTATCATTATATCGGCAGCAGCAATAATGAACGCACCTGTTCCGCAAGTAGGGTCAATAATGGAAAAATTCAATATTTTATCAAAAATCTTAGCTTTTTCTTCATACGAAAGCTGATTGATTGCATAGGCAAGTTTTTCGATAGGCTTCGACGAATCGTTTAACACTCCAACGTTAGAAGGCTCATCAAACTGCTCATAAAAATAAACGGCAAGATTAGAAGAATCACATTTATGCAAAAGAGAGAAAACAATACTATATTCAGCAATATAATTTGTCGTATCTCTGGGCGTGTAATATGACCCTGTTTCCTTTTGGTTTACTACCTTTTCTATAACTGAACCAATAACCGTTGGCGTAATTAAGTTGGATTGATTTTCATATTCATCAATCGACCAAGCAAATTTTTTCAATTCCGAAAGGATGAAATTATGGATATTTTCACCAATCTCTAAATCATAGCAATTAAGAGGCGTCGAAGTAAAACAAGAGAGCAAATATTCATTCAAAACATTTACACTTTCTGTTTCTCCTTTATTGATTAAGGAAAGAAGTTTAGTGTAAACCTTGAAAAACTTGCTAATTGTATTTGCGTTCGACTCGCTATAAGAAGATTTTAATTTGCTTTTTTTATGCTCAATACCCAACAACAAGCATTTCCTTATTTTATCAGCTCGACTTAAGCCTTTTATATAAAGTTCAATTTGTTCAATAAGCTGTTCTTCTATACGAGTATTAATGACAACGCCTATTTTTTTGCGCCCTGCATTTTCTCTTAATCCGCCACTTGACATATACAACCTCTTTTTGAAATGCAATATCGTTTATCAAATTATATCATTTTTAAAATATGATTGTCAACCCCTTTCAATATGTGAAATAAATAAAAATGCTCAAAAAATTAATTTTGGCACTAGGACGTGTGCTTGTCTTGATACAAGTCGGTGTCGCTTCGCTCCACCGAGACAAGCACACGCCCAAACTCAAACTTTATCACTCGAAAAAGGCAAACTAAAAAACCCCTAAAAATAACGAGCAACGAAAATTAAAGCAGACAAAAAAATGAAAGCCGAGTGGGAGGCGAAGTTGCGCACTAAACCGTTGGCGCAATCTTTCGCCATAACCCATCTCGGCATTTTTCATTGTTTTTTGATTCTGTCTTTAATTGTTTTTACGTTTCCTCGAAATATTCTTTTAATTGGGGTATTAGGTGTCCTTTTTTTATTTTAAAATTTTTTCAAAAATTATTTCATTTACGAAATTACCTTTCGTATTTAGATTGTATCTTGTTACAAAAATATTAGCCCAAAATTAAGACATAAGAAACACCCTAAATAAAGTAAATGACTGTTAGGCGTGTGCTTGTATATATACAAGTGAGTGTCTTTTTTACAATTTTTTATAAGCCATTATAAGTAATTATATTTTCTTAGAAGTCTTTGTATTTTTTTGTAACTTTTAAAAATTTATTGAATAACGCTTAAAGCAATTTTTATGTAACAATAAAAGCAAGAAAAATAGCCAAATGAGAGTTAGACGTGTGCTTGTCTTGATACAAGTAGAGCATAAATTTCAATGCTAATATTTTTAGATAAATCAGTCTTTCTTGGTATTAATGTTTTTGCCATAAACGTTAATTCTACTTTTAATATAAAAACAAAAAATAAATTTCATAGCAAGAGCGTAAAACGCAAAAATAGCAAGCCGAGATTTTCGCATAGAAACAGTGGTTGTATTTTCAGGGCGTAATACTATTACCCGATTAATTCGGGCTTTTAGTGTTACGCCTTTTTCTATGCGATAAAGGAGGTAAAAATGAAAAAGAATCAACATTTAGATTTGGTAGCGTTTGGAAAGCCTAGTTTATCCGACTTAAACGAGAGCCAACAAAAGCACTTTTATATCACTTTGTTAAAACGTATTCAAGAACTAAAAAAGGCGAAATAAACAAGAATTTATCTTTCGCCTTTTGAGGAGCTTAAACGAAACTGCTCTTTTTTACAAGGGTAAAATGTATTGCTTTTAGCAACCCTTGTGAAAAAGGTTGTGTATATAAAAATTCAGATTACATAAGCCGTTCCGTTTTGGTCGCTCCTGTCGAAAGATAAATTAAAAAATAATTAAAATTAAAGGAGATTAAAAAATGAAAAAATTAAAAACAGCTGTAATTTACGCTAGATACTCTAGCGACAACCAAACCGAGCAAAGTATTGAAGGTCAACTTCACGTTTGCCAAGACTATGCGAAATCAAACGATATACTTATCCTTGATACGTATATTGATAGGGCGATGACAGGAACTAACGATAATCGACCTGCTTTTCAAAAAATGATTGCAGATAGCAAAAAGAAAGAATGGGATTACGTTTTAGTTTACAAATTCGATAGGTTTTCAAGAAACAAGTTTGAAACGTTAAAACACAAAGCAACGTTAAAAGAAAATGGCGTTCAACTAGTGTCTGCCACCGAGTATTTACCTGATACACCTGAGAGAATTATAATGGAATCTATCTTTGAGGGTTATGCAGAATATTATTCGGCAGAATTATCACAAAAGGTTAAACGTGGTATGCGAGAAACACGCAACAAAGGTAATTTTCAAGGTGGTTATTTACTCTATGGCTACAAAATAGAAAATAAGAAAATAGTTATAGATGAAGAACAAGCCGAAATTATACGCTTTATTTATGAACAATATGCAGTAGGCGTTTACGTTAAAGATATTATGCAAAATCTTAATAATAGAGGCATACTTAACAAAGGAAAGCCGTTTGCAAGAAATACTATTTACAACATTCTTAAAAACGAAAAGTATTCAGGTATTTATCGATTCAAAGATGAAGTTTATGAAAATATGTTCCCACAAATTGTTCCAACCTCTACTTACGAAATAGTGAGAAAAAAGATTGAAAGTAATAAATACGGAAAGCAAAGCACCGAAACAGTTTATCTATTACGCAATAAACTAAAATGTGGATATTGTGGTAGTTCAATTACGGCAGAAGGTGGCACTAGTAGAACAGGCGTTAAAAAACGTTATTACAAGTGTATGGGAAGAAAACTCGGTAATGGTTGCCAAAAATCTATGCAACGAAAAGAAGCTTTAGAAGAATTTGTTGTGAACGCTACCCTCTCTTATCTAACTGATAAAAATAATTTGGATAATATGATTTCCATTTTACTTAAACACCAAGACATTATGGCTAAAGAAAATTTATCACTCAATATGCTTGAAAAAGAAAAACGCCAATGCGAAAATTCGTTAGATAATATTATGAAAGCCATTGAGCAAGGCATCATAAACAACACAACAAGTAAACGAATGCGAGAACTTGAAAGCAAACTAGAAGATTTAGAAAAAAAGTTATTACTAGAAAAAAGCAAAATATCCGTTAAATTAACCGAAAACGATATTAGAGAGTTCTTTGTTGAAGCGTTAAAACTTGAACCAAAACTTTTAATAAATTATCTAGTAAAGGAAATAAAACTTTATGATGATAAAATAGAAATTTATTTCAATAGCCCTATAACAAAAGGTCCTGACAAAAGTCAGGGCTTTTTACTTTTTAAAGAATTTAGAAAAATGGCATTTAAGTATAGAAATAATTGCGATACAAAATATAGCAAAATTGAAACAGAAATTTACATATAACAATAGTGGCATTTATTCCACGTTCCTCTTGACAAGAGCCTCTTGGGAGTGTGTTTGATAAGGCTTAAAAGAGCCAACAACAAACGCCCCAAGGGGCTTTTTTTATTGCCTTTTGGCAAACTATCCTAACACTCTCCCTTCTCTTGTAAAGAGGCTTTCGACGGCATAAAAGCCATTTTAAGCCTGTTTTTAATTTTTTAACACAAACCCTTAAGCCATTATTTTGCGTGTTTTAGACAAAAAGAAAAAGCCCTTAAATTAAGGACTTTGATAGAAAAATAACCCAACCCGATTTTGAGGTTCGGATTAGGTTACGAGTGGTTGCGGGAGTGGGATTTGAACCTCACGACCTTCGGGTTATTTTGCCTCTCGGCAAAGATACTGCCTTCGGCATATAACGAATCCCCTTTCGCCTTTTTTCTTGTCATTAAAACGCGTTGTTTCTATGGCGAAAGCGGGCTCATAGATAACGAAAGCCACGAGCATAAACCTATCTCATAACATAAAAAAACACGATAGACTTTTGTCTACCGTGTTTTTTTATGGTTGCGGGAGTGGGATTTGAACCTCACGACCTTCGGGTTATGAGCCCGACGAGCTACCAAGCTGCTCCATCCCGCGATATGTTTTCACGCGTCCTTTCGGATGCTTAACTATAATATACTATAAATTTGGTTTTGTCAACCATAATAAACAAAAAAATCAAATATATTTTGATATTGGCTTGTATTTTTACTTTCTATTTGCTACAATTACAGTATGAATATTGATTTGACTACTCTTGTTAAACCTAATCAAACGGTTGCGGTTGCGCTATCCGGTGGAAGCGATTCTATGGCACTTCTTCATTATATGAAGTCCAATGCCGAAAAATTCCCCTTTACCCTAATTGCGCTGAACGTTGAACACGGAATTAGAGGACAAGATTCAAAACTTGATACTGCTTTCGTTAAAGATTTTTGCGACAAGGCAAACATCCCCGTACTTTTATACGAAGTGGACTGCGTCAAAAAGGCAGAGAACGAAGGGCTTTCTCTCGAACAGTCGGCAAGAATCTTAAGATACGAATGCTTTTATAACGCGATAGAGAGCGGTAAATGCGACCTCGTCGCCACAGCGCACCACGCGGACGACAATACCGAGTCCGTGCTCTTTAATCTGTTTCGCGGAACAGGGATGAAAGGCGTTTCGGGAATTAAGCAAAACTTTGAAAATAAAATTATCCGTCCTTTTCTCTCGATAGACAAATATGAAATCGAACAATACGTAAAGGCAAACAATATTCCATTCGTTACAGACCAAACAAATTTTTGCGACGATTACACTAGAAACTTTTTAAGGCTTAACGTTATCCCAAAGATTAAAGAAGTTTTTCCCGAAGCAAACAAAAGTATACGTCGGTTTTGCGAAATTGCAATTGATGAAGACGAGTTTTTAGACGAACTTGCAAAGAGTAGCCTTTCTATAGAAAAAGACGCGATAAAAATACCTTTACCCCTCCACAAAGCGCTTCTATCCCGTGCGGTCATTATTGCGCTTAAAGAGTTAGGGCTTTCTAAAGACTGGGAAAAGATTCACGTTGACGGTATTAAAGAGTTATCCCTTCTAAATAACGGAAGCAAATTCAGTCTACCAAAAGGTATAACTGCAATCAAAGAGTACGACGCGATAGTGCTTTATAAAGAGCATTTAACCGATTGCACCCCAAAAGAATTTAAGATTGGCGAAAACTCTTTTGGCAACAAAATCTTGATTGCAAAAGTCGTTGACAAAAATTCCGTAAACTTAAAGGACGGATTCTATTTAGACGCTGATAAAATACCCTCTACCGCAGTAATCCGCACAAAGCAAGAGGGCGACCTATTCACTAAATTCGGTGGCGGAACAAAAAGTCTTGGCGACTATTTTACCGACAAAAAGATACCGCTCCGCAATAGAGCGTCTATTCCACTCATTGCAAACGGAAATGAAATTTTATATATATTTGACGTGGCTATATCCGACAACGTTAAAGTTGACGACACCACCTCAACGATAATAAAACTATATCAGAAATAAGGATTAGGTCCTATGAAAGACATTATTCAAGCGGTAGAAAAAAACCGCCAACTCATTTTAGATGCAGAGCGCTACATTTGGAAAAACCCCGAAACAGGTTTTAAGGAATTTAAGACTTCTAAATACATGGCGGAGCAATTTATTGCGCTTGGGTACAACCTTACCTACGCTGACAATATCACCGGCTTTTACACCGTTTTAGACACGGGAAAAGAAGGTCCTAACATATTAGTTTTGGGAGAGTTAGATTCCATAATCTGCCACAATCACCCCGATGCCGACGCACAGACGGGCGCAGTCCACTCTTGCGGACATAACGCGCAATGCGCAGCACTACTTGGGGTTGCGGCAGCGTTAAAGAAAAAAAGCATAATAGATAAACTTTGCGGTAAAATCACGCTTTGTGCCGTTCCCGCAGAAGAACTTTTGGAAATTGAGTTCCGCTCGCGCTTAAAAGAAAAAGGAATTATAAAATATTTTGGCGGAAAGGCAGAATTTTTATACCGTGGGTACTTTGACGGCGTAGACCTTGCCTTTATGGTGCACACTTCGGTTGGCGATGAGTTTTATACACGTTCTGGCGCGATAGGTTGTATTGCAAAAAACATAATATATAAAGGCAAGTCGGCACACGCAGGTGGAAGTCCGTGGGACGGCAAAAACGCGCTTTACGCAGCCACTCTCGGCATAAACGCGTGCAATGCAATTAGAGAGCGTTTCAAGGAAAATGACGTTATTAGATTCCACCCCATAATCACAAACGGCGGTGCAATAGTAAACGCCATTCCCGAATCGACTGTTTTAGAGAGTTTTGTAAGAGGTAAAACCTTTGAAGCCATAACGTCTGCTAACAAACAAATTAACCAAGCCCTTTGTGGCGCGGCACTTTCTATCGGTGCAAACGTTGAGATTATTGACACGCCTGGGTACGCTCCCTTATCAAACTCTAAAGAAATGATAAATCTTTCCGAACAAGCCTTTAAGAGTGTCTACCCCGACCAGACGTTTAAAAAACACGACATATATTGGTCGGCAAGCACGGATATGGGCGACCTTTCTTGCATAATGCCCGTAGTTCACCCCTATGCTCCTGGCGCAGTTGGAACTGCCCACGGCGACGACTATTATATTAAAGACAAAGAAAAAGCCTGCATTATGAGTGCAGTGTGGCAATTATCTTTACTCACCCTACTGTTAGAAAACGGCGGAGAAAAGGCAAAAGAAGTTATCGCCAACTACACTCCCGTATTTAACAGCAAAGAAGAATACTTTGCTTACTGCGATTCAATCTCACATTCAGGTGACAGAATTAAATACAGTGCAGACAAAATAGAAGTAGAGGTATAGTATGGTAACCCAAAAGGACGTTTGTGAAACGTTAAAATCGCTTGGTATAAAAAATGGCGATATTTTGCTTTTCCACTCGTCACTTAAAAGCTTTGGCGAGATAGAAAATGGTGCGGATACAGTTATAGACGGAGTGCTTGACGCAGTTGGGACGAATGGGACTGCCGTTGTTCCCACACTAGTTCAAAAAGATTTTTCAAACGCATACAAAAACTGGAACAAAGACACTTCCCCCTCCGACGTTGGCTTTATAACCGAAACGTTTAGAAAACGAAAAAACGCAATCCGCTCCGACCAAGCAACGCACAGTGTTTCGGCAATTGGGAAAATGGCAGAATTTTTAACCAATTCTCATTCCTCTTTCGGTCCCAGGTTTCACGCATACGGCGATTACGCATTCTCCCACGGTTCACCATGGCAAAAGATGTATGACAACGGTGCAAAAGTGGTGTTTATGGGTTGCGGACTTGAAGCAAACACCTTCCATCATTTTATAGAAGCGATTTACACCGAGGAGATTTTTTCAACACTCCCCGATAACGATAAGGTTAAGCAAATGAAAAAGGTAATTGTCGACTTTTCTATGCGCAATGAACACCAAAATCAACTTATAGCCGAAAATAACGGCGGTCCTCCCCACACTTTAATTCGTTTTTCATTTGGCAAAAGAAGGACGAACAACGTGGTTATGGATAAGGAATTATATAAAGAAGGATATTGTGGTCCTTCAAAATTTTTGTTATTTGACGTTAAAGAATACGTGGATACCTTTTTAGAGCATTTAAGAGCTCATCCCGAAGAATATTATTCTAACGACATCCTAAATTGGATAGAAAAAGCCAAAAATACGGCTAAGGAGAACTGATATGGTAACTAAAAAAGACGTTTGTGAAACTTTAAAATCGCTCGGCGTTAAAAATGGCGATATTTTGCTTTTCCACTCCTCGCTTAAAAGCTTTGGACAAACTGAAAACGGCGCGGACACGATAATAGACGGTGCTCTAGAGGCAGTTGGAGAGGACGGAACGTTGGTTGCCCCCACCTTGCTTACCAAAAGTTTTTACGTCGCTTACGATATTTTTGATAAAAACACTTCGCCGTGCGAAGTAGGACTTATTCCCGAAACAATGAGGAAACGCCCCAACGCACTCCGCTCTGACCAAGCGACGCACAGTGTTTCGGCAATCGGGAAAATGGCGGAGTTTTTAACCAACTCTCACTCCACTTCAAAGCCTAGAAAGTTCCCCTATGGCGACTACGCTTTCTCTCACGGCTCTCCGTGGCAGAAAATGTACGACCTAAACGCAAAGGTGGTTATGATGGGCGCACCGTACGACACGATAACCTTCCGCCACTTTGTAGAAGCAATTTATAGTGAAAAAATTATAGATAGCGTAAAGGACGAAAACGTTCGCGAACAACTGCGCGCAAGACTCGTAACCTACGACACCATAACCGAATACAAGGATATCGTGCGCCAAACGGGAAACCCTGCTTCCACCGACCTTATAAGATTTCAGTTTGGTACGAAAGAATCGCAAACGCTTGACCCAAGTATTTGTAAAACGGCTTACTGCGGTTCATCTCTCTTTACCGTATTTAACTGCAAGGACTACGTAGACGGTATGCTTAACGATATTGAAGCTAACCCAGAAAAGTATTATAACGCGCATATAGTAGAGTTTATAAGCAAAGTAAAATCTCTATAATTTCGACAAATTAACAAATTTTACTAGTATTTTTTTAAGCGACGGTATATAATATATATGATAAAATAATAAAAAGGAGATATACAATGAAAATTTCAAGCAACCTCATCACAGCAGTTTTAACAATCGTTCTTGGCGCATTGCTTATAATCTTTAAGGGCTTTATCCTTAACATTGCAATGACCATAGTCGGTGTTGGCCTAATCGTTTGGGCAGTTATCGACGCACTCGACAAAAAATGGACCCCCGCCATTATAAAAGGCGTTGCCGGTGTTCTATTAATCGTTTTAGGCTGGCTTATAACCGGTATTATCCTATACGTATTAGCAGGACTTCTCCTAGTTTATGCAGTATACCAAATTTACCTTTTGGTAACGGCTAAAAAGAAAAAATGGGAACTTTTCGTTCAACCCGTTTTGTTTGCCCTCATTGCAATTCTTTTCTTCTTGCAAGGCTTTGGTTGGGCGTTCGTTGTAGCAGGAATTATCCTTGTAATCCAAGGCATCCTCGCCCTCATCGCTTGTTTTAAGTAATTGAGTTAAAATTAAACCCCGTATCTTGCGATACGGGGTTTTTTGTTATTAAAATTTAGGTGTTATTTGTAAATATTCGCAGATTTTGAGCGCGAACTCCATTGCCGACCTAGGTCCGTTTGCAGTGATTACGTTTCCGTCCACTTGAACGTTTTCGCCCGTGTAGATAGAACGTTTCTTTATTTCGTCTATAAAATCGGTTGCAGGATAGCAAGTTGCCTTTTTTCCGTCAATCAAGCCGTGTTTAGCTAGCACTACTGCTGGGGACGCGCATATTGCAGACACGAGTTTTTTACTCTCAAACATCGCTTTAACGCACTCTACTGCCTTTTGGCACTCGGAAACGTACTTTGCGCCGGGCATTCCACCAGGAATCACTATTCCGTCATAATCGTCTTCTTTTAATTGGTCTATAGTGTAATCGGCTTTTATAGTTATTCCGTGAGAGCAAGTAACTTCCTTTCCCCTAACAGAGAACACGTCGCATTGAACGTCTGCGCGCCTCAATATATCTATCGGGGTTATCGCTTCAATTTCTTCAGTTCCGTCACTGATTAAAACTGCTATCTTTTTCATAGTTACTCCTCTATAGTTTTTGCAAGACGCTCTGCTAAAATCTTGTGGCTCTCTTCGGTTAGGTGAACTCCGTCCACCCCTACCGCTAAATCAGTATTTTCAATATATTTTATACCGTTTTTCTCACAATACTCTTTTGATAAAAGGTTGTATTTTTGGCTTTTTTCGGTAGCGCCGTGATACATTCCGTCTGCTTTAGCATATTCGGTATTTTCGTTGACTAGCGGAATTCCCGACACGATAAGTTCGGGGGTGGTCTTATCTATTTGAGATTTATATCCCTTTATAAACCCAATAAACTTCACTAGCATATTAAATATGTCTTCTGCCGAATTAGAATAGTCTGCTTTAAGTTCGTTCGTGCCGAGCATTAAAACAAAATAGTCAATCCTATCGTGCGTATCTAGACAAGGTTTGAGATAATCAAACCCAATTCTACCCTCTCTACCAGGGCGTTTGTCCTCGGAGAAAAACGTTCTTGAATTAAGTCCTTCCTCAATGACCTCATATTCTTCTCCTAAATTACACTTTAACAACCTTGTCCAACGTTTATCTTCGCCGTATCTTAAATGGTCGGTTCCGGAAATATATCCCCAAGTGTTAGAGTCGCCGTAACATAAAATTCTTTTCATATATACCTTCTTTAATATATTCGCGTTTATTATATCACTTTAGCCCCTATTAGTCAATGAAATAATAAAAAGACTACCCTTATAAAAGGATAGTCTTTATTTGCTTTTATGAAGCTTTGGAGTGGACTCCTAGTACATTCCACCCATTCCGCCTGCGGGCATTTGAGGAACGTTTTCTTCCTTAACGTCAGCAACGACAGATTCTGTGGTGAGGAATACGCCTGCAACGGACGCAGCGTTCTCCAATGCCGAACGCGTTACTTTGGTCGGGTCGATAATACCACTTTCTACCATATCGGTGTACTCGTTGGTGAGAGCGTTAAAGCCGTAGTTTGCTTTTTCAGACTTCAAGATTTCGTTCAAAATTACAGAACCGTCCAAACCAGCGTTCAATGCGATTTGTTTAAGCGGTGCTTGAACTGCTTTCAATACGATTTGAGCACCCGTCTTTTCGTCGCCTTCAAGAGTATCTGCATAATTTTCCAATGCTTTGATAGTAGAGATAAGCGCAATTCCGCCTCCGGGAACAATACCCTCTTGAACGGCAGCCTTGGTTGCGTTCAACGCGTCTTCAATGCGGAGTTTCTTTTCTTTCATTTCTACTTCGGTAGCAGCACCAACGTTGATTACTGCAACGCCACCAGCGAGTTTTGCAAGACGTTCTTGCAATTTTTCTCTATCGTAATCAGAAGTAGTTTCTGCGATTTGTGCTTTTATTGCTTGCTTTCTTGCTTCAATAGCAGCGGGGTCGCCAGCACCGTTGATAATAGTGGTGTTGTCCTTATCTACTTTAACGGTTCCTGCACGTCCGAGCATGTTGAGTTTAACGTCCTTAAACTCGTAACCGAGTTCGCTTGAAATAACCGTACCACCGGTTAAAATAGCAATATCTTCGAGCATTGCTTTTCTTCTATCGCCAAAGCCGGGAGCTTTAACTGCAACACAGTTGAACACGCCTTTGAGCTTGTTTACAACGAGTGCTGCAAGAGCATCGCCCTCAACTTCTTCAGCGATGATAAGAAGTCTCATGCCTTGTTGAGCAATGGGTTCAATAACGGGAAGAATTTCTTGAATAGCGGAAATCTTCTTGTCGGTAATCAAGATTACGGGAGATTCCAAAACTGCTTCCATTTTGTCGGTATTGGTAACCATGTAAGCAGAAGCGTAGCCTCTGTCAAACTGCATACCCTCAACGGTGGAGAGCTCGGTCTTCATAGTCTTTGATTCTTCGATTGTGATAACGCCGTCTTTACCAACTTTTTCCATTGCTTCGGAAATAAGCGTTCCAACGGTTGCGTCGCCAGCAGAGATAGATGCAACTTGTTCGATTGCTTTCTTGTCTTCTACGGGTTTAGAAATCTTTTTAAGTTCTTCAACTGCAACGGCCACTGCGTTAGCAATTCCTTTTTTAAGTATAATGGGGTTTGCGCCTGCCGCAACGTTTTTAAGTCCTTCGCCAATCATTGCTTGCGCTAAAACTACTGCGGTAGTCGTTCCGTCGCCTGCAACGTCGTTGGTTTTTGTAGAAACTTCCTTAACGATGCTTGCGCCCATATTTTCAAATGCGTCTTCAAGTTCAACTTCTTTCGCAATGGTAACACCGTCGTTAGTGATGAGCGGTGCGCCGAATTTTCTGTCAAGTACAACGTTTCTGCCCTTGGGTCCCAAGGTGATTTTAACGGTATCTGCAAGAGTATCTACGCCCTTTTGAAGTGCCTTTCTTGCCTCTTCACCGTGCTTTAACTGTTTAGCCATTTAGTTTGCCTCCTTATTCTACAATCGCCAAAATGTCGCTTTGGCGAATAATCGTCAATTCTTTGCCGTCTACCTTAAATTCACTACCTGCATACTTTGAGTAGAGAACGGTATCCCCAACTTTTACTTGCATAACGATTTCCTTTCCGTCGATAACTCCGCCGGGGCCTACCGCTACGATTTTTGCCATTTGTTGCTTTTCTTGAGATGCAGAGGGAAGAATAAATCCGCTTTGAGTTCTCTCCTCCGTTTCAACGCTCTCAACTACTACCTTATCAAACAAGGGTTTAACTTTCATATATTTTATACCTCCGATTGTTTTTGGCACTCTCGCACTTAAAGTGCTAACTCTAATTATACACACGCAAAATTTTTTGTCAATAGATTACTGCCAATATTTACCATTTTTTAAATTTATTTTCGACACACACTAAACTATTAGAATAAAAGCTTAAAATTATTGTCGAACTTTCAAATTTTCAAACAATGCTTGTCTAACAAAAAAGCGACCGCTAAATGCGGTCGCTTTAAGTTTCACTGAAATTAACCGATAGTTTCTTTGAGGTTGGAAACTGCGTTTACTGCGTTGTAACGCGTTTTAGCCTCAATTCCTTGTTCTGCGATAAGAGCATCGATAAGTTTCATTGCGTTCTTGAAACCTCTGTCGCTTCTTACCTTAACCATCATAGGAATTTCAACGTACGATTTAACGTCGCTCAAATCTTTCTGGAAGAAAATCTTTTGGTCGAAAGCATTAACGTCGAGAGCCAAGTGAAGTCTCATCGTCTTGCCACGAATGGTAAGTCTTGCAACGAGTTTTCTACCTAAACGGAAAGATACGCCTTTGGTAGAAACGCGAGGATTGATTTTACGGAGCGAAATAAATTTATTGTAAATCGCATCGTAATAACCGTGAACCTTGTCGCCAAGTCCGAGAAGTTTTTCTGCGAAAGCGATTCTCTTTGCAACGTCAATACCTTCTTGAACGTCAGCAACCTCAACTTCTTCAACAGGAGCTTCTGCAACTTCCTCTACGGGTTCAGCAGGCGCTTCTTCGGTTACTGCAACTTCTTCAACCGGTGCTTCCACAACTTCCTCTACGGGTTCAGCAGGCGCAACGGGTGCTTGTTCTTCTTTTTTATTGGGTTTTCTGTCAACCAAAATCGGACCCTTTGCTGCTCTTGATTTGATAACCAAGTATTCAACTAAAAGTACGACAACGGCTACAGCGATACATAACAACAACTTAATCCAAGGATTCATAGTCTTTCTCCTTTGAGTTTAATATTTTCTTATTGAAAATTATAGCACACTAAAATTTTATTGTCAATACTAATTTATAAAATAAATTAACTAAAATTGCCTGTCCTGCAAATATTTTTTCCAAATTTTACCTTAAGACTGCCTTTTAGGCTCGCAAGTGACGTTTATGCCTAGTTTTTTAAGCGTCTTATCGTCAACGTGCGAAAGTACTACCGAGGAGTGCATCTGCGCGCCTTTAAGTTTGGATAATTGGTCCA
This sequence comes from Clostridiales bacterium, assembly GCA_015069265.1. Lineage (GTDB taxonomy): Bacteria > Bacillota > Clostridia > Christensenellales > Borkfalkiaceae > UBA1259. The sequence continues at coordinate 31,686 of SVIY01000002.1, forward strand.
TAGCTTTTTTTGCCGTGGGGTTAGTAGCCGCGCTTACCGCTAGCGACAGCAACGTTTCGTCCGTATGAAGTCTTGGGTTAGCGCTTCCCATATGGTTTACTTTGAGTTTTTGTATAGGTTCTATTACCTTTGAGGATATAACGTCCACCGAATCGTCTATACCTGCAAGTGCTTTAAGACCGTTTAAGAGCGCAGCAGCGCTTGCGCCTAGGAGGTCGCCCGTCTTGCCAACGACTATTTCTCCCGTGCAAAGTTGCAACGCGCACCCCGGCGCGCCCGTAAGCGCCTCTTTTTCGAGCGCAGGCTTTACTACCGCACGGTCCGCCGTTGTAATTTGCATTCTCTGCATTAAAATTTCTATCTTTGAGATAACCTCTTTGCCGATTAAACCGCGACGAACGTCGACTTGCGCTGCATAGTACCTACGAATAATTTCTTGCTTGCACGCATTTTCAACCAAATCTTTGTCTACGATACAGTACCCAGCCATATTGACCCCCATATCGGTAGGCGACTTATACGGGGACTGTCCCATAATTTTGCTCATCATTGCAGATAGAACGGGGAAAATTTCCACGTCTCTATTGTAGTTGACCGCCATTTTGCCGTATGCTTCCAAATGGAAGGGGTCAATCATGTTCATATCGTTAAGGTCGGCAGTAGCCGCCTCGTACGCCGTGTTAACGGGGTGTTTTAAGGGTAAATTCCAGATGGGGAAGGTCTCGTACTTTGCATACCCTGCCTTAACTCCGCGTTTATTCTCGTGATAGAGTTGCGATAGGCAGGTCGCCATTTTACCGCTTCCTGGACCGGGGGCGGTAACCACGACGAGCGGACGAGTAGTAACGACATACTCGTTCTTGCCATACCCCTCTTCGCTCACTATCTTTTCCACTTCAGAGGGATATCCCTCGATAGGATAGTGCTTATAGACCTTGATACCGCGCATTTCTAGACGCTTTTGGAAAGCCACAACCGACGGTTGCTCTGCAAAACGAGTAAGAACTACGCTCCCAACGTAAAAGCCGCGACCTTTGAAAATGTCTATAAGTCTTAAAACGTCCATATCGTACGTTATACCTAGGTCGCTTCTAGTCTTGTTCTTCTCAATGTCGTTAGCATTGATAACGATTAATATCTCCGCTTTGTCTTTTAGTTGAGAGAGCATTTTTATCTTACTGTCAGGCTCAAATCCCGGCAAAACTCTCGCCGCGTGATAGTCGTCGAAAAGTTTTCCACCGAATTCGAGGTACAGTTTATCGCCGAACATCTCTATTCTTTCCAAGATTTTCGCCGACTGCATTTCCAAATATTTAGCGTTGTCAAATCCACGTTTTTCCATTGTAAATCGCCTCTTATTTAACTAAACCTGCTTTCGTTAAGTTGTCCACGAAAGTTTTTACGTCCTTTCTAGCTTCTTCCTCTGTCACGTCGTACTCGCCTAATAGCACTCCGACAAGTTCTTCTTCAGTCGCACCGTCTTCTAGCTTTTTCCATAAAAGTGCGCTTGATTCGTTGAGTTTTATTATTCCGTTAAAACTTTGAGTTGCCTTGCCGACTGCAACGACAATTCTCTGCCCCGCAACTTCGCGAAGCACAAATCCATCTTTAATCTTCATAATCACTTCTCCCTGTCATCGTTCTATAAGAAAGTTCCGCCGCCTCTCTAGACACGTTACAACCGAGCGTATACAAGTCTAATTGAGTCAGCATCTTGTCTAGTAGCCCTAAAAGTTTATCCATATCCGCACTCTTTTTAGGTCTTACCGTTTGGTCGAGCAAGGTAAGTATCATTTGGTCTGCGGAAACCTTTTTGATAACGTTTTCTTTCGCTTGATAAATTTTACAAATAGCCTTTACTTCCGCTCTGCAGTTAGTATCAAGCCCGTGTTTACCGTTCCAAGGCGTTCCGTAAACGTAAAACTTGCCGTCGACTAGCCTTATGATAGGCTTATCGTCGTTAACCATAACCGCTCTATCGCCAAGCAGTTCTCTCCACAGTCTTGTGTGCGTGGACTTTCCCGTTCCGCTAGGCGCGGTAAAAAGATATGCTTTTCCGTCTACCATAATCGCGCTTGAGTGGAATATTATACCGTCCTCGTTGGAGAGAATATAAGCGCATAACTTTCTAAAAAGCGCAAGGCTCTCTAGATAATTATCGGGATAATCGAGGGCGTTTACCTTTTCCGCGCCAATATCCTCGTCGGTAATGCTTATTAAAAGTTTAGCGTCCTCTTCTCCGCAATACTCGTAATTCTTACACAACTTTTCTGTGTATTTATACTTGAGTTGCGCGTCGAAAACAACGTCTGCTATCTTATATCTCGGCATAATTTTCCTTTTTTTACTGCGGTTTTTTTGCAAAACAAAACTCGGTTACTATTTTATCAAAGCCACCGACCTTTGTCAATATAAAGATTGATTTTTAAATTAAAATTATATATAATTATAGTGTAAACAAAATCACGGAAGGAAATATGAAGAAATTATCTATAACGTTATGTTTGATTTTGGTGTTCGCCTTTGCGCTTACCCTAACCGCTTGTAATAAGGGTGGAAGCGCAATGGACTTTTATTATTTCTCCACCAAAATCCACGTGGAGACCCACGACAAAAAAATGAGCGATAAAACCATCAATCGCCTAAACGAACTTTTCGCTAACGCGGAAAGAGATTTTGACGTGGAAGGAACAAACTCAATAGTGAAAAAAATAAACGACGGAGCGGTTGGCGAAAAAATCTCTATACCCGAGCACACCGTGGGCGTGTTCAAAAAAGCTAAAGACTGTTTTGATTTTACAGACGGGCTATTTTCACCGTGCGTTTATCCGCTCGTTAAACTTTGGCAGTTTGATAGTCAGTATAGTAGCGTGATTGATTTTACTCCTCCTACCGAGGAACAAATAAATAGCACCCTGTCCACCTATTCGGTAGATTTTAACACTCTCAATATTGAAACGGAAAATTTAACCGTTACCAAAACAAAAACGGCTATGATTGACTTTGGCGGAATCTTAAAAGGAATTGTTGCAGACCAAGCCAAAGACGTGCTTAAAGACGCAGGGCATCAATCTGGATACGTAAGCGTTGGAAGTAGCAGTCTAAACCTTCTTTCCGTTTCTGAAATTGGCGTTCGCCACCCTAGAAACAATGCAAAGACTCTACTTACTATCGACACCGAAGAGTTATCCTTTACGTCCGTGTCAACTAGCGGAGACTATGAGAGAGAACACGTCGACAAAGACGGAAATACCTATTCGCACATAATCGACCCTCGTACAGGATACCCCGCAAAAACGGGTATTATGAGTGCGACTGTGCTTTGCGAGGACGGTGGCTTTGCCGATGCAATAACCACCGCACTTTTGGTTTGTTCATACTCAAACGAGTCCGACTGCGAACTGCTTAAAATGATAGACAAAATCAAAAAGCAATTCCCAACTGACTTCCCCGACGTAAAAATCTTCGTTGCGCTATCCTATCAAGGTCAAAACCTTTTAATTACAAATCAAAAACAGGGTGAAGATTTCACCCTGCTCGACAAAGGTTATCAAGTCGTCAACGTTTAATTGTTGTTCTTTCCGATTAGAAGACCGAAAAGTTCTTTTTCGGTCTTTTCGTTTACTTCCGAATTGTCGTAAACAATCTTTCCTCCGCTTAAAATTATAATCCTATCCGCCATAGTAACCGCCTCGTGGATATCGTGGGTTACCATTATGACCGTCTTGTTTTCCTTTTTAAATCTTTCACGAAGTACGTTCATCGTGCGGTATTTAACGCTTAAATCGAGCGAGGAAAAGGGTTCGTCCATAAGCAAGAGGTCGGCAGAATACATTACCCCTCTAATGAGCGCCACTCTTTGCGCCTCGCCACCCGATAAACGTTTGGGGTATGAGTCGAGTTTGCCTTTGACACCCAAAACCTCCGCAAAGCCGTCCACGTCCGCGTTTTTACCTAAAACGAGCGCTAGATTTTCTCTTGCCGTAAGGTTATAAAAGAGGTTGGGAGTTTGGAAAACGTACGAGCATTTTACTCTATCCACCTCACCCTCGTAGTCGGTTAGGTTTGCAATGACGTTAAGTAGCGTTGTTTTGCCGCACCCCGATTCTCCAAGCACGCACGTAACTTCGCCCTCTCTAAACTCGATTGAGAATTGGTTAAAGACTTTTGTTTTGGGGTAATTTTTAGTAAGGTTAGTTATCTTAATCATTTCCGCCCTCCGCTCTAGTCCACTTAAACGCAAAGGTTAAAAGGATTTGGAATACCGCTTCGACCAATATGCCCAATATAACGGCAACCAACGTTAGCGCAAAAAGTCTAGGCACGTCCATTAGCGCGTTCGCGCTCTGTATCATCCCGCCTATCGAAGTGTACGTCAGCGCCATAACTTCTGCCGAAACGATGACCTTAATGCCGAAAGAAAGATTACTGCCAAGGTGGGATAAAACGTTTGGAGCAACTAGTGGTAAATAAACCTTAAACACCTTTTGTTTTTTGGTTAGGTTAAACACCTTTGCCGTGCGCACCACCCCCTCGTCAATGCCGTTTAGAGCAACGTTAAACTGGGCGTATGACATCGGGAACAACACGAGCATTGCAACGATTACGGGCGCGGTGGTTCTGTCCGTATATATCAATATAAGAACTAGCACCGCCATTGTGGGAAGCGTTCTTATAACAGCAACTATCGGGCGCATTACTCTGCCGAAGTTTTTAGACATCTTTGTAGGCAAGGAAAATATTCCAGCAAGAACGAACGATATGGCAACCGCAATCACAGTTTTTGCTAGCGTTCTTAAAAGCGCGCGCCAAAACAACGCTTCTTTGAACACGTCAAAGAGCGCGCTAAACGTTTGTTTTACACCGGGTATCACGTATTCGTTTTTAACCGTCTTTACCGAAATTATCCACACAAGCCACATTATAATTAGTGCGATTGCTCCGCAAATAATACTCGGCAAGTTCTTCCTAAAAAACCTTTTCATCTATTCCTTATACCGTATAGAAAAATTCGTCCACGGGGTTACCCCACGCATTAGAAGTTATCGCGTTAAGTTTTGCGATATATCCTTTAACCGCGCCCTTGCACTCGCTTGCAGGCGTAAAGTCAATCGCGCAGTTGTTTATAACGGAAACGTTTAAGTTGTTTGCCGTAAAAGTTGCCGACATTTCACTATCAACAAATCCGCTCTTTACCGCATCAACAATAGTTTGCGGGGCAGTTTGTTCGCTAGTCAACCATTCTACGTTTTCATCAAAAGAATTTATTAACGCTTTTACCGTATCATTATTGTTCTCTAAAACGCTCGTCTTTACCACAAGCACCGCTTGAGGATAGCCGTTCCCGTCCCCGTAGAGCGCTTGGAGAGAGCCTGCAATAGAAATCTTGCCCTGCGTTGCATTCTGTTTGGTCGTCGCTAACGGCTCTGCCACTACAAAGTAATCACAATCAGAAGACGGAACGATTAGTTGCGCGCCCTCTTGTCCTGTCGGCAATGCAATAAGATTTACCTTGTCGCTTTGAACGACACCCGACTCTGTTATATCCACGTATCCGATTTGCCTATCAGACAAAATCGCCTTAAAGGTTAGCCCCGGAACGTTTGCAAGGTTCATAACGCCAACCTTTTTGCCAATAAGCTCACTTAAATTATCAGCGGTTATGTTCTGCCCCGTTGCCTTTTTCATTATAAATATGTTTCCGTTAGTTACAGTCCCAACGAGTTTATATTCTCCCTTGCTTGCAAGCATTTTTACCGCAGCGTTAACGGGCATAATAGCAAGGTCTGCCTTTGGTGATTCGCCCGTAACGAAGGTCTGAATAGTGCTTGCACCAACGACGTTTATATCCACGTCTGCTACAAGTTCTTTGTCGTTTAAGAGCCTTGCAACCGATAGCGCAGGCGCGCCGTCGGGAACGTATAGACTCAATTTGTCTTTGGACTGCTCCTCTCCACCGCAGCCGATAGAAAATAAAGCAGTAACCATAAGTAGTGCCGATAAAATTGCCGTTAAAATCTTTTTCATAAGTCCTCTCCTTGTTGAATTAAACTATAAAGGCGGTGCAGTATTGCGCAGTATAGAGTGCCGTTTTAAGTGGTTAGATGCAAGCAAGACAAGGCTCGCGAAGGGTTTTGGATGAAATAAACCTTTTTGGTTATTGAAGTCAAAACACTAAGCAGTAACGCAGTATTGCGCTGTATATAACCACTTAAAAAAAGTGAACTCCCTGATTAAAATACAAACCAGGGAGGAACGTGAATCATCAAGACGACTAGCGTCTTGTAAATTCTCATAATTCATCCCTTCGCTATCAGGCGCACCTTTTAGTTTAGGTATTTATAAATTAAATATAGCATATAAACTGATTATTGTCAATTATATACATAAAAAACATTAATTCTATTGCAAAACAAAATATTTTGTGTTAAACTTATATTGCCAAACTAATTAAATATATACGGGAATATAGGGAATTTCTCTTTTTAGGGATATTCTTTTTTCAACATCATTATAGAATTTGATAAAATGCGAATTCCAACTTAATGGTGTTGTTTAGGCATTCCCTATTCCCTATAAGAATTAGTTTGGCGACTATCGGAGTTTGCGTTTTTTGCGTCAACTTCGGTTGGCGCATTTTTTATTTTAAGGAGGTTATATGGGACAAATTGCAGACATTATAAAATATGAAGGCGACAACTCCACCTTTATATGGAAACATCCATGCGAAGATTTTAACAGTTTAACGCAACTCATTGTTCACGAATCGCAGGAAGCAATTTTTATGATGAACGGACAAGCGTTAGATATGTTTGGCGCAGGACGTTATGCTTTAGAAACGCAAAACATCCCTAAACTCGGTAAAATCTTAAACCGAACGACAGGCGACAAAACACCATTCCATTGTGAAGTTTATTTTATTAATAAAACAGAACAAATGGCAATTAAATGGGGAACAGATAGTCGTGTTCAGTTTATTGAACCAACATATGGGTTCCCGATTTCTATCGGAGCAAGTGGCGAAATGACTCTCCGTGCAGACGATTCAAGAAAACTCTTATTAAAACTCGTTGGTACGGAAAACGATTTATCACAAGCAAAGCTCGTTCAGTATTTCCGCGCTTTCTTGATGACGAAAGTAAAAAGTTATCTTGCACAAACGATAAAATCGCAAGGAATTAATATCTTTGAAATTGACGAGAAATTACAAGAGCTTTCTGCAAAATTAAACGAAATGCTCCGCCCCGATTTTGAAGATTATGGTGTAGCGCTTGAAAGATTTTTCGTTACGACTATTGTAAAACCTGACGGCGACGCTCAATATGAACGCTTTAAGTCTTTACACTTCCGTCAATATGCCGATATAGCTGAGGCAAAATTAAAACAACAAACAGATATTATTTATGCTCAAACGGAAGCGCAAAAAGTAGTTATTGACTCACAGGCTCAAGCGACAAAGCGCGCGCAAGAAGGCTATACATATCAACAAGAACGCGGTTTTGACGTCGCCCAAGATATGGCGCAAAACGAAGCGAGCGGGCAATTTACTAATATGGGTATTGGCCTCGGTATGATGGCTGGTGTTGGTGGCACAATGGCAGGCGTTGTTGGTGGCGCAATGAACGAAGCTTTCAACGGAACACCTACTACTCAAACTAAATGCGTTAAATGCGGTGCAAGTCTTCCTAATAACGCTAAATTTTGTTTAGAATGTGGCGAGAAGGTTGTTGAGTCCAACACCATTATTTGTCCTAAATGCGGAAAAACTGTAATTAAAGGTAAGTTTTGCCCCGAATGTGGTCATAAATTCGCAAGCATTTGTCCTAAATGTGGCGCAGATACAAAAGGCGGTAAATTCTGCCTTGAATGTGGCGAAAAATTATAAGGAGGCAAACGATGAAAAAGAATTTTAAGTATTTTGGTATTACTTGGATAGTCGGCTTTATTCTTTTTAACGCGATTACGTTTATAATTCCTAACGAGATTTTTGGCGTAACACGTTTTGATAAAGGCGTTTTTTGGATAGCATATGGACTTATTACCCTATCGTTTATCGCTCAACTTATAACGGCGTATAAATTTGTTAAAGATAATAGCAACGATAAAACATTCTTAAACATTCCGCTATTAAGAACTGGATACATAGCAATCATCGTTTCAATAATCGTTGGAATATCCTTTATGATATTCCCTATGCTTCCTGCTTGGATAGGTGCAATCGTTTGTTTGCTAATTACAGGCTACTTCGTAATTGCTTGCGTTAAGGCTTCTGCCGTAGCAAACATTGTCGCGGATATCGATACAAAAGTAAAAACGAAAACGGCTTTTATGCGTATGGCTATCGTAGAAGCAGAAAACATTTTAGCCCGTGCTACTACTAACGAGATAAAAGCAGAAGTAAAAAAGGTTTATGAAGCGTTAAAATATAGCGACCCAATGTCAAATTCTGCACTTGATGATATTGAGCAAGAAATTAATAACGGCTTAAAGGAACTTAAAAAAGCAGTTACGTGTAACGATAGCGCAACAGTTTTAAGTATTGTTGCGGACTTATTACTAAATGTTAAAGAAAGAAATAGTAAATGTAAGGAGTTAAAGTGAGGTGTTTTTATGGCTGATATGGGAACAAAAGAAGCAAGTGAAAAATGGGGCTATTCACAAGCGACAATCAGTAAATGGTGTAGAGAAGGATTGATTCCTAATGCTACACAGGATAAGCCTAATAGCCCTTGGCATATACCTAAGGACTCGCAATGTCCAAGAAAAATAAAAGGAGCGTAAAATATGCGGGTAGAGGAGTTAAAAAACAAATTAACAAAAATAGTAGAGGTACAAGTAGAAATTTTTAGGGATGTATGTCATACCTCAAAATATAATTATTTAGCTCTGCATAGTGAGAATTTAACACGTGAAGAGAAAGAAATAAAAAATCTTTGTGTTGAATGTGTATTAAAACGTAATAGAATATGGATAGATTTAGAAACTCTTGCAGACACCGCTGTTTACAATAGTAACAAAGAAAACATCAATAGTGAAATACAAGACTTGGAAATAATTCTTAATAAAATCAACGAGCTCAAGAAAAAAATAAATTGGAATTAAAGGAGAAATAATCATGAAACAATTAACTTGTGAAATGTGTGGAAGTACAGATTTAGTAAAACAAGAAGGGTTTTTCGTGTGTCAAACTTGTGGAACAAAGTATTCTGTTGAAGAAGCCAAAAAGATGATGATTGAAGGTACTGTTGAGGTTAAAGGTACGGTTAGGGTGGACGATAGTTCGAAGATTAATAATTATTTAGAACTTGCAAAAACCGCTTATGAAGGTGATGATATTAATAGTGCTATTTTATATTGTGATAAAGCATTAGAAATTGACCCTAATAATTATAACGCATGGATGCTTCGTGCTAAAACCGTTGGATGGGGTTCTTCGTTGGCAAATAAAAAAGTGCGCCAATCTATAACTGCAGCTACAAAAGCAATCGCATTGGCTCCAGAAAACGAAAAAGAAAAGGTGGCAGACGAATTAATAACTGACTTAACTAAGCAAATATATTCTTTAATCAATTTGGCTGAAAAACTTGCAAAAGTTTCTCCAGTAGAAGCCGCCAAACACATACATACAATAATGACAATATGGTTGTCAATTATAAAATTGCCGAATGCTAGTAAAAAAACATTACGCGAAATAATAGATTTATGCAAAGTTATGTCAGAAACAACACCTTCATATGTAGGGGGAGCTGCAATCACTCACAATAATAATGAGCCATATTGGATAACATTTAAGAAAGCTATACTTCCAGACGAAGTAACTTCTGTAGAACGAGAAAAGAAACAAGGTAAATCTGGTTGTTACGTTGCAACTTGTGTGTATGGTTCGTATGATTGTCCACAAGTTTGGACTTTAAGAAGATACCGCGACAATACCCTTGGTTCAACGTGGTATGGAAGAGCATTTATTCGTACATATTATGCGATTAGCCCTACTTTGGTTAAATGGTTTGGTAAAACAAAGTGGTTCAAAAAAATGTGGAAAGGCAAACTTGATAGAATGGTTAAAAAATTACAAGACAATGGTGTAGAAAGCACACCATATAACGATAAAAAGTGGTAATGCACATAAACAAAAAAGGCAGTCCGTATACGGACTGCCTTTGTTTTAACCAACATCTTTAATCTTTTTATATTTTTTCTTGGTTGCTTCGCCGCCGCGGAGGTGGCGTTCTGCTAGATTTTTGTCAAGCGCTTTCTTTACCGTTTTATGTAAGTCCTTATCCAAAAAATAAAGCCGTTCGGTTACGTCTTTATGGACGGTTGATTTGCTAAAATGAAAGACCTTTGCCGTCTTTCTCACGGTTGCGCCCGTGGTGGCGATATATTCCGCCTCTTTTATAATTCTATCGATTATATCCTCTCGCATAACTTTCCTATCCCCTTATAAAGAATAGTTAAGATTATGCTTTCTTTCGACAAAATATTCGTTTATCTATCTTGTTTATTGGAATTTTTGCGCTTTAATAGTTCTATGAGGTCAAAATTTATAAAACCTCTGCCGAACGCGGTATTTTTCGCCCTCTCTATCCCCTTATAAACAAGGCGAGTTAAGTAGTAGGCGATAACGCCCGACACACCGCCAACCACTATCCCCCCGACAACGTCGGTAAAATAATGTACGGTAAGGTATATTCTAGACCCTCCCATAAGCAAGACGAACACGTACAAGGAAAAGCTCCATTTTTTGTTAAAGTTCAAAAACAGTGCGGTAATAGCGGTCATAGTTACGTTGACGTGTCCGGACGGAAAGGAAAATTCCTTTTCCTTATGCGCACCCACCGCTTGCCACATATTAAAATACTCTTCACTCGCGTTATACGGACGAGGGCGAGCAACTGCGTTCTTTATGATGACGTTTGTTAAAAGCGCACCCACCCCGACGGCAAGCAGTACGTTTAGCCCTGCTCTACGCGTCTTTTTAAAAAGTAAAAGAAGCGCGCCTAGCACGAGGAAAAATATTCCGCCCTTACCAAATGCGGAAATAAAAACAAAAAAGGGGGTGAAAAATTCGCCTGCCACCGCCCTTAAATTTGATGCGGAAACAAAAAACCAATTATCTATTCCCGCGAATGTTAAATTAAGCCAATCTGCCATAATCGTCCTTTATAAAAGTTTTTGCCATTCATTAAACTGAAAACCGACGTTTTCTTTTCTGTGCGCGTCAGAAGATATAATTAATTTTCCACCCGCTTTTTTTATCGCGTCTATAACGTTATTTGCTGGATACGGAAAAGTGGTATACCCCCTAGAAATCGCGCCCGTGTTTATCTCAAAAGGCTTACCTAAAGATATAAGATAATTAAGCGCCCTATCTCTTGCCTCAACGTATCGAGTATCGGTTGTTGAAAACAGTTTATCGCCCTCGTTAAACTTTGTAATCAAATCAAAGTGACCGATAATATCGGGTGTAAAGTTTTTGCCGATTAATAAAAGGTTATTATAATAGCTCTCTACCGCCTTATAATAGTCGCCGTCAAACTTTTCGTTTACGAGGTTTATAAAATATTCGGGGTTATAGTCGACGTGATAATACTCTCCGTCCACCAAAAAGTAGTGCGAAGAGCCGATACAATAATCATACCCCTCGATAGAGGTGGTGGAAAACACGTCTTGCTCCACTCCGCAAAGCACTTTTATCTTGCCCTTATACTTTTCTTTTAGGCGTGCCATAAGCGTTATAAACTCACTCTGCCCCTCGATAGAAACGCAGTAAGCGGTATCAAAGGGTGTATAAGAGTGGACGAGTACGCCTATTTCTTTTAAGCCTTTTTGTATTGCCGACTCTATCATTTGCTCGGGCGAATCTTTTCCGTCGCAAAAGAAAGAGTGGGTGTGCAAGTCCGACAAAATCATTTTGTCATTTTCTCCTGTTTAACCTTGTGGTCTATAACGTGACGGGAAGCGAGTTCGCGATGAATGTCTTCAAGCGATATTCCCATTTGAATCATTAAAACGAGGGTGTGGTATGCAAGGTCTGCAATCTCGTAAACGGTTTCCTTTTTGTCGTCGGCTTTAGCGGCGATTATAACCTCGGTGCATTCCTCTCCAACCTTCTTTAAGATTTTATCCAAGCCCTTTTCAAAGAGGTAGGTAGTATACGACCCCTCTTTCTTTTCGGTCTTTCTGCCCTCGATGAGTTGCATTAAACCCTCAAGCGAAAACTCGTGCAACTCCTCGTTTTCCCAAACGGGATTGAAAAAGCAAGACGTTTCGCCCGTGTGACATGCAGGGCCGTCAGGCTCTACAACCACGGTTAGCGCGTCCATATCGCAGTCTGCGGTAATGGAAACTACGTGTTGATAATTACCACTCGTCTCGCCTTTGAGCCAAAGTTCGCCTCTCGAACGACTCCAAAAACAAGCGAGTTTTTTCTCCATTGTTATTTTTAGGCTTTGTTCGTTCATGTATGCAAGAGTTAACACTTTCTTGCTAACGGCATCCACCACGATTGCAGGGATAAGTCCGTCTTTATCAAACTTGAGATTTTTTACGTCTATCATAATTTATCCTCCGTTAAATTCTGACCGGTATTCCGCTCTGGTCGAGAATTTGTTTTAAGTCACTTATTTTTACTTCGCTAAAATGGAAAATTGATGCGGCAAGTCCTGCATCTACTTTGGGAAGCGTTTGGAAAAGCTCTATAAAGTCCTCCGCCTTTCCTGCACCGCCCGACGCGATTACGGGAACTGACACTGCCGAACAAACCTTGTCTAGCATTTCGAGGTCAAACCCTTTTTTAACGCCGTCCGTGTCAATGGAATTGACTACGATTTCGCCTGCGCCGTTATCCACACCGCGCTTTATCCACTCGATTGCTTCCATACCCGTGTTTTCACGTCCGCCTTTAGCAAACACTCTAAACACTCCGTCAACCCTCTTGACGTCGGCTGACAAAACTACGCATTGGTTGCCGTATTTTTTTGCCGCCTCGTAAATTAGGTCGGGGTTTTTTATTGCGCCCGAATTGACGCTAACCTTATCCGCTCCGCATTTAAGCACTCTATCAAAGTCGTCGAGCGTGTTTATTCCACCGCCCACCGTGAGCGGTATAAATATCGTGCGCGCAACCTCTCTTAAAATATCCGTAAAGAGCGCGCGCCCCTCTGCTGAAGCGGTTATGTCGTAAAAGACCAATTCGTCCGCACCGTTGTCGCTATAATATTTGCCGAGTTCTACGGGCGACGATACGTCCGATAAGCCTTGAAAATTTACGCCCTTGACCACTCTGCCGTTTTTAACGTCTAAACACGGAATAATTCTTTTTGTTATCATCTTGCCACCTTAATTGCCTCTCTTAAAGAAATTGCCTTGACGTAGTACGCCTTGCCGATTATTGCACCGTAAAGGTCCATTTCACGAAGTTTTTTAACGTCATCTATAGACGACACTCCGCCCGATGCGATTATTTGCATATCTAAACTTTCTTGAAGTCTTTTATACAGTTCGTGGTTTGTGCCTTGCATTGCGCCGTCTTTGCTGATATCGGTGCTGATTATGGTTTTAACGCCTATGCTTTGCATATCCTTGCAGAACTCAAACGCCTCTATCATAGACTTTTCCGTCCAACCCTTAATTGCAACGAAGCCGTCCTTAATATCCACGCCAACTGCTATTTTATCGCCGTATTTTTCAACCGCTTTTAGTAAAAATTCTTTATCCTTAACCGCCGCCGTGCCGAGTATTACCCTTTTTACCCCGACGGAAATATATCTATCGATAACTTCCATGCTGCGAATTCCACCGCCAACCTCGGTAAAAAGATTGGTGCTGTTTACAAGCTTTTCCACAGTTTCAAGGTTGGGGGTGTCCCCACTTTTCGCGCCCTCTAAATCTACGAGGTGCATATAGGAAGCGCCTTGCGAGGTAAAGTCTTTGGCAATCTCCACGGGGTTATCACTATACACGGTCATTTGGTTATAGTCGCCCTTATATAGCCTTACCGCCTTTCCGCCAAATAAGTCTATTGCAGGAAATATATTCATTATCTTACCCCCATTTCACAGAAAGCGCGAAGAATATTAAGTCCTGCTTTTCCGCTCTTTTCAGGGTGGAATTGACAGCCGAACACGTTGTCTTTAGCGACTGCCGCGGTGAGCGACGCACCGTATTCGGTGAGAGCGATTACCGATTCTGAACAGTTCGCTCCATAATAGGAGTGCACGAAATAAACGCACTCTCCCTCACGCAAGTATTTAAATAGTGGGTTTTTATTCCTACCGAACTCTAACTGATTCCAACCTATATGCGGAACTTTGTATTCTTTGGGTATTACTTCCTCTATTGGCCTAACTTCGCCCGGAATAAGTCCTAGTCCTTCGTGTTCGCCATACTCTAAACTCTTATCGAACAAGAGTTGCATGCCAAGACAGATTCCAAGTAGCGGTTTACCACTCTTTGCCTCGGACACAACCAACTCTTTTAGTCCCGAATCTTTAAGTTTTTTAGCAGCGTCCGCAAACGCGCCAACACCCGGCAAAACTATTTTTTCCGCACTCTTTATAACGTTCGGGTCACTCGTTACCACTACGTCTGCGCCAATAGACTTAAATGAACTTTCTAGCGAGAAAAGGTTTCCGACGCCGTAATCAACGATAGCTATCATTAAAGAACTCCTTTGGTGGAAGGAATAACGTCCTCAAACCCCTTTTCAATGCTTATAGCCGTTCTTAAACTTCTTGCAACCGACTTGAACGCCCCCTCGATTATGTGATGAGCATTGCTCCCGTCGAGTTGTTTAACGTGCAAGTTGCATCCGCAGTTTAATGCGAACGCTTGGAAAAATTCTTCCACGAGTTCGGTGTCGAAATCTCCGACCTTATTTGCCTTTATGTCAAAGTTTCTAACGAAAATTCCTCTACCCGATAGGTCTATAGCAGAAAGAATTAACGCTTCGTCCATGGGGAGTATCATATTGCCGTAACGGGTTATTCCCTTTTTGTCGCCAAGCGCCTCTTTAATTGCAAGACCTAGTGC
>SVIY01000067.1 GCA_015069265.1 Clostridiales bacterium
AAGGTGGAAACAGTTATGCAACAACAAAAAATTCCCGAAGTTCAAAAACTTCTTTTAGAGGACCAAAAGCACCTCTCTTTGACTAGCGTAGAGGCGGTTGACGGATTTTCCGAACAGTG
Source organism: Clostridiales bacterium (assembly GCA_015069265.1). Taxonomy (GTDB): domain Bacteria; phylum Bacillota; class Clostridia; order Christensenellales; family Borkfalkiaceae; genus UBA1259. The sequence continues at coordinate 120 of SVIY01000067.1, forward strand.
CTTAAAACTCACAGTATCGGGGTGTAAAGTGATAATTATGGGAGAAAATATGAAGATTTCTTCTTTCAATCAAACTAGCGGTACTTTAACTGCCGACGGAACGGTTTACGAGATAAAATACGCACGAAAAAGTCAACCGTTATTAAAGAGGATTTTTAAGTAATGTTCGTCACGAAAAACCAATTTTACGTCTTTGTTGCTTGCCTTGCTTTTGGTTGTGCCGTTGGCATAATCTTTGGTTTTAGTTCAATTATCAAAAAAAGAGTAAAAAATATCTTAATCTGTGCGATTGGGGATTTTTTTGCTTTTATAATAACCGCATTTTTATTTCTAATTTACTCTTTTAATATGCACTTCCCGTCTTTAAGAGTGTATATGTTTATAGGAGTTTATTTGGGAATATATATCTATTTTAAAAGTTTTAATATTATACTTGCAAAATGTGCGGAAAAGATATATAATATACGTGTAAAAAATAAGATTAAGGTTAAAAATGACAAACGAAAAAAGAAAAAGGCTAAAAGCTTCAATAATGGTCGGGGCAATACTCTTGCTAGTGATTATAGTGGGTGTTGTGATTTGGCAACAAGTAAACATCTCGATAAGAAAAAACCGCATTGAGCATTTAGAGGCCGAAATTAAAAGATATGAACAAATGATAGCAGAGGGGGAAGACCAAATCGCCATTCGCGAGCTAGAAGAATGGATTGAGATTGAGGCTAGAGAACTCGGTTACGTATGGGAGTCTGATAAAAAGTACGATTGATGATTTACGCTGTAATTGATATTGGGTCAAATTCTGTAAGGCTTATGATAAGCGACGGGGAAAAAACGCTTAATAAGTTTGTTCAAACGACAAGGCTTGCAGAAGGTATGACCTCTGACAATATGCTTAAAACGGTGGCGATACAAAGAACCGTCGCCGCCGTTTCTTTTTTTAGTGAAAAGGCAAAAAATATAGGCGTGGACAAACTCTATTGCTTTGCAACCGCGGCGGTAAGACGGGCGTTTAACGGTCAAGAGTTTGCGAATGCGGTTAAAGTCGCGTGCAAAATCGACGTCGACGTCATTTCTGGCGAAACTGAAGCAAAAATAGGGTATCTCGGAGCACTTAACGGGCGTGACGGTGCGATTGTTGACGTTGGCGGTGCGAGTACGGAAATTACCGTTGTGAAAGACGGTGCAGAGGTATACACCAAGAGTCTTGATTTGGGCGCGGTTGTCGTAACAGACCGTTGCGGTCAAGATAAAAACGCCGTAAAAGAGTACGTTGACGATAGAGTAAAAGAGTATGGTTGTGTTCCTAAAACAAAATTCTACGCTATTGGTGGAACGGCTACTACTATGGCTTCGGTATCGTTAGAATTAGAGCCGTACGACCCTGAAAAAGTTGACGGATTCGTGCTTGATAAAAATCAACTTTCGTCAGTTTGCGACTTGCTTTTTTCTCTGCCTGTAAGCGAGAGAGAAAAACTAAAAGGCTTACAAAAAGAGAGGGCTAAAGTTATAGCGAGTGGTGCGCAAATACTTCTATCGGTAATGGAAAAAGTAGGCGTGGATTGTTTTACGATTAGCGAGAGCGATAATTTAGAGGGCTACCTTAAATTAAAATTGGAGAAAATATGAGCAGAAGAAAGAATTTAATCAATAATATACTGTACGTATTAATTACACTTGGCGCGTTATTTACGTTGGTTTACGTTTGCAGTCAAAGGTACTATTCTAATCTTTGGATAGCGCTATTAAAAATCTGCGTCGGTGCAATCGTCGCCGGTCTAACAACGACTTTTATGCACGAACTAGGGCATTTGGTTTCGGGAAAAAGGAACGGTTTTGCCTTTTCTGAAATGCGCGTTTGGTTTTTTAAATGGCAAAAAGTAGGCAAAAAAACACAGTTTAGTTTTTGTGGTTTGGGCGAGGAAGCGGGGTATACCGATATGATTCCTACCACTGCCGAAGATTTGGAAAGTAAATTCAAAAAAATGGTAAGAGGCGCTTTAATTGCCTCCTTTATTGCAATGCTTATAGGCGTTCCACCTCTATTTATTAAAACTTTACCCGTTTGGGTGTATTGTATTTGGGGTGCATTTTTCCCTGTTGGTGCGTACGTTTTCTTTGGCAACGCGCTTCCAATGCTTAACGAGGGGCTAAAAAACGACGGAGCGGTTTTAAGCGGAATAAAAAATAATGATGACAGCATGAAGGTTGCTATGTCCGTGCTTAAAATCCAAGCGGAAATGTATAACGGCAAAACTCCGTCTGAAATTGATGAGAAATTATACTTTGACCTTCCTCAACTGCCCGAAGACGACCCGAATTTCGTTTTGCTATTAAACGCAAGGTACAATTATTACCTCGATAAAGGCGATTTTGTCAATGCAAAGGTAGTTACAAAAAGACTGCTCTTGCTAGAAGACGAGATGCCGAAAGCGTATACTTTCGTGGTTAAAACAGACGCATTATATAATGCTTGCACGTTCGATTACAACGAAGAGGTTGCGGACGATTTAGTGTACGAGCTTGAAAAATTTTTAAACAACGTTAATTCTGTTACTAACGTTAGGGCGAAATTAGCCTATATTTTGAACGTACAAGGCGAAAAAGAGCTTGTTGATATCTTTTACAAGAAGGGTATAAAAGAGGCAAATAGGTGCCAAATAAAAGGGCTTGGCAAATTTGAGGAAAAACTCATTAATAATTTGATTAACAATCAAAAGGCAGTTAAAGAAAACTAAAATTTTCAAATATTAAAAACACCCGTTGATATCGGGTGTTTTTTTATTCGGAAAATTCGAGGTCGTGATAACAATCTGGACAAATTTTTTTTGTTTTTTCCGCGCAGTCCAAACAAAACGTTCTACCACAGTTAGGGCAGGCGAGTTTGTATCCCATTTTTATGTTGTTTTTGCAGTTCGTACAGTCGTCCATGCCTTCTCCGAAAGATGATTTTATTATCATTTTGTGCAAATATCGGCGCATTATCCCTAGTCAAATAGTTAAATGAAAAATTTTTCTTCTTTAAAACTATAAATAGTTTTAATTTTGATTTTTTCACTTGAAAAAATTTTGAGATTGTGGTATAATTAAATCACAAAAATTTTAGTTTTAAGGTGTTGAAAAAATGGAAGAAAAAATTAAGCACGAAGGTAATTACGGCGAAGAACAGATTCAAGTCCTTGAAGGGTTGGACCCCGTTCGCAAAAGACCGGGTATGTATATCGGTTCTACCGATGAAAGAGGACTTCATCACCTCGTTCAAGAAATCGTCGACAACTCTGTCGACGAGGCGAATAACGGTTACTGTGACACCATTACCGTTCAACTTAATGCCGACGGATCATGTACTGTAAAAGATAACGGTCGTGGAATTCCGACGGCAATTCACCATACAGAAAAGATTTCGGCTGTAGAAGTTGTTTTGACTAAACTTCACGCAGGCGGTAAATTCGGCGGTGGCGGATATAAAATTTCCGGCGGTCTACACGGCGTAGGCTTGTCGGTTGTTAACGCGCTTTCCGAATGGCTTGAGGTTGAGGTCTATCAAAACGGCAAAAAACATAAACAGATTTATAATAGGGGTATTCCGCAAGCACCTTTAAAAATCGTGGGCGACGCAGATTTTACGGGTACTTGGGTAACCTTTATGCCTGACGACGAAATTTTTGAAACGGTTGACTTCCATTATGATACAATAAAGACTCGTTTGAGAGAGCTTGCTTATCTTAACAAAGGTCTAACTATTAAACTAATCGACAAACGTCCCGAACGAGAGCAAGAAGATACCTTCTTCTACGAAGGGGGAATTGCTCACTTTGTCGACGATTTGAGTAAAAATAAAAAGCCTCTTTTTGAAAAGCCCGTTTACTTTGACGTTTTCTATGGCGATACCGAGGTTGAAGTTGCTATTCAGTACACTGAAACCTACAACGAAGTTGTTTACGCGTTTGCAAACAACATCAACACCGAGGAGGGCGGAACGCACCTCGAAGGTTTTAAGAGTTCGCTCACTAGAATAGTCAACGATTTTGGAAAAAAACTAAACGTTTTTAAGGGCGAAGAAAAAGTTTCTTCGGACGACGTTAGAGAGGGAATCGTTGCAGTTGTATCGGTTAAACTTACCGAACCGCAGTTTGAAGGTCAAACCAAAACCAAACTCGGTAATAGCGAGATGAGAAATTACGTTACAAAAGCAATGAACGAATATTTTGGAACGTATTTGGAAGAAAACCCTGCTAAAACCAAAGAAGTCTTAATGAAATGTATTACCGCACAGCGCGCTCGTGAAGCTGCTCGTCTTGCGAGGGAGAACACGAGAAGAAAGGGTGCACTAGAATCTACCACGCTTCCCGGTAAACTCGCAGACTGCTCGGATAAAAACCCCGAATTCTGCGAAATTTTCATCGTAGAGGGCGACTCTGCAGGCGGTAGCGCAAAACAGGGTAGAGATAGACGTTTCCAAGCGATTTTGCCACTACGTGGTAAGATACTTAACGTTGAAAAAGCAAGACTTAACAGAGTTTTAGAAAACGAAGAAATCAGAAGTATGATAACTGCGTTTGGCGGTGGAATACACGATGATTTCGACGAAAGTAAACTCCGTTATGACAGAATTATTTGCATGACCGACGCGGACGTTGACGGAAGCCATATAAGAATTTTGCTTTTGACGTTCTTCTTTAGATTTATGCGTCCCCTTATTGAAAAAGGTCACGTATACATTGCACAACCTCCGCTATATAAGGCGACCAAGAATAAAGTAGACAAGTACTTATATTCCGATAAAGAACTTAACGAATACCTTGCAGAAGTAGGCAAGTGTGATATTCAAAGATATAAAGGTCTTGGTGAAATGGACCCCGAACAACTTTGGGAAACGACCATGAACCCAGAGACGAGAACAATGCTTCGCGTGTCTATGGAAGATGCGGTTGAGGCAAACGAAACGTTTACAAAACTTATGGGTGATGACCCTGAACTTCGTCGCGAGTTTATCGAACAAAACGCAAAACTCGTTACCGACCTCGACATTTAACGGGGAACAAGGAGAAAAGTAATGGCTAAAAAAGAAATTAGCGCGGAACTTTCCGCAGAATTTAAGTCCACACTTGAAAAAACTAAACTTATAAACATAGAAGTAAACAACGAAGTCAAGAAGTCATTTATTGCATACGCAATGGCTGTTAACGTTTCGCGTGCAATTCCCGACGTTCGCGACGGTATGAAGCCCGTTCATAGACGTATTTTGTACGCTATGCACGACATGGGTTTGACCTCTGATAAAGGATTTAAAAAATGTGCTAAAATCGTCGGTGAAGTTTTAGGTAAATACCACCCACACGGAGACAGTTCAGTGTACGATGCACTTGTTCGTCTTGCGCAAAACTTCTCGATTAACTTCCCATTAGTTGACGGACACGGAAACTTCGGTTCGGTTGACGGCGACCCCGCGGCTGCATATAGGTACACCGAAGCAAGACTTTCTAAACTTTCTAACGAAATGCTTCGTGAAATCGACAAAGATACCGTAGATTTTTATCCAAACTTTGACGATACGGAGATGCAACCTGTCGTTTTGCCCTCTAGAATTCCTAATATTTTAGTTAACGGTGCAGACGGTATTGCGGTAGGTATGGCAACTAATATTCCGCCACACAACCTAGCAGAGTGCTTGGATGCTTGTATGGCGATTATGGACAACCCCGATATCACCATTGAAGAGCTTATGGAACTCGTTCCTGCTCCCGACTATCCAACGGGAGGCGTTTTAATGGGTAGAGCAGGTATTAAACAAGCATATCGCACGGGTAAGGGCGGTTTCGTGCTTCGAGCAAAATGCGAAATCGAGGAGTTTAATAACGGCACGAGAGAAAGAATAGTCGTTACAGAACTTCCTTACCAAGTAAATAAAGCAATGCTCATTAAGAGTATTGCCGATATGGTTAAAGACAAGAGAATAGAGGGTATCAGCGACATTAAAGACGAGTCTGATAGACACGGCATGCGCATGGTTATCGACCTTAAAAAAGACGCTAATGCACAAGTTGTCCTAAATACCCTATATAAACACACAAATCTTCAAGTTAAAGACGGCATAATATTGCTTGCGCTCGTTGACGGCGAACCCAAGGTTTTAGGCTTAAAGGAAATATTAACTCACTACATTGCTCACCAAGAGTCAGTTATTATTCGTCGTACTAAATACGACCTCGCTAAACTGAAGAAAGA
>SVIY01000003.1 GCA_015069265.1 Clostridiales bacterium
TTAGGGACTATAATATAAACTACCTATTCATTGAAACAATGGTAGATTTTATGGACGAAGGCGTTGTTGTAGACCGTGCAAACTTCTATTATGGAAGATATAAAAACAAAAGAGACGTAGAGGGCGAAGAATATACTGTGGAAAAGTATATCGAGTCCATTCGTATCAGCGACGACTACAGTGGAGAGCCTGTTAAAGATAAATATATTCTCAAACAAAATATTGCAGTAGAAGCAGTTTTAGATGTGGCGGAAACTGTTGAGTATTCTTTTATAGTTAAATATACCGACGCGGATAAAGAGGCGGCGGAAGATAAAGTAAAACTTTTGGTACTTGCAGCAGATTTAGAAAGTAATGAAAAAATCGTTATAGATAACGTTGAATACTATAAATACTTTGACGGTGTGGAAAGTAAATTTAGAGATTACGATTGGATTAAAACGGAAAGCAGTGTTTCAAAATCAAGAACTTTAATACTTTTTGCCGTTATAGGTGCAGTAATTGCCGCAGCAGTTGTATACGTTAAAACGATTACAGATAAAACGGTAAAAGAGAAAGCCGAATTAGAGCAGTTGGTTGGACAAGACGTTCTTGCGATTATAGAAAAGACGGGGGATAGATAGTATGGGCGAAATGGTTGAAAACAAAGTAGAACAAAAAGGTTTACCCCTACTTAAACTCATAAGGAAGAATTTATTTTTAATAATTCTTATAACCGTGCTTTGCACCTTGCTATCGTCAGCATATAGCATCGCGTTCGTTAAGCCTACCTATACGGCAACGAGTTCGGTAATTCTTCGTATGTCTTCTGACGCAAACAACAATCAAACGGAAAACGATACGTCTTTAGCGCAAAGATATTTACCAACCATTGCAGACATTGTTGTTTCTCCTGCGGTTATAAAAAAGGCTAATGAAAAATATCTGGATAAGAGTGACAAAATTAGTGCAGGTGCGATTACTGTGGCACACGGAGAAAGAAGTTTGATTTTTACTATTTCCTATACGGACGTAAGTCCTGAAAAGGCAGAAGAAAAGGTGAAAATCGTTATCGAGACTGCATCAGAACATATGGAAGGAGGAGTTTTGTCAGTTAAAAACGTTACTCTAATTCCTACAGATAACAATATTGAAGCGGTTGAAAAAAGTGGAGCATTTACGTACGTTATTTTAGGTTTTGCCGTGGGTGTTGTTATTTCACTAGTGGTAGTCGTTCTAAAATACGCGCTTGACAATACCGTGACAGAGAAGAAGGAATTTGAAGAGATGACCGACATCGGTGTTATTGCAATGATAGAAAAGACCGATGATAAATAAATAAAGACAACAAAAAAACGCCTAGTAATAGGCGTTTTTGTTTTATTTAATTATAAAATTTCTGCATCGCGTTCAAACTTATCGAAAAGATTATATCTTTCGGGGTGGGTGAGAGCCGTAAACATCATATCGCGAACGTTAGGTATATCATCGCCAATTTTAGAAATCAGGGTCTTAACGTATTCGCGCTTTGTGTGCTTGTTAGCAGGGCAACAGCTCTTTACCACAGGCAGAGTTTTGCTGTAAGCTAAAACGTCCACCTCTTTAATCATAACCATTGGGCGAATAAGCGTTAAGTCCATCTTATCAAGATAACTTTTAGGCGCAAAAGTGGAAAGCCTTCCCTCGTATAAAAGTGATAACATCATAGTGTCTATAAGGTCGTCCGCGTGATGACCTAGCGCAACTTTATTGCACCCTTGTGCTTTTGCAAGGTTGTTTAGCGCACCCTTACGCATTTTAGAACAGAGCGCGCACGGGTTAGACTCTTTTCTTACGTCAAAAACGATTTGACCAATGTCCGTTTTTTCGATAAAGTATTCGACACCAAGCTCGTCGCACAGCACTTTAATGGGGGTGAAGTCCGTTTTGCTGTCGGCAAAATTAAGGTCTACTGATATTGCTATGAGGTCGAACTTTTCTGGGGAGAAGCGCTTGTACTCTGCAAGAAGTTTTAGAAGGGTTACGCTGTCCTTACCTCCCGATACACCGACGGCGATTTTATCTTTGTCTCGAATTAAGTTGTACTTTGTTATGCCCTTTCGCATAACCGATAACATTTTTTGAGTCGTCATGCTTTATTTTCGCTATTGAAAAGTAGTTTTTTGGTTGTCTTTTAATAATTTCGGTTGATTTTTTTTGCTATATACATTATACTTATATTTGATAAAAAAGCAAGGGGTTTAGCAAGAGTTATGACGGATTTTATATTAAATCTTGTTGGGAACAATTACGTCGCGACGATAGTAATGTCGTTTATGCCAATGATTGAATTAAAAGGCGGAATCGTTTTTGCGCGTGGAGCAGGATTGGGTTTTTTTGAGGCGTTTTTGTTTTCGTTTTTGGGTTCTAGTCTTGTTTTCATTCCTATTTATTTCTTGCTTCGACCTATTTTGAACTTGCTTAAAAGAGTTAAGTGGATAAATGCGTTTGTCCTAAACGTCGAGCATTATTTTAGCGAAAGGGCTGAAATGGCCATTACTAAACAAAAAAAGCAAAACAAAAGAAGGCGTTCAGAAATTGGATTAAAGCAATTGGCGGTGTTTATTTTTATTGCAATACCATTGCCAATGACAGGTATATGGATGGGAACTGCAATTGCGGTTTTTCTTCAACTTAAATTTAAGGACGCAATTTGGCCTGCTTTGTTAGGAAATTTCATTGCGGGGACTTGCATATCGTTACTTGCAGAGTTTTGTTTAGCGCTTTGGAATATTAAAGTATTGGACTACATACTTTATGGTATGTTTGGTATTGCGCTTGTTCTGACAATTATAGTGGTTATAAAACTAATATTAAAAAAGCGCAATTCGCACGAAGAAGAGGGGACTGAATAATGGGGTTTTTTAGTTGGCTCTTAAATAGAAAAAAGCCAAAAAAATTAAAACTAGGTCTTGCGCTCGGTTCGGGTGGTGCAAAGGGATTTGCATCTCTCGGTGCGCTAAAAGCCTTTGAAGAGAACGGGCTAGAGTTCGATATAGTTGCAGGAACGAGCATCGGAAGTATTATCGGTGCGTTTTACGCTAAAGGCTATTCGGCAACCGACATAATAGAACTTGTAAAACGAGTAGACTTTTCAGAGATTAAAAATTTGTTCATGATAAATATGAACACTATAGGGCTTTATAAAGTCATTGATAGAGAAATGGGTACTCTAAATATTGAGGAACTCAAAAAACCATTTAAGACTGTTGCAACCGAACTTGAAACGGGCAAGGAAACGGTTTTTGACAAGGGCAACGTTGCACAGGCGCTCTGTGCTTCGAGTAGCATGCCTCCCTTTTTTAAGCCCGTCGTAATTGACGGAAAGAGGTATATTGACGGAGCGTATACCAATTCAATACCTGCCGACCTCGTAAGAGAAATGGGCGCTGATTACATAGTGGGGATAGACCTTTCCACTCGCGACAGTAAACCCTCGCTAATAACAAAATTTTTCCCAACGTATAAGTCTAATGTGAAAGAGCCTTGGGAAAAGGGGTATAAAGAAAGTGACGTCATGCTTCACCCCGACCTTAACGGTTTTATGGCTTACGAGTTTTGGAAAGCAAACGAAATGTACGATATCGGTTATCATCAAGCTATAAGCTATATTCCGCGCATTAAAAGCGATATCGAACGTTTAAGTTCAAATAAGAACAAATAAATAGGAAAGATACAAAAGAAAATGCAACTAAAGAGAGTGAAAACGTTAGCCGTATTATGCGCTCTTGCTTTTGTAATTATCGTTTGCTTTGGTTGTTCTAGCGAAGACTCTGGAGTGGACGACGGCAGTCAAGGACAAGGGTGTAATTGTTCGGTGACGTTTTTTGATATGGGCACGTCGGAGAGCGTGCTTTTAAGGTTTAACGACGGCAAAACCATGCTCGTCGATTGTGGCGGAGTTGAAGATGCGAACGCGTTAAAGACCGCGCTACAAGGGGTTAACGTGCAAACCATAGATTATTTAGTGCTGACTCATCCAGACGTTGACCACGTTGGCGGAGCAGAGACGGTCATTAACGATTTTAATGTGGGCACTCTTTTTATTCCAAAGATTTTAGGTGCACTTTCAAATCTCTTTCCTACCTATAAAAGCGCGGTAGAACTTGCTAAAAGCAAGGGTTTACAAACGGAAATTTCAGATACGGACGATTGTTTTATCGGCGAAGATTATCAAATAGTTTTTCTCGCTCCACAAGTGGTTGGCGGAAGTTACGCGGACTTTAACTCTACGTTTAATCCCAATGAAACGCAAGTGGACAACCTGTCAAGTGTGATTTATATAAATATAATGGGCATTCGTTTTTTGTTGACGGGCGATGCAGGGTATGCGGTAGAAGATGAGATAATCTCTAATTACACCTCCGGACTGTATGGCGTTGCAAGTGAGGAGTTTGAAGGCGAAGTAAATTTGGAAGACATAGAATTTCTTAAAGTTGCAAAAGGTGGTCGGGACGGTGGCACTAGCTCAAGTCTTTTGTCAATATTAAGGCCTAAAAACGCAATAGTTTTTACAGGGGACGGAGCTTCTCCGAGCAATTTGGTTTTGACAAGACTTTATAATGCTAACAACGACTACAATTTATATAGAACGGATGTGTACGGAAATATAACAATAAACATATTAGGCTCTGGTCAGTATGGTATAGGTAGCGATAAAAGCGCATAGGAGGAAGTATGATTAACTTAAAAGAACTTGCAAAACAATTTGAAAACTGTCCTTGTGGAAGAAAGCATGAACTAACTACTAAAGAAGTTGTAGTGGGGAGTGGTATCGTTAAAGACACGGGCGAAATATTAAAAAGAAACGGGTTTAAGAAAAGACTTCTTCTCGTTGGGGACAAAAACACTTTGCGTGCTTCTGAAGGGGTAGAAAAGGCTCTTGAAGGCTTTGAAATTCAATATAGAATATACGACAACTTGCGAGAGGCAACTATCGAACAAGTAAACGTCTTAAAAGAGTTGTTAGAAGAAAACGACGGCGTTATATCAGTTGGTACGGGGTCGCTCAACGATATTTGCAGAAAGGCGGCTGCCGACACTGATAAACCCCTTTGCATATTTGCTACTGCCGCTTCAATGGACGGATTTGCTTCTTACGGCGCACCGCTAACCGACGGAAACTTTAAGGCTACTTACGACGCTAAAATGCCTGAAGTCATTATTGCGGATACTAAAATTTTGGCGCGCGCACCCAAGGAGTTAAAGTCCGCAGGCTTTGGCGATATGATAGGAAAGTACGTTGGACTTATTGACTGGCAGGTTTCCGCGCTTATTAGTGGGGAATATTACTGCGAAAAGGTCGCAAACCTCACAAGAGAGGCGACAGACCGCATCATGAGTTTAGCCGATAGAATTACCGCTGATGACGAAGAAAGCGCGGCGGCGGTTTTCGAGGCACTATTGCTTACGGGAATCGGAATGGCGTTTACTAAAACTTCACGTCCTGCTAGCGGAACCGAACACATTCTTTCGCACTTTTGGGAATGTAAAAAATTGCTTGAGGGTAAGCTTTCAGATTTTCACGGCAAAAAGGTTGGCGTTGCAACGCTTTTAATAATGGAAAAGTACTCCAAACTTTTGCAAAAAGAGAAAGTGGTGGCACATAAAGAAGTGGTCGATTGGGAAGACGTTTATAAAAACTACGGTGAACTTAAAGACGAGGTAATAAAACTCAATACTCCCGATACCATAACCGACGGAATCAACCCCGAAGATTTAGAAAAAAATTGGGATAAAATTCGCGACATAATACGTTCAGTTCCCTCTTACGAGCAGATAAAGAATGCTATGGAGAGGGCAGAGGCAGTAACCACGGTTGAACAAATCGAGGTTAGCGAAGAACTTAAAGAGCAAGGACTTAAATATCATCCGTATATGAGAAGAAGATTAAGCCTTTATAGATTAGCAAACATGATTGATTAAAACAAACCGCCGTCGGTAAATGCCGACGGCGGTTTTGCGGTTTATCGCATTGATTAAGAAGAAAAACGTTAAGAGAGTTTTTGCACTGTTAACGAAGCGCCTGAAAGAGTTGCTTCGGTAGCGGACGTGTTGTAAAGAGAAAGGGTAGAGTTTGCAGGGATAGACAGTAAAATAGTCTTGCCTGCTGCTCCCGCACTGTTAGACTGAACTATAGATTCGTCAGTTACAGGTGCGCCGTTAAGATAGAGTGAGGTAACAAACTCGTTGGTGGGAACCGACCCTCCTACGTAGTATGACACCATGTAAACTCCAGCTTCGGAAACGTTTACAGCGTTATCGGTTACACTCATTGTTGTGGTAGGTGTCGAGGTGTCAAAAACTATAGGAATTATAGCGTCACTCGCAACTACTGCCGTTCCGACACTCGCATAAATAGCGTCGAAAGTAGCGTCAACTCCAGGTTCGCCTTGCGGACCTACGGGGCCTTGAGGGCCAATCGGGCCAACAGGACCTACCGCACCTGTCGCGCCCGTAGCACCAGTTGCTCCTTGAGGACCAGCCGGACCAATAGGGCCAACAGGACCAGTAGCACCCGTTGCACCAGTAGCACCAGCAGGGCCTTGTGGACCTTGTGGGCCTCTCGCGCCTTGTGGACCGGTAGGACCGACAGGACCAATCGGACCGCGGATTACGGTTACGTTGTTGTTGCAGTTACAGTTTCGTCTAGCACAATTGTTGCAACCACAGTTGCCGTTGCAACCGTCGTTGCCAAAAAGACAGCACATAAAAAATAATCCTCCTTTGTGTCAATATCATTTTATTCTTAAAAAGCATAAAACGTTACCGACAAAAGAAGGATAATGATTATTTTTTCGGGGGGAAGTCTATTTCCTCAATATCAATGGGCATATCGTAGGGGAGCTGTTCGTGATAGGTCTTACCGTCACTAAAAGCACGCTCAAAAGGAAGTTTTAAGTATCTACAAGAACTTTCGGCAAGTAGTTTATTGTCCATATCGAACAATTCGCCTTTTGCAGTAAAACCTCTTGGCGAATTATAGGTTAGATATGCTCTCGCTTTAAGTTTTACGTTAGCGGGAACGGGACGGCGGAATGTAACGGAAATAGTCGTTGTAACACCGAAAACGCCTGGTTCAGTCGTCCATAAAGCTCTTCCCATAAGTTCGTCTAAAAGTGCGGTAATCATACCGCCGTGCGTCCTATCGGGGTAACTTTGGTGTTCTTCCTTGTAGGTAAACACCGAAGCCACGCTACCGTCTTCAAGATTATAAAAGGTTGCTTGAAGCCCTAGCGGATTTTCCATACCGCAAATTATACACTTTTTGCTATTTCTCTGTGTTGCTATTACTTTCATTGTTCTCACCATTTGTTGATAAATATTCGCAGAGTTTATCGGGGAAATTTACAGTCATTCCGTCAACACCACACTTTACAAGGTTTTGCATTAAATCTGTGTTATAAACACCCCATGCGCGAACGTTAAATCCCTTTTCGTGCCAAGATTTGCAGTTGTCTTTGTTGACAAAATAAGATTCGGGACAAATCTCGTTAATTCCGTCCGCTTTCATCTTTTCTAAAAGTTCATCGTTAACTTCACCTTGGTGCAAAAGTCCAAGGCGTATTGACGGCAAAAGTGCGTGCATATCTAAAAGTTCATTATACTTAAAAGAGGTTATAACAACTTTATCGGCAACGCCATGTTTTGTTATGAGTTCAGCGGTTGGCTTTGCCGTTTTGTCCCCCTTTAATTCGATAGCAAAGGTAAGGTCGAAATCCTTAAACCTATACAAGAATTCGTCAAGCGTTATTATGCGGTCTTTAAGATTATTCTTTTTTACCCAAAAAGATTTAAGTTCTTTCAACGTGTAGTCTGATATAGAGCCACTTTCACCGGTCATCCTCTCTAACTTTTCGTCGTGAAAAAGCACGGCAACGCCGTCACGGCTTAGATGAACGTCCGTTTCAATTCCGTTAGCACCCATAAAGATGCCTGCGTAAAAGGACAAAAAGGTGTTCTCTGGTGCATATTCGCTTGCGCCTCGGTGCGCATAATTTATAAATTTATCTCGTTTCATAGTGCCTTAATTATACCACAAAAACAACGTTTAGCAAAAGTTTTTTTCGACTTTTTATAAAATGCTTGACTTCGATAAAGTATTGTGATAGAATACAAGTAAGAAAAGTTTTACTTTTCCAACTTGTAGGAGGAATTTATGGAACGCAATAAAGATAAATTCATATTTGGTGTTTGCAAGGTTAGCGAAAAGGGACAAATTGTAATACCGAAAGAGGCGAGGGATGTTTTTGATATTAAAGCAGGAGACAGTCTTTTGCTAATGGGTGACTTAAAAAAAGGACTTGCGCTTGTTAAAATGGACGTATTTTCTGCGTTCGCGGAGGAAACGTTAAAAGGAGACTAGAATGAACGACATTATAAGAATAGAAAATCTTTCAAAGAGTTTTGGAAAAATCAAGGCAGTAGACGACCTTTCTTTTAAGGTAAAGGAAGGGGAATTATTTGCCTTTTTGGGTGTTAACGGTGCAGGTAAGTCCACAACTATATCTGCAATGTGTGGGACGCTTAAAAAAGATAGCGGTAAAATTTATATAGACGGAACAGATACGGACAAGTCTGATAAAATCATAAAAGATACGTTCGGCGTTGTTTTTCAAACTACTGTTTTAGATAAGGGGCTTACCGTTTATGAAAATCTAAAACACCGCGCTTCGCTTTATGGAATAACAGACCAAGAGTTTGACAAGAGGGTGAAAGAAATTGATAATCTTTTAGACATTAAAGAACTTCTTCCTCGTACGTTTGGTAAACTCTCTGGCGGTCAAAAGCGCAAAATAGACGTTGCTAGAGCGCTTATAAACAACCCCAAAATTTTGATTTTAGACGAACCCACCACCGGACTTGACCCACAAACAAGAATTACCATGTGGCAAGCGGTAAATAAATTGAGAAAGGAAAAAAATCTTACCGTCTTTTTAACCACGCACTATATGGAAGAAGCGGCAGAGGCAGATTACGTTGTTATTATTGACGGTGGTAAAATCTCGGCAGAAGGCACACCGCACCAACTTAAAACAACCTATACAGGTGACTTTATAACGCTGTATGGCGTTTTGGAAGAACAAGTTAAACAACTTAACAAAGAATATCTTAAGGTGGGCAACACTTTTAGAATCAAGGTCGATAATACTAGGGAAGCATCTAAACTTATTATTGAACACCCCGATATTTTTGTTGATTATGAAACAACAAAAGGTAAAATGGACGACGTGTTCTTAGCGGTTACGGGAAAAAGTCTTACGGAGGATAAGCAATGAAAGTTTTTAGCACAATGGTAAGGCGAAACTCTAAACTATTTTTTAAGGATAAGGGCTTGTTTTTTACCGCTCTTATAACTCCGTTGATTTTGCTTGTTCTATACGCAACCTTCTTATCTAACGTATATAAAAACAGCTTTCTTCAAATATTTGATGCGATAGG
This sequence comes from Clostridiales bacterium, assembly GCA_015069265.1. Taxonomy (GTDB): domain Bacteria; phylum Bacillota; class Clostridia; order Christensenellales; family Borkfalkiaceae; genus UBA1259. The sequence continues at coordinate 9,460 of SVIY01000003.1, forward strand.
GTATACTGTAGATATTAAGCAACTTAAAGGGCTTGTAAGCGGTCAATTAATGAGCTCACTTATTGCAGTTTCTTGCGTTACAGTTTCCTTTTGCGCAAATATGCTTATGGTGCAAGATAAGGTTACAGGGGCAAGGAAAGATATGTTGTTAACCCCCGTAAAACGCTCTACAATGGCACTAAGCTATTATGTGGCGACAACTTTAAGCACCTTGATTATAGTGCTTATTGCATTTGTTGCGTGCTTAATTTACGTTGCGTGTATGGGTTGGTTTTTATCCTTTGGCGACGTTATGCTGATACTGCTTGACATATTCTTGTTAACAATGTTTGGCACGGCGCTTTCATCGGTAATAAACTTCTTCCTTTCTTCGCAAGGTCAAATCTCAGCGGTCGGCTCTATCGTAAGTTCTTGCTATGGGTTTATTTGCGGTGCGTATATGCCCATTTCCAATATGGGTAACGGAATTAAAAATTTCGTTGCGTTCTTACCGGGAACGTATGGCACGGCACTTGTTAGAAGCCACTCGCTAAACAGGGTAATAGGCAAGATGGTGGAGAGTGGTATGCCCAAAGAAGCGGTGAAAGAAGTTAGTAAACTTGTCGATTGCTCGATAGAATTTTTAGGCACGGAGGTGTCTATTGGGGGAATGTATTTAATACTTTGTTTGAGCATAGTTGGACTGATAGGCGTTTACGTTTTAATGAATTATTTGTCTAGCAGAAAGGCAAAGAAAAGTTAAGATAAAAATATTACAAAAAAGCGCGGTTAGAATTAACCGCGTTTTTGTTTACAAGTTATAATTCTTGTGTTAAAATTAGTATTAATGAAGATAATATAAGAGCGCTTATGGAAAAGAGAGAGTTTGAATTAAAATCAGCCTATAAGCCTACGGGGGACCAACCGCAGGCCATTGAAAAGTTGACCGAGGGTCTTAACGACGGATTAAGAACGCAGGTCCTTTTAGGCGTTACCGGAAGCGGTAAAACTTTCACCATGGCAAACGTTATCAAAAATGTCAATCGCCCAGCGCTCGTCATAGCGCATAACAAGACGCTAGCCGCACAACTATGCAACGAGTTTAGAGAATTTTTCCCGAACAATCGAGTAGAGTTTTTCGTGTCCTACTACGATTATTATCAACCGGAAGCCTACATTCCAAGCACCGATACTTATATCGAAAAAGATTTAGCGATAAACGACGAGATAGATAAACTTCGTCATTCGGCAACCTGTTCGCTATCCGAAAGGGAAGATACGATAGTCGTTGCGTCAGTATCGTGTATTTACGGTCTAGGTGCGCCCGAAGAGTATTACCGCCTTGCAATATCACTACGCCCCGACCAAGAAATGGATAGGGACGCGCTTATGAGAAAGCTTGTATCCGTGCAGTACACGAGACGGGACGTAGATTTTTCCCGTTCGTCTTTTAGAGTGCGTGGGGATATAGTTGATATTTTTCCATCGTCCAACACGGAAATTATAATTAGAGTTGAATTTTTTGGCGATACCATTGATAAAATTTCCGAAGTGGAATTTGTGTCCGGCAAGGTTATATCGCACTTAAAGCACGCGGTAATTTTCCCTGCCAGCCACTATGCCGTTGCAGAGGAAAAGTTAAAACTCGCAGTTGCGGCTATTGAAAGGGATAGGGACGATGAGGTGCGTTTTTTTACCGAAGAGGGCAAACTTATCGAGGCGCAACGCTTAAAACAACGTACCGATTACGATATCGAAATGATAAAGGAAATCGGTTTCTGTAAGGGTATAGAGAATTATAGCCGTTACTTTGACGGTAGAGATATCGGCGAACCGCCGTTCACACTTTTAGATTATTTCCCAAAAGGGTTTGTGACTTTTATCGACGAGTCGCACATGACTATTCCGCAGATTGGCGCTATGTTTAACGGTGACCGCTCTAGAAAGACTAATCTTGTCGGGTACGGGTTTAGACTTAAATCAGCATTCGACAATAGACCGTTGACGTTTGAAGAGTTCGACCAAAGGGTTGGGCAAATAATTTGCGTTTCTGCGACCCCCGCCCCCTACGAAATGAAAGAAGCAGGGCAGGTCGTTGAACAACTTATTCGTCCGACAGGACTTATTGACCCAGAGATAGTAGTAAAGCCAACCCAAAACCAGATAGACGACCTTTTAATCGAGATAAATAAGGTCGTAGACCAAAAGGGCAGAGTGCTTATCACAACGCTCACTAAAAAAATGGCGGAAAGCCTTACCGAGTACCTAAAAGAGAGCGGTGTTAAAGTCCGCTATATGCACAGTGATATAGACACAATGGAGAGGATAGAAATCGTTTCTGCGCTTCGTAGTGGTGAGTTTGACGTGCTTTGCGGTATAAATCTTTTAAGAGAGGGATTAGACCTTCCCGAAGTAAAACTTGTCGCTATTTTAGATGCCGATAAGGAAGGTTTTTTAAGGAGCGAAACTTCGCTTATTCAAACTATAGGTAGAGCCGCGCGTAACGCCGAGGGTAGAGTTATAATGTACGCGGATACTATGACCGGTAGTATGAAAAGAGCGATAGGCGAGACCGAGAGAAGAAGAAAAATTCAGTCGGAGTATAACCGCGAGCACGGTATCACCCCCAAAACAATCGTTAAAGACGTAGTCAATACGTTAGAGATAACCAAAAAGGCAGACAGAACAAAAGACATCAAAAAGCAAGACATACCCGAAGAAATAGAGAAGCTAAAAGCACTAATGAAAATCGCTTCGGCTAATCTTGACTTTGAAAAGTGTATTGAAATCAGAGACACTATTGCAAAACTTAAACTTAAAATGAGAAAATAACTATGGAATATTTGAAAGTTAAAGGCGCAAAAGAGAATAACCTCAAAAATATAGACGTAACTATTCCCCGAAACAAACTCGTCGTGTTTACGGGTCTTTCGGGAAGCGGAAAGAGTACGCTTGCGTTTGAAACCATTTACGCAGAGGGGCAGAGAAGATACGTTGAGAGTCTTTCTAGTTACGCGCGTATGTTTTTAGGACAAATGGAAAAACCGGACGTGGAGTCGATAGAGGGACTGTCTCCCGCAATTTCTATCGACCAAAAAACTACCTCGCATAACCCTCGTTCAACGGTAGGTACGGTTACCGAGATTTACGACTACTTTAGACTGCTGTTTGCAAGAGTAGGCGTTCCGCACTGTCCAAATTGTGGAATAGAAATAGCTCGCCAAACGGTAGACCAAATTACCGATAAAGTTTTAAGCCTTCCCGAAGGTACGAAAATTCTTATCAACGCCCCCGTGGTGCGCGGTAAGAAGGGGGAATACACCAAAGAGTTTGAAAAGTATAAAAAGAGCGGTTACGCGCGCGTTCAAGTGGACGGAGTAGTTTACGGACTTGACGAGGATATTAAACTTGAAAAGAACAAAAAGCATACCATAAGCGTTGTCGTTGATAGGCTTGTCGTTAAAGCGGATATTGAAAAGAGACTTTCCGACAGTTTGGAAACAGCATTAAAACTTGCTGACGGACTTGTGTCAGTGCAAATAGTTGATGGGGCGGATACCCTTTATTCGACAAAATACTCTTGTCCTGAATGCGGAATAAGTATAGAAGAAATAGAGCCAAGACTATTCTCGTTTAATAACCCCTACGGTGCTTGCCCCGAGTGTGCAGGTATAGGGTTTAGAAACGAGATAGACGAAAAACTCGTAATTAAAGACCCCAATAAAACGTTGAGAGAGGGCGCGATGACGGTTACGGGCTGGAATCTTGACACGGGCAAGATGACGCAGATGTATTTTAACGCGCTTTCAAAGCACTACGGGTTTAGTATGGACGTACCTGTAAAAGACTTGCCCGACCATATTGTTCAAATGCTCTTATACGGTAACGGTGGTGAAAAGATTAAGGTAAGCTACGATACAAGGACTTTCTCTGGTAGTTACGAATCGTCTTGGGAGGGAATTATTCCCAACTTAAAGAGAAGATATAGGGAAACTTCTAGCGACTATACAAAGAGTGAGATAGAACGCTATATGACCGTTCTTCCTTGCGATACTTGTCATGGAAAAAGACTGAAAAAAGAAGCGCTATCCGTACTAGTCGGAGGAAAGAACATTTCCGAACTTACCGATATGAGCGTTTCCGACTTAAAAGCCTTTATTGAAAACCTCCAACTAGACAAGACGAAGACGCTTATAGCAGAGCCTATATTAAAGGAGATTAAGGCGCGTTTAGACTTCTTGATAAACGTTGGCTTAAACTATTTAACCCTATCTAGAAGCGCTTCTACGCTATCGGGTGGTGAGGCGCAGAGAATTAGACTCGCTACCCAAATAGGTAGTGGGCTCACGGGAGTTTTATACATTTTGGACGAACCGAGTATAGGACTACATCAAAGGGATAACGAAAAGCTTATCGGAACGCTCAAAAAACTTCGTGACCTCGGCAATACGCTCATCGTTGTAGAGCACGATGAAGACACTATGAGAACAGCAGACTTTATCGTCGATATTGGTCCTAAAGCCGGTGTTCACGGCGGAGAAGTCGTTGCGTGCGGAACTGTTGAGGACATAATGAACGAGCCTCGCTCGATTACGGGCGATTACCTTTCGGGCAGAAGAAAGATTGAGATTCCAAAGACAAGAAAAATTCCCGACGGAAGATGTCTTTCAGTAATAGGCGCAAGACAAAACAACCTCAAAAACGTGGACGTGTGTTTCCCTGTTGGACTCATCACCGCAGTGACGGGCGTTTCTGGTAGCGGAAAGAGTTCGCTAGTCAATGAAATAGTCTATCCTGCGCTTGCATCGAGACTTAACGGTGCAAAAATCAGAGAGGGCGCGTGCGAAAGAATAGAGGGAATAGAGTATTTTGACAAGGTTATCCAAATCGACCAATCGCCAATAGGCAGAACGCCTAGGAGTAACCCTGCAACATATACGGGAGTGTTCTCAACGATTAGAGAACTTTTCGCACAATCACCCGATGCAAAAGAGAGGGGGTATAAAGCTGGAAGATTTTCTTTTAACGTTGCAGGCGGTAGGTGTGAACACTGCGAGGGCGACGGAATTATTAAGATTGAAATGCACTTCCTTCCAGATATGTACGTTCCTTGCGAAGTATGTAAGGGCAAAAGATATAATCGCGAAACCTTGCAAGTAAAATACAAGGGTAAAAATATAAGCGACGTTTTGGAAATGACGGTGGACGAGGCGTGCGAATTCTTTAAGCCAATCGCTTCTATCTATAACAAGATAAAAACCTTGCAAGACGTGGGGCTGGGCTATATTAAACTCGGTCAAAGCTCAACTACGCTGTCGGGCGGTGAGGCGCAGAGGGTTAAACTTGCAACCGAACTATCAAAGAGAGCAACGGGAAAGACTTTGTATATTTTAGACGAACCGACAACCGGACTTCATAGCTATGACGTGGATAAGCTTTGCACGGTGCTTCAACGCTTGCAAGAATCGGGAAATACTATCGTTATTATCGAACATAACTTAGACGTTATTAAGCTTGCCGACCATATCGTAGATTTAGGTCCAGAGGGCGGAAATAACGGCGGAACGGTGGTTGCAATCGGTTCTCCCGAAGAGGTCGCTAAAAACCCCGATAGCCACACGGGAAGATTCTTAAAGAAAATATTAAACGTTTAGTTAAAGCGCTCCGAATGGGGCGCTTTGCTTTTTTAGTTAATTTATATATTATTTAAAAATATTCTAATTATTTTATCCAAAAAAAAGGGTTTTGGGAAATTTTGGTGTATTAAATATGTGTAAATAAAGTTGCAGAGGAAAAAATGAAAGAAAAAACTTTACAAATAGAAGAGATGTTTTTATCTCCCTATGCAAAAAAATCTAAAGACACGGTAGGTAGATTGAGGGCGGAAGAGCCTTGCATTATGCGTACCGATTTCCAAAGGGATAGGGACAGAATTATTCACTGCAAGGCTTTTAGACGCTTAAAGAATAAAACTCAAGTTTTCTTTTCGCCAGAGGGTGACCATTACCGCACTCGGTTAACGCACACTCTAGGTGTGTCGCAAGTGGCGAGGGGCATTGCTCGTGCGTTAAGCTTAAACGAAGACTTAACCGAGGCTATTGCGCTCGGTCACGATTTAGGGCACACTCCGTTCGGGCATTCGGGGGAAAGAATACTAAACAAGTTAAACCCCAACGGCTTTAGACACAACGAACAGTCGGGACGCGTTGTAGACCTATTAGAAAACGACGGAAGAGGGCTAAACCTTACCCGCGAAGTCGTTGACGGAATTATAAATCACAAGATGGGAACGTCACCCATGACGTTAGAGGGTAGGGCGGTTAGCCTTGCGGATAGAATAGCGTATATAAACCACGATATTGACGACGCAATTGATAGCGGTTTTATAAAGAAAGAAGACCTACCGAAAGATGCGATTTTGCTTTTGGGGGACACTTCAAGTAGACGAATTAACACCATGCTTTCTTCAATACTTAAAAACTGTGATGGAAAGAACAGAGTGGAAATGGAAAAGGACGTTGCTGAAGCGACGATGACTTTGAGGAAGTTCTTGTTCGACAACGTTTATAACGACGATAGGATAATGAGCGAGGAGAGGCGTGCGGACAAAATGCTCACCGCCCTCTACGAATATTACCAAAAGACACCCGAAGCGCTACCAGAGTTTCACAAGAATAGGTTAGAAGAGGAAGAGGAAGCCACCGTGCTTTGCGATTATATTTCTTCCATGAGCGACGGGTACGTCGTAAGAAAGTTTAAGGAAATTTTTATACCAAAAAATTGGAAGCTGTAAATGAGAGGATTTGACACCAAGTTCATTGACGAACTTAAAACAAAAAACGATATAGTGGACGTTATCGGCAGATACGTCCGTTTAGAACAGCGCGGTTCTTCGTTCTGGGGAAAGTGCCCTTTTCATCATGAAAAGACGGCGTCTTTTGCCGTGAACTCAACCGACCAGTTTTTCTATTGTTTTGGGTGTCATAAAAGCGGTGACGTTTTAACTTTCATTATGGAAATCGAATCGCTAGATTTTAACGACGCGGTTAAATTTTTAGCAGAACGCGCGCATATTCCCTTGCCAGAGGTTAGATACGACGACGAGAAGATAAAAGAGCAAAAGAGATTCCGCCAAAGGCTTTTAGACCTTTTGCGCGACACCGCGCTCTTTTACGTTGGCAATTTAAAATCGCCCAAAGCGGACAAACACGTAGAGTATATATTGAGCAGAAAATTTACCTCGGAAACGGTGACAAAGTTCGGTATGGGCGCGTCGTTAGATTTTGACAGTTTGCCCAAATATTTAGCGCAAAAGGGATATACTAAAGAGGAAATGGTTGCCTCCGGTGCTTGCGGAGAAAAGGACGGAAGATGTTTCGACTGGCTTGGAAAACGCCTAATAATACCCGTAATCGACCAATTTAATAACGTTGTTGCCTTTGCAGGTAGACGAATTGACGGAATAAAGGAGCAAAAGTACGTCAACACAAAAGAAACGGCTGTCTTCATCAAGGGCAAAACGTTTTTTAACTTAAACAACCTTAAAAAGATAAAGAACCAAAAAGGGATAGACTCGGCAATAGTTGTTGAGGGACACCTAGACGTTATCTCGCTTTTCCAAGCAGGAATAACTAACGTCGTTGCAGGTATGGGCACGGCGCTTACCAAAGACCAAGCTCGCATAATAAAGCGCTACACCGACAAAGTGTTTATAAGTTACGACGGTGACTTTGCAGGGCAAAAGGCGGCGATTCGCGGACTAGAAATTCTTACCGAAGAAGGACTAGAAGTAAAGGTTATTGCAATGCCTGACGGTATGGACCCCGACGACGTGGTTAAAACGCGCGGTGCGGACGGGTATATGGAACTCGTTAGAGACGCTAAACCGCTCATCGACTTTAAGCTCGACCTAATAAAGCGCACTTACGACGTCAACACTGTGGACGGAAAGAGAAAGTACGTTCAAAACGCCATCAAGGTTATAAAAGAGAGCAGTTCGCCTGCCGAGCAAGAGGATTTGCTCAAAACGGTTAGGGACGTTTCAAAGATGACCTTTGAGTCCTTGCAGAGAGAGCTTTATTCGACGGCGGAAAAACCCAAGGAAAAGATAGCGACTGTTACGCAGTTTACCGATAATGCAGGCGATAAGGTTGCAATAGCGTCAAGGTACGTTTTAGCGTCATATCTTTTTGGAAAACAGTTTGCAAGCGAAACGGATATTAGCAGTTTAGAGTTTACTATTCCCTCGCATATAGCCATAAAGAAGTATATATCGGACAAGCAACAACAAAAGGAACGCATAAGGTTTAACGACCTTTACGAAGAATTGCCGGACGAGTATGCTGAAGAGATTTCTAGAATCGCAGGGCTTGAAACGGACGAGAACAAAACTTTTGACCAAGCGACCTACTTTTTCGATTGTGTTAAGACGCTTAAAGTGGACAAGTTAAGCAAAAAGATAGATAGGCTTACTACTTTGTTCTCCGCAGAGACGGATAGTGAAAATAGACGTGCGCTCGCAAAAGAAATGGCGGAATTATTAAAAGAAAAAAACAAACTTATATAATCGACGGCGGTGTTTACCGCAGGAGGAACTTTTATGGAAGAAAAAATAACAAAGAAAAAATCAAAGGCAGAAGCGGTGGTCCAACCGGTTGAAGAAACGCCCGTTGCCATTCAAGACGACGGCGCGCTCTCCGAAGAACTTTTGTCTTTGGTGTACGACATTATTTTGGAGTTTAAAAAGAGCGGTAGCATAACTACTCAACAGCTTTTCGACAAGTTGGAAAAAACTCCTACCACCCCTGCACAACTCGAAGAAATCTACAAGATTTTTGGGGATAAAGGCGTACAAATCGTTAACGAATACGAGAGAGATAAGGACCTTTACGACGAACTGATTAAAGAAATCAGTATGGACGACCCCGTAAAGATGTACCTTAAAGACATCGGTAAAGTTCCTCTACTTCAACCCGATGAAGAAACAGAACTTGCAAAGCGCATGATGGAGGGGGATGAAACTGCTAAAAGACTTTTGTCCGAGGCTAACCTTCGTCTAGTGGTTTCTATCGCTAAAAGGTATATGGGTCGCGGAATGCAGTTTTTGGACCTTATCCAAGAGGGTAATTTAGGTCTTATGAAAGCGGTTGAAAAGTTCGACTACCAAAAGGGCTTTAAGTTCTCAACTTATGCAACTTGGTGGATAAGACAAGCAATCACCCGTGCTATCGCAGACCAAGCTAGAACTATTCGTATTCCCGTTCACATGGTTGAAACGATAAATAAACTCATTAGAGTATCTAGAAGACTATTGCAAGAACTCGGCAGAGAACCTCTTCCCGAAGAAATTGCAAAGGAAATGGATATCACTGAAGAAAGGGTTAGAGAAATTCAAAAAATTGCTCAAGACCCCGTATCTTTGGAAACACCTATCGGTGAGGAAGAGGATAGTCACTTATCAGACTTTATTGAGGACGAGAGAAGTGCTGCGCCTACCGACGCTGTATCGTACACCATGCTTAAAGAACAACTAATCGGCGTATTAGACACTTTAACGCCCAGAGAGGAAAAGGTTTTAAGACTTCGTTACGGTCTTGACGACGGTAAGCCTAGAACACTTGAAGAGGTCGGTAAAGAGTTTAACGTTACCAGAGAGCGTATTCGTCAAATTGAGGCAAAGGCGCTCCGTAAACTCCGTCACCCCAGCCGTAGCAAGCGTTTAAAGGACTATATTGAAAAATAATGAATAAGAGATTGACGGAGATTTTTTCCGTTCTTCCAGAATGTAATACGTTTGCCGATATCGGCTGTGACCACGGCTATATGGCACAAGCAATGCTTTATAGCGGTAAGTGTAAAAGGGCGATAATTTCCGACGTTAGTGAGAAATGCTTGCAAAAAGCAAAAGACCTTTTAGAGCGCTTTATTAAAGAGGGAAAGGTCGATAGCGCCGTGTCAGACGGCTTTGATAAGGTTGGAACGTGTGACCTTGCACTCATTGCAGGCATGGGCGGAGAGGAAATTGTCTCCATTATAGAAAAAGCAAAAGAGCTACCCGAAAACCTAGTTTTGCAACCGATGAAAAACGTGGATAAAGTGCGCGTAGCCGTCGTTAAAGCGGGTTATAGGATAGTAAAGGACTACGTTTTCTTCGTTGGTGGAGTGTTTTACGACTTAATAGTCTTGCAAAAGGGTAAAGACGTTTTAACCCAAGAAGAAATAGAGTTCGGAAGAACAAACCTACAAGAAAAAGGAAAGGCGTTTAAGGGGATGATTTTAGACCGCCTTAACAAGTATAAGACGTATAGCGAAAATCCAAGCGTCAGCGAAGATGCTAGAGAGGAAATGATTTCGCAGATTAAAAAATTGGAAAAGTATGTATAGTCTAAAAGAATTTATGCAGATTTTGGAGGGGTACGCCCCTTTAGAAATCAGTTACAAGGCAATAGAGCGTGGCGACTACGACAATAGCGGAGTAATCGTCGATACCGGTGTAGAGGTGAAAAAGGTTTTGTTTTCGCTTGACCTTTCTCTAGCGTCTATTCAAAAGGCGGAGGAGATTGGTGCGGACACCATAGTAACCCACCACCCCGCGATTTACACGCCAATAAAGTCACTTGACTGTAAGGGCGATACCGCACCGCTATTAAGAGCGATAAAGGGCGGTATGAACGTCGTTTCTATGCACCTTAATCTAGATATGGCGGATAAGGGAATTGATTATTATCTTGCAGAGGCGCTTGGGGGAGAAACTCAAAAGATTTTAGATTTTGTGTGCGATGATAAAGGTTACGGCAGAGAGTTTACAGTAAATTCCGATGCCGAGGACATTAAAGAAAGGGCAAAGGTTATGCTCGGCACTGATAAAGTACTTTTATACGGCACGGGAAAGGTTGAAAAAGTAGCAACTTTTTGTGGGGGCGGTGCGTCCAACGCGCTTGAAATGGTAGAAAAAGGTGTAACTGATGCAGACTTAATAGTTTCGTCGGACATGCCTCACCACCTTCTAAAAGGGCTTATAGAGAGCGGTAGGGCGGTTTTAATTATTCCGCATTACGCTTCCGAACAATACGGATTTAAGAAATTCTACCAAGAAATCATCAGTCAAACAAAAGACGAACTAAAGGTAGAATATTTTGAAGATAAAAGATTTATGTAAAGGAGATTTGACATGATTCAATCGTTACTTAATTATCAAACGGCAGACGCAAAACTTAAAAAGATAGAAAAGACGCTTGCCGAAAGTGAGGAGAGAAAGAAAGCCGTTTCGGCAAAAAAATATCTTGAGGGCGTTGAGGAAAGCGTAAACAAACTCGACGACCGTGCAGGTGAACTCATTGCAACTTACGAACAGGCTACTAAAGAGCAAATCAAACTCAAAGAGCAACAAGCGGTTATCGCCGAGTCGTTAGACTCTGTGGCGGACGAAAAAGAGGCAGGATACCTTATTAAAAAGGCGGAGGAGCTTATCGCTCAAATAAAAGCACTCGGCGCAAAGGCAAACAAGATTTTGGCGGAAATTCAAGCGGTTATGAAAGAGTATGCGAACATAAAGAACACAACCAAGGTTGCGCAAACTCAATACAAGGAAAACCTTGAAAAATATAACGCTTTGAAAGAGTCCGTTAGAGCCGAGAAAGAAGAGGTAGAAAAGGAGCTTGAAAGCTTAAAAGCAAAAGTTGACCCGGCGCTTATGGAAAGGTATCTAAAAAAGCGCGCAGGCAAGATTTATCCAATCGTTTATAAAGTTAGAGGAAACGTGTGCGGAGCGTGCAATATGGAATTGCCTATGTCCGAGATGAACAGACTCAAAAACGGTGAGGTTATAGATTGCGACCAATGTGGTAGGCTTATATATCAAGATTAGAAAACAACGCGGAAGTTTGCTTCCGCGTTTTTCTTTTTTAGTACGCGCAGTATTTAAAATATTTTAAAAAATATTATTTAAAAAGCATTGTAAAAGCGCGCGCTTTTTGGTATAATTAAGTGGACAATGATTTAGAGGTGTACTTTTGAACGGACTAGGTAGAAAAAAGGACGAAAAAGACGTTAAGCAGTCGATATTAACACGAGAGACGGTGGGTGTGGTACTTATTTTGTTTGCCACGCTCGCTTTGGTTTGCCTAATTACAAGGGACGCTATATTTTCCGAGCCTGGCAAATGGGTAAATTACTTTTTCTTGGGATGCTTCGGTGCGTTTGCTTATGCAGTCCTTTTGTACCTTGTAATCGTCGGGGTCACGCTTATCACCGATAAAAAAATAGGGCTTACCTCAAAGAAAAAAGTTCTTTTGACTTTGAGCTTTTGCTTGCTAGCAATTTTAGTACACGCCATTTCTATGCGCGAATATTCCGATCTTCCATTTTCTCAATACGTTGCAAAATCATACACTGTTGCAGAGGAAGGGATATCGGGCAGTTCGGCAGGCGGACTTTTTGCAGGAATATTAACCTATGCTTTCCCTGCACTTTTAACTAACGTTGGAAGCTACGTTGTTTTGGGTATAGGACTAGCGGTAAGCGTGTACTTTACGGGTAAAGAGTTTTTTACCGCTCGTGACGGTCAAAAAAAGGAGCGCGCTCAAAAAGGAAAGTTCCGCGGTGCGTTTGTTCGCAAGAGTAAAAGCGCAGACCTTCCCGAGATTGACGGAGTTGTTATTCAAGGTGAAAAGGACTATCCCGTTGACAACGTGAATATTCCCAACGAACAGTCAAAAATAAAATTGTTCGTAAATAACCCCGACGATTTTGCATTGAGAAATAAGCGCGATATAGCAAAAGAAAAGGGCGACTACTCAATGAAGATAGGTTTTTCCACTAACGGTCTCGGCGTGGTAAATTCTACTTCTCCGTCCACGCAAGCACCCTCGCCTTTAAGCCAAGAGATGCAAAGCAAACTCGACTATATAAAAACCCCTGCGGCTATAAACGTAGAGAAGATTAGCTCGCAGACTTTTGAAAACACTTATAAGTTCGGTAGCGTTGATGAACAGACTACCGTTTCAGACTATATAAAACCCCAAGAAGAAGTTAACGTAAAACAAGAGGAACAAGTTATTCCGCATTTAGAACACGACCAAGGCGGACTGACTGGCAGTGCGGAAAATAATGCGGAGAATTTTGAAAGGTATGCAGACTTTTCCGATTCGGGCGCAGAGGAGATTAGAACGTTTGAACCCGAAGAAACGTTTAGGGAAGTGGCAGAGCAGACGGAAGCAATCGTAGAAGCAGAGCCCAAATATGATTTCGATATCCCTCACGTTGAAGAAATTGCTGAAGAAATACCGCAAGTCTTTAATGAAGAGCCCAAACAAAGTGATGTAATACCACAAACGGATATCCCTCTAGTTGAGGAAAAACCTGCTGACAGTATCATAAGCACTAGAAGAATTAGAAATCTATTCGGCGACCAAGTAGAACCAAAGGTTGAAGAACCCGTTCAAAACGAGCAACCCCAACCGCCCGAAGAGGAGATTAAGCCACAAACGGACGCGTTTACTAGCAGAGTTTCCGCGGATAATAATTTGTCTTCGTCTAGAAGACTTTCCGCGTTTGGATTTGGTGCAAGCCTTGAACAACAAAACAACGCCTGTGAAGAGGTGGAAAAACCCAAAAAACCTGCACCGCCCATCAATAGAAGATATTACCGTCCTCCACTCGATTTGTTGGAGACTTATACCTTGCCCGTGAATTCGGATAGGGATAACCACGAAGAGAGAATGGATATTATCCAAAAGACTTTGGAAGAATTCCATATAGGCGCAATTCCCCAAAGTTACGTTAAGGGTCCGTCTATAACAAGGTATGAAATTATGATGCCTGCCGGAATTTCCGTAAAGAAAGTTCTAGCATATGACGACGACTTGAAGATGCGCCTTGCCGTTCGTGACGGCGTTCGTATTGAAGCGCCTATCCCTGGGAAAAACCTCGTCGGTATTGAGGTCGCAAACAGCGTCAAAGTAACGGTTGGACTTAAAGAGGTTATGGAGGCGCTTGCAAACAAACAATCTAAACCCACCTCCTTGATGTTTGCGCTAGGAAAAGATATTGTCGGCAATGCTATAAGTGACGACTTAACTAAAGGTCCGCACTATTTGGTGGCGGGTGCAACTGGTTCTGGAAAGAGCGTTGCGCTTCACACAATGATTATCAGCTTGCTAATGAGGTATAGCCCCGAAGAATTAAAACTTGTTTTGGTCGACCCCAAGAGCGTTGAATTTAGAAAGTACGAACACATTCCGCACTTGCTTGTGGATGAAATTATCACCGAACCCAAGCGCGCGCTTGCACTTTTGCAGTGGGCTTACGACGAGACCAATAGAAGAAACGAAATGTTCACGCAATGCGGAGGAATGATAAGCAATATCGAGGACTACAATACTCAAATTGCAAATGAAACGACTCCCAAACTTCCTAGAATAGTGTTTATCATAGACGAGCTTGCTGACCTTATGGAAGCTTGCAGAAAGGACTTGGAAGAAAAGATAAGAAGAATTGCAGCTAAATCGCGTTCTGCGGGCATTCACTTGGTGCTTGCAACCCAACGTCCGTCAGTAGACGTTATTACGGGAACGATAAAGGCAAACTTGCCGTCCAGAATTGCACTCAAAGTTATGAACTACGCAGACTCCTCAACCATACTCGGCGGAGGCGGTGCGGAAAAGCTTTTAGGCAACGGCGATATGCTTTATAAAAACTCCTCTATGGGCGATTACGAGCGTTATCAGGGCGCGTATATCAGCGGTAAGGAAATTACCAATATCGTAAACTACATCAAAGAAAAGAACAAAGCGTACTTTGACGACGAGGTTCAAGAATTCCTCGATAACGAAACGCGTGCTAAAACAGAGCCGACGACAAGTGGCGGTGGGGACGACGACGCAAATAGCAACGAGCCTAGCGAACTTTTCTTGCAGGCATTGTGGCTTGCTGTCAATTCGCAAACAGCGTCTATTTCGCAGTTCCAACGTCGCTTCGGTATAGGCTATGCTAGGGCGGGCGGACTTATTGACAAGATGGAACGCATGGGTTTTGTTTCTGGCAACGAAGGAAGCAAAGCGCGTAGAGTATTGCTCTCAAAAGAAGATTATACCGAACGGTTCGGCACACCGCCCGAATTGTTTTAAGGAAGGGATATGAAAGGCAAAAAAATCGGAGTCATCTCATTAGGATGCGACAAAAACAGAGTGGACACCGAAAAGATGCTCGCGTTTGTTAAAGGCGAGCACGACCTCGTTTCTTCGCTAGACGAAGCGCAAGTGGTAATAATAAACACCTGTGCGTTTTTGGAAAGTTCCAGACGTGAAGCGATTGAGGAAATTCTCTCTGTTATCGACCTAAAACAAAACGGTGTTTTAGAGAAGATAATAGTGACGGGTTGCCTACCGCAAAAGTTTATAGACGATATATTTTCTGAATTACCCGAAGTCGACGCGTTTATGGGCGTTTCCGATTATGCAAATATTTTATCGGTAATAGATAGAATCTATTCGGGAGAGCGTGTTAACGCGGTAGGAGTGCCTCGCGGTGAGTGTGGAAAAAAGAGAGTGCTCACCACCGACAATTATGCTTATCTTAAAGTTGCGGACGGATGTTCCAATCACTGCACTTACTGTTTGATACCCTTTATACGCGGTGCATACCGCTCCGTGCCTATGGACGACCTAATATGCGAGGCGAAAAATCTCGGCGAGGTAACAGAACTTATCCTCGTTGCGCAAGACACTGCTAGATACGGATTTGATTTAACGCCAAAGACCGACCTTGTCGAACTTATCGAAAGGCTGTCTGCACTCGATAACGTAAAGAGCATTAGGCTTATGTACTGTTATCCTGAAAATGTTACAGATAGACTTATCGAGCAGTTAAAGACTAATGACAAATTGATTAAGTACATAGACATGCCCTTGCAACACGCGGACGATAAAGTATTAAAACTCATGAACAGAAAGGGAACGGGGCAAGGTTATCTTGAACTGATAGAGAGGCTCAAAAGAGAGGTTGACGGCATTGCAATAAGGTCAACTTTTATCGCGGGATTCCCAAGAGAAACGGACGAGGCGTTTAACAACCTTGTCGAGTTTATAAAAAAAGCAAAACTTTTCAACGCGGGATTTTTCAAGTACAGTAAAGAGGAGGGAACTGCCGCTGCACGTTTAGACGGGCAAGTACCGACCTCTGTTAAGACTTCTAGGTGGAAAAAACTCTACTCGGTGCAAAAAGCAGTCGTTAAAGAAAACTTAAAGCAGTTTATCGGGAAGACGGTTAGAGTGCTTGCAGAGGGATTTGACGGGGACGAGCTCGTGTATTACGGCAGAGCCTACTTCAACGCACCCGACGTGGACGGAAAGGTCTATTTCTTCTCGGCAGACGAGGTGGAGTACGGAAAATATCTAGACGTTAAAATTATAAAAGCAACGGGTTACGACCTGTATGGAGAAAGATTATGAATTTACCAAACAAACTCACCATTGCAAGAATTATCATGATACCTCTTTTTGTAGCAGTGTTCTACTTGACGGTCATTCCTTATAATTACATAATTTCCGCAGGAATATTCGTGATTGCCGCTGCAACAGATTTCCTTGACGGACACATTGCTAGAAAGCGCAATCTCGTTACCGACCTCGGAAAGTTTTTGGACCCTATTGCCGATAAGGTTTTAGTTTCTACTGCGTTAATCGTTATGATTTTACCGCTTGGCGGAGCTCAAATTTTGCCTTTCTATGGTGCGATTGCGGTAGCTCTTATTCTTGCAAGAGAACTTATTATTAGCGGATTTAGAATGGTCGCTGCGTCAAAAGGTATGGTTATCGCAGCCGATAAGGTTGGAAAGGTTAAAACTTTCACTCAAGACATTGCAATAGCAGTTTTGCTCGTTGCCGCTGATATTAACCCCATTTTGTATAGTCCTTTCAATATTGCTGGACTTGTAATTTTGGGTATTGCTACTTTACTTACCGTTATTTCCGGAACGGAGTGTATCGTAAAGAATATTTCAGTCATTAAAACCAAATGAGAACGGCGCTTCTACTTTTTCGAGAAAGCCGTGAAAATTTAGACGGCGAATATTTGCAAAAGATAGTTTCAGCATTTAGAAACGGTGGGGTGGATATAAGCGAAGTGTGTGTTCTCCCTCCCGATGACGAAGTGCGTTTAAGTCACAGAATAGACGAGTTTAAGGATATTTGTGACAATCTTATTTTGATTGACAGTGACGACCATACGTATAATTTAGGCGAGCTTATTGCGAGCAAAATGGATACCGTTTTAGTGGAAAACGAAAACGCTCGCTCGTTTTTAGACGCGGTGTCAAAGGCGGACGGTATAGAGTATCCCGAAAGATATGCAAACTTGCCCATAGAGGCAACGGTTATTCCAAACGTTCGTGGGGCGTATCAGGGATACGTTATGGACTCTAACGAGTTCACGCTTGTCGTTCTGCCGTCAGATTATGCGACGGTTAAAGTTATGTGCGACAAATACGTTTTGCCGTATCTAGAGAACAAATACAACGTAAACACCAAACGTTTAACGCTTAAATATTTTGGTGATGAAAACAAGTTGAAAGACGTTCTAGACTCGGCTAGAGGACAGAGAGAGGACCTTTTAATCGACGTAAAAACCGTAAACGGAGACAGTACCGTGGAGTTACTGTTTAAAAACGGGAACGATGCGGAGGGGATAAGCGCGTTTACGAGAGAGGTCGTAGGGCAGTTAAAGGACAACATTTACGCGGAGTTTGATACGACTTTAGAGCAAAGACTTTTTGACCTTTTAAAGTTAAGAAATGTAAAAATTTCTGTTGCTGAATCGTTTACGGGCGGAAGAATAGCTTCTGCAATTATAAAAAATTCGGGCGTTTCCGAGTATATGGCAGAAGGAATAGTTGCGTATTCTAACGAAAGCAAGATAAAAAGGCTTGGCGTAAAGAAAGAGGACATTGAAAAGCACGGCGCGGTAAGTTCTATCGTTGCCTATCAAATGGCAGTCGGGCTTTTAAGGACGGGGGAATGCGATTTAGCAATCGCTACCACGGGTATAGCAGGTCCAAAGAGCGACAATTCGCTAAAACCCGTAGGGCTCAATTATATAGCCGTTGGGCTAAAAGACGGGGTGCACACTTACCGTTATAATTTAAGTGGCGATAGAGAAGTAATTACTGAAACGGCAAAGAATACTGCGCTGTTTCTAGCGATAAAAAAATTAAAAGACATGTAAGAGGAAAAAATATGGATGAAGCAAAATTGAAAGCGCTTGACGGAGTCATGGCGCAAATTGAAAAACAATACGGAAAGGGCGCGATTATGCGCTTGGGACAAAACGCAGGAGATGAAAGTATCGACGTTCTTCCCACCGGTTGCTTGTCGTTAGACCTAGCTATCGGTGTTGGCGGACTTCCCAGAGGAAGAATTATCGAGATTTACGGGCCTGAGTCTTCGGGTAAAACTACTGTTGCGTTACACGTTATTGCTGAAACGCAGAAAGCCGGTGGTATTGCCGCATTCGTTGACGCAGAACACGCACTAGACCCCGTTTACGCAAAAAATCTCGGCGTTAATTTGGACGAACTTTACGTTTCTCAACCGGATACGGGCGAACAAGCGCTCGATATAACCGCGTCGCTCGTTGGCAGTAAAGCAGTCGACCTCATAGTAGTTGACTCTGTAGCAGCCCTTACTCCCAAAGCGGAAATAGAGGGGGATATGGGTGACTCGCACGTCGGTCTACAAGCGCGTCTTATGAGCCAAGCGCTCCGTAAACTCACCGCTATTACCAATAAGTCTAAAACGTGTATCATCTTTATCAACCAACTCCGTGAAAAAGTTGGCGTAATGTTTGGTAACCCCGAAGTTACCGCGGGCGGAAAAGCACTCAAGTTCTATGCGTCCGTTAGAATTGACGTAAGAAAGGCTGACGCTCTTAAGGACAGTAACGGTGCATACGGAAATCACACCAAAGCGAAAATCGTTAAAAACAAGGTTGCTCCTCCCTTTAAGACTGCCGAATTCGACATTATTTTCGGTAAGGGAATTTCTAAAGGAAGCTGTCTTGTTGACCTCGGCTTGCAGTACGATATAATTGGGAAAAGTGGGTCTTGGTTCTCTTATAACGGCGAAAAGATAGCGCAAGGCAGAGAAAAGGCAGTAGATTACCTCGAAACCAACGTAGAAGTTGCTGACGAGATTAAAGCAAAGATTATGGAAGCATTTCGCAATGCTGGTAAATAAAAGTACTCCTAGGGATTGACTTTTTAAATAATTTATTATACAATATAAGTAGAAATAAAACGCTTTACGAACTTAAGCGTTTAGAATAAAACAGGAGGGCATAATATTATGCAAAGTATAAGTTACGGCTCCCTGTTCTTGGCACCCGGCGCAACGCCCTGGTTTGTACTTATTGCAGTCATAGCATTAGCTATTGGCGGAGCAGTAAGTTGGGTAGTTACCAAAAAAACCTTAATTAGTAAGTATGAAAAGGAAAACGGCAACATCGAGGAACAGCGCAACAGAATGCTCGACGACGTTAGAGAGGAGAGCAGGGCAATAAAGAAAGAAGCTTTGTTGGAAGCAAAAGAACAGGAGATTAAGCTTCGCAATGAATTCGAGCGCGAATCGAAAGAAAAGCGCAGTGAACTTCAAAGAATGGAAAACAGACTCAACCAAAAGGAAGAGACTTTGGAGAAAAAAGAGGAAAATTTAGCGAAGCGCAACGAAGAAACAACAAGACAACAAAACGCGTTAAAAGCAAAAGAACTCGAGGTGGAGAAAAGACTTGAAGAACTAGCGGACGAGAAAGACCGCATGGTTGAAGAGTTTGAAAAAATCGCACAGATGAGTAAAGAAGAGGCAAAGCAAGAATTAGTTCTTGCAATTACCGACGAGGCTAAACGCGACGCTGCAGGTATGGTAAAAAATATCGAGGCGGAGGCAAGAGAGAACGGCGAGAGAAAGGCGAAAGAAATCGTTAGTCTCGCAATTCAAAAGTGCAGTACAGAACAAGCTACCGAAATAACCGTATCAGTCGTACCGCTACCCAGCGACGACATGAAAGCAAGAATTATCGGTAGAGAGGGTAGAAACATCAGAACCCTCGAAAACGCAACGGGAATCGAACTTATCATCGACGACACCCCCGAAGTTGTTATCGTTTCGGGATTTGACCCTGTAAGACGTGAAGTTGCTAGAATCGCGCTTGAAAAACTTATTCAAGACGGTAGAATTCACCCTGCAAGAATAGAAGAAACTGTTGAAAAGGTTAAAAAGGAACTCGACCAACAGATTAAAGAAGCAGGCGAAGCGGCAATGTTTGAATGCGGTATATTCGGACTTCACCCCGAAATCGTTAAACTTCTTGGTAGACTTAAATTCCGTACGAGCTACGGTCAGAACGTGTTAAAGCACTCTATCGAGGTTTCGCACCTCGCAGGCGTTATGGCAACCGAACTTGGAGTTGACCCGGCGCTTGCAAAACGTGCAGGACTTTTGCACGATATCGGTAAAGCGGTTGACTTTGAAATTGAAGGAACGCACATGCAAATCGGTGGCGACCTCGCAAAGAAGTACAGAGAAAACCACAACGTTATCAATGCAATCGTTTCTCACCACGGTGACGTTGAGGCGAAAACTATCGAAGCAATTTTAGTTCAAGCGGCAGACGCTATCTCTGGTGCAAGACCTGGAGCTAGACGTGAAACTACCACTAACTACATCAAGAGATTGCAAAAACTCGAAGAGATTTCTTCAGGATTTAAGGGCGTTGAGAAATGCTATGCAATTCAAGCGGGTAGAGAAGTGCGCGTTATGGTTAAACCCGAACAGGTTAACGATGCGCAAACCTTGTTCCTTGCAAAAGAAATTGCTAAAAAGATTGAGCAAGAAATGGAATACCCCGGACAAATTAAGGTTAACGTCATAAGAGAATGGCGCGCAACCGAATTTGCGAAGTAGGTCGGCTTTTCCGCTTCAAAGCCTTAAAAGAAGGACTTTCTAAAACAACAAAAATATCCCCGACATTTTGTCGGGGAGTTTTTATTTTAAACATTAATGGAAACGAATGTGCATACGTATTAAAAAATATCGTTATATTAAAACGTATGAGCATGCGTAATAGGTGCACATATATAGCATCTAGATTTGTTATATGGGAAGATTTTCTTTTTTATAAAAACAGTTAGTTTTGTGCATTTAATTGTTTTGCGCTCTTGACTTTTATTTTCGTTTGGAATATAATGTTTTTATAAATTATAGCAATAGGAGAAAAATACTATGCAAATGCTCGATATGTTATATGATGAAATTCAAGACGCGGTGGATAGAAAAGTACCTTTCGTTATTCCGATTGGAACGTTAGAGTACCATGCTCGTCACGCTTCTTGCGGAACGGATACGCTCGTTATTACAGGGTGCTTAAGAGAACTTGAAAAGGAAAAGGAAATAGTCGTTTGCCCTCCTCTTTGGTACGGCGTAGCGTCATACGCAGTTTGCGAACCCAAGCCTAGCCACTTCCACGTAGACGAAGATGCTTACGTAAACTACCTTTATTATATCTTAAAATCTATGATTGACGCAGGTCATAAAAATATTTACCTCGTTGCACACCATCAAACAGAGGGCGCAGGCTTAATGCCCATGACCATTGCTTGCCACAAGGCCGCTAAAAAGGTTACTATGGAATATATGGAAAACAAACTTGGTAAAGGTTGGTGGGGCAGTGATGCTTACAAATCTTACTATGAAGATATGGGCAGTGCTGACGACCCGTTCTCATACATTAAAGTTATTCCGCTTATCGGTGCAGATGCACAAATTAAGTGCGGTGGTTTCGACCACGCAGGCAAGTGGGAAACAAGTCTTATGATGGGAACATACCCAGAACTCGTTGACCTTTCTCGTTGCGATAGGAATACCGAATGGTTTGCTGAAAGTGCAAAGGAAGCTAGTGTAGAAACGGGTAAACATATGGTTAACTGCACGTTAGAGTGGCTCCGTAAGGTTATCGTTTAATCAATAAAAAAATTAAGACCGTCTTGATTAAGACGGTCTTTTTGTTTTATATTGTAAAATATTATTCCCACTCAATCGTGCCGATGGGCTTTGGCGTGAGGTCTAGAAGAACTCTGTTAATGCCTTCAACTTCCTTAGTAATTCTATCGGTAATTTTATGAAGAACTGCATAATCGATTTCTTCAATAGTAGCGGTCATTGCGTCAACAGTGTTAACCGCCCTAATAATTGCAGGCCAACCCTCGTATCTCTTTCCGTCTTTAACACCGACGCTCTTCATATCGGGAACTGCGATAAAGTATTGCCATACCTTTCCGGCAAGACCGCAGTTATCGAATTCTTCTCTTAAAATCGCGTCAGCTTCGCGGAGCGCGTGGAGTCTATCGCGAGTTATTGCACCCAGACATCTTACGCCGAGACCAGGGCCAGGGAAGGGTTGACGGTCAACCATTGAAGCGGGAAGACCGAGTGCTTTACCAACGACCCTAACTTCGTCTTTATAAAGAAGTTTAACGGGCTCAACAAGTTCAAATTGCATATCTTCGGGAAGTCCGCCAACGTTATGGTGGGCTTTAACACCGTCGCTCTCGATAATGTCGGGATAGATAGTGCCTTGCGCGAGGAAGGAAATGCCCTTTAATTTAGACGCTTCTTCGTCGAACACTTTAATGAATTCGCCACCGATAATTTTTCTCTTCTTTTCGGGTGCAGACACTCCTTCGAGAAGTGATAAGAAACGGTCCGTTGCGTCGATGTATATGAGGTTTGCATCAAGCGCTTTACCGAAAACTTCTATAACTTGTTCACTCTCTCCCTTTCTCATTAAACCGTGGTTAACGTGCACGCAAACGAGTTGTTTGCCGATTGCCTTAATTAAAAGTGCGGCAACAACCGAGCTATCAACACCACCAGACAAAGCGAGAAGCACTTTTTTATCGCCTACTTGTTCGCGAACGAGTTTAACTTGTTCGTCAATGAAAGCATTTGCAAGTGCAGTAGTTGTAATACGTTCCATATTTTCAGGTCTTTTGTTGTTATCCATAAAACACTCCCAAAAGTTAATTACGCTATAATTATACACCAGACTCGACTTAAATTCAAGTAAATGAGTTCAAAAAATAATCATCACTCTATTAAAATTTCTTAAACATAATATAATTTAACAGTATAAAATGTACCTTAACTACAAATTTTGTTTGCAAAATGCACGTTTTGGGTTTATAATAATCTATATTAATCACATAAAAGGAAAAAGACAGATGGCAAAGAAAGTTAATGCCGTCAGTGGAGAAAGAGAGGGGTTTGGGTCAAGGCTCGGCTTTATTCTTATTTCTGCTGGATGTGCAATAGGTCTTGGTAACGTTTGGCGCTTTCCATATATCGTAGGACAATACGGTGGCGCGGCGTTCATTTTACTTTATTTATTGTTCCTCGTTATATTCGGTATTCCGATTATGACTATGGAATTTGCAGTGGGTAGGGCGAGCAGGAAGAGTATTATTTCCTCTTTCCAAACGTTAGAACCTAAAGGGGCAAAGTGGCATCTTTTCGGCTACGTCGGCGCGATTGGTAACTACGTTTTAATGATGTTCTACGTCGTTGTAACGGGTTGGATGGTTATTTATTTCTTTAAGTCAATAGGCGGTGCGTTTATCTCTACTGATTCTGCGAACATAGCAGGACAGTTTTCTGCCGTTAAAAGCGACGTGCTGTTACAAGTAGGAATTACGGCTATAGTAATTGCGTTTGGTATTTTTGTTTGTTCGTTGGGTGTTAAAAACGGCGTTGAACGCGTAAATAAAGTTATGATGATATTATTGCTCATCATAATAGTGTGCCTTGCAGTGTACGTTATTACCTTAAAAGGTGCGGACGAGGGACTTAAATACTATCTCGTTCCCGACTTTAACAAACTGTTTAGTGAAAACTTTGGCGAAGCGCTCTTTGCCGCTATGGGACAAGCGTTCTTTACACTTTCTATCGGTATGGGTTCAATGGCTATATTCGGAAGCTATATCAAAAAAGAAAAGAGGCTTTTGGGCGAGGCGACGACAATCGCGGTTTTAGATACTAGCGTTGCGTTTATAGCAGGCTTAATCGTTATCCCTGCGTGCTTTGCGTTTAACGTTGACCAAACGGCAGGCCCCGGATTGATTTTTGAAGCTTTGCCTGCGGTGTTTAACTCTATGCCTCCCGTCGTTGGTAGAATAGTCGGTTCGTTCTTCTTCTTGTTTATGATATTTGCGGCATTCTCAACGGTTGTAGGCGTGTTTGAGAATATAATCGCGTTTGGTATGGACAAGTGGGGTTGGAGTAGACACAAGTCTTGCCTTATAAACCTTATCGTGTTGCTCGTCGCAGTATTGCCGTGCATATTCGGGTTTAACCTTTTATCAGGGTTTACACCGCTCGGTGCAGGCACTAATATAATGGATTTAGAAGACTTTATTATTTCTAGCAATATTCTTCCTATCGGCTCACTAATCTACGTGCTTTTCTGTACGATGGATAAAAAGGGGTGGGGGTGGAATAAATTCCTTACCGAAGCAAACATGGGCAAGGGCGCGTCTTTCCCAGCTAAACTTCGTGTTTACTGTAAATACATCTTGCCTTTGTTTATCCTCGCACTGTGGGTACAAGGCTATATAACGATGTTTTTCTAATTAATAAATGAAAAATGCTCTGGCAAACACCTGCCAGAGCATTTCTTTATAGTTAAAATATAAATCCGCCAATGAATACTGACACGCAAGCAAGCAGAGCGACGATTATTAGCGACTGCTTACATATAGAGGCGATAAGTGCCACTACCGTGCCGATTAAGGCTGTCCAAATGTTTCCCGTCGAGTATAAAATATAGGGGAAAGTCATTGCGGATAACACCGCGTAGGGAACGTAGAACAACAGGCTTTGCAGATACCTCGACGTGATTTTCTTTCTAAACGCTACTAAAGGAATCATGCGGATTAAGTAGGTTACGCCAGCCATTACCAAAATCATCAACGCCATTTTACCTAACTGCATCTTTCTTGTCCTCCTTATTAATCGGGCAGACGAAAGCCATGATTACGGCTGTGATAACTGCGCTAATTATAATTCGTATACCTTCTTTTATAACGCTAAACGCGGGGACGAAGAATAAAATACAGCTTATTCCTGCGCTCATAAGCACTGCGGCTGCAACGCCCTTTTGCTTTATTGACGGCGGAATAATAATAGCTATAAACATAGCGTACAGCGCGATATTAAGGGCGTTTGTCGCCATTGGTGGAAGAATGCTTCCTGCCGTTGCGCCAAGTAGTGTTCCGAGCGACCAACCGAAGTATGGGAGGATAATCAGCCCTAGAAAATATTTCTTGTTGAAAAGTCCCTTTTTAGAAGATGATACTGCAAAGATTTCGTCCGTGACGAAAGCAGAGTAGAAAAACCTATTGGCAAGCGTAAACGAGTCGTCCATTTTTTGAGATAGGGTTATACTCATAAGGAAGTAGCGCGAGTTTATAACAAGCTGGGTCACAACCATTTCCAAAAACGTTCCTAGCGTTGCTATAACGGTAAGGCCTGCAAGTTGTCCGGCGGAAGTTAGGTTTGTCATGGAAATAAAAAGAGACATAAACCAAGGCACGCCTAATACTACTGCTTGAACGCCAAAAGCAAACGAAACGGATAGGTATCCTAGTCCTATCGGAAGTCCGTCCTTTAGCCCGACCTTAAAATTAAGTTGTTCTTCTTTAGCGGTAGCTTTTGTTTTTTTCATGATTTCTCCAAAAATTAACGCAAGTATTTTATCACAAAACCTATTGATTTGTAAACGAAAATGGTGTGGGTGGGTAAATTTATGCGCAAAGACTTTTGTTAAGGGGTAAAAAGGGAGAAATTTCTATAAATTTCTGACTTTATTTATATATAAATAATTTACAAAACACGCAAATTTTGTTATAATTAACGAGAAATAAAATTATAACGGAAACTTATGCGCTTTTTTGTCCTCTTTTGAGGCGCGAAAAAGCAGTAAAAAAGGAGATTGATTATGGATTATCGTATCGAACACGACTCAATGGGCGAGGTTAAAGTTCCTGCCGACCGTTATTGGGCGGCTCAAACCCAAAGAAGTCACGAGAACTTTAAGATTGGCGAAGGCATTGAAATCATGCCCCGTGAAATTACCAAGGCGTTCGGCGTTTTGAAAAAGGCTGCCGCTCTTGCTAACCACGAACTCCGCCCCGAAAAAATGACGGACAAAAAACTTCAAGCAATCGTAAAAGCGTGCGACGAAGTTATTAGTGGCTCACTTAACGGACATTTCCCTCTCGTAGTATGGCAGACGGGTTCGGGTACGCAGTCCAATATGAACGCTAACGAAGTTATTGCAAACCGCGGTAACGAAATCGCCGGCGAAAAAATATTGCACCCCAACGACGACATCAATATGAGTCAGTCGTCTAACGACACTTTCCCCACGGCAATGCACATTTCTGCAGTTACCGCATTAGAGGATAAACTTATCCCTGCGGTTGAACTTCTTATCGCAACGTTCAAACGCTTGGAAAAGGAAGAAGGGGAAATCGTTAAATGCGGAAGAACTCACCTTCAAGACGCAACCCCGATTAAATTCGGTCAAGAAATCAGCGGTTGGAGAACGAGTTTGGAGCGCGACGTTGAACTATTAAAGCTTTCCCTTAAACCGCTCGCAGAACTTGCCCTCGGTGGCACTGCAGTAGGTACGGGACTCAACGCACCCAAAGGCTTTGATACCTTGGTTGCTGAAAAGGTTTCTGAAATCACGGGCAAAAAGTTCGTTACTGCCGGCAACAAATTCCACGCACTCACAAGTAAAGACGAATTGGTATTTGCTCACGGCGCGATTAAAGCACTCGCTTGCGATATGATGAAGATAGCAAACGACGTTCGTTGGCTTGCAAGCGGACCTAGAGACGGTCTTGGCGAAATCTTTATTCCCGAAAACGAACCCGGCTCGTCCATAATGCCCGGTAAAGTTAACCCCACTCAATGCGAAGCGGTTACTATGGTTGCCGTTCAAGTTATGGGTAACGACGTTGCAGTTAGCATGGCTGCATCACAAGGCAACTTTGAATTAAACGTGTTCATGCCCGTATGTATCTACAACTTCTTGCAATCGGCAAGACTATTGGCAGAAGCAATCGTTTCGTTCAACAACAACTGCGCAGTAGGTATTAAAGCAAACAAAGAAAAGATGGACCACAACCTCCAAAACTCGCTCATGCTCGTTACCGCATTGAATCCCTACATTGGATATGAAAATGCGGCAAAGACTGCAAAGAAAGCATATAAAGACAATATCTCACTAAAAGAAGCGTGCGTTGAACTCGGCTTCTTGACGGAAGAAAGATTTGATGAAGTTTTCCATCCCGAACAGATGGTTTAATTAAAATAGGAGCAACAGACAGATGAAAGTAAGTTATTTTCCCGGCTGTACGTTAAAGACAAAGGCAAAAGTGCTCGACGAGTATGCAAGAAAGTGTGCTGAACATCTCGGCGTAACGCTTGAAGAAATCGATAATTGGCAGTGCTGTGGCGGTGTGTTTACTACCGCTAACGACGAGATTGCTACTAAACTCTCGTCAGTGCGCGCGCTAAAACACGCGAACGATAAAGGTCAACCGCTAGTTTCAGTATGTTCTGCTTGTCACAACGTATTAAAGCAAACAAACAATGCAATGCAAACGGACGACAGTTTTAACTTCCGTGTAAATCAGTACATTGCACCCGATAAGTATAACGGCGAGACTGAAGTTATTCACTACCTCGAACTTCTCCGCGACAAAATCGGTTATGAAAAAGTAAAAGAAAAAGTAGTTAACTCGCTCGCAGGCAAGAAGATTGCACCCTACTACGGATGTCTTCTTCTCCGTCCTGGTAAAGTTATGGCTATGGACGACGTGGAAAATCCCACCATTATGGAAGATTTAATTCGTGCGCTTGGTGGCGAGCCTGTAGCTTATGCTTTCCGTAACGAATGTTGCGGTGGGTATATCACTTTGGAGAGCAAAGAACTTGCAAAGGCAAAGAGTAAGAGGGTTTCTGATAACGCAAAACTTAACGGTGCTGAAGTTATCGTTACCGCTTGTCCGCTTTGCAAATACAATCTAGAAAAGAACGGCAGTGATTTGCCGGTAGTATACATCACCGAATTGCTTGCAGAAGCGTTTGGGATAAAGGAGTAGAACAATGGAAAAATCCAAAAACGTTTGTGATGAAATCGTTCGCATAAGCAAAGTTAATCCCAGAAAGTGCATGAAATGCGGAAAATGCTCGGGAACTTGCCCTGCGTACGACGAAATGGAATATCATCCCCATCAATTCGTGTATATGGTTGAAACGGGTGATATCGAACCGTTATTAAAGTCGAAATCAATTTATCGTTGTCTTTCCTGTTTTGCTTGCGTGGACAGATGTCCTAGGGGTGTTGAGCCTGCAAAACTCGTTGAAGCAGTTCGCCTTATGGTCGTTAGACAGCAAGGCAACAATCACTTAAAGCCAGACGATATTCCTGAAATGTTAGACGAAGACTTGCCCCAACAAGCAATCGTAAGTGCGTTTAGGAAATACACTAAATAGAAAGGAGAGTACAAATGCAGAGAATAGGAGTATTCGTATGTTGGTGCGGAAGTAACATCGCGGGCACGGTTGACGTTGTTAGGGTTGCCGAAGCATTAAAGAGCGAACCCGGTGTAGTTCATTCCGCCAACTATCAATATATGTGTTCACAAGCAGGTCAGCAACTTATTAAGGATGCTATCAAAGAACACAACCTCACTGGTATCGTAGTATGTTCTTGTTCACCGAGAATGCACGAAGCCACCTTTAGAAAGACGGCTGCCGCAGCAGGTCTCAATCCCTATATGGTGGAAATTGCAAACATTCGTGAACAATGTTCATGGATACATAAGGATATGGAAGAGGGTACGGAAAAAGCAATAGTTTTAGGTAGAACTGCCATTGCAAAAGTAAACCTCAACGCACCGCTAAAACCGGGTGAGAGCCCCGTTACCAAACGCGCGCTCGTAATCGGTGGCGGTATCGCAGGTATCCAAACGGCGTTAGATATTGCAGACGCAGGCTTTGAAGTTGATATCGTTGAGAAAAAGCCCACTATCGGTGGTAAAATGGCTCAACTCGATAAAACCTTCCCGACGCTTGACTGTGCCGCTTGTATCTTGACACCTAAAATGGTTGACGTTGCTCAACACGAAAAAATTAGAATTTTCTCTTACAGCGAAGTTGAAGAAGTTAAAGGCTTCGTAGGTAACTTCGACGTTAAGATTAGAAAGAAAGCACGTTACGTAAAAGAAGACGTTTGTACGGGTTGCGGACTTTGTACCGAAAAGTGCCCGATGAAAAAAGTTCCCAACGACTTTAACTTGGGAATGGACAACAAACGTGCAATCTATATACCGTTTGCTCAAGCAGTTCCCAAGATTGCAACAATCGACGCTGATTACTGCAATATGTTAAAGAACGGCAAGTGCGGTGTTTGTGCAAAGGTTTGTACGGCAAAGGCAATCGACTATACCCAAAAGGATGAGTTTGTTGAAGAAAAGTACGGCGCAATCGTCGCTGCAACAGGCTTCAATCCTATCAGTATGGATAAGTTTGACGAATTTGCATATAGCCAAAGCAAAGACGTTATCACCTCGTTGGAATTCGAGCGTTTAATGAACGCTGCTGGTCCTACCGCTGGTAAACTTCTCCGTCCGTCTGACGGTGTACATCCCCACAAAATCGTGTTCGTTCAATGCGTTGGTTCACGTTGTTCGTCATGTGCGGAAAAAGGTAAAGAGTATTGCTCAAAGATTTGTTGTATGTATACCGCAAAACACGCAATGCTAACGAGAGATAAATATCCCGATACCGACGTAACCGTTTTCTATATCGACGTTAGAACGCCCGGTAAACAATTTGACGAGTTCTATCGTAGAGCGGTTGAAGAATACGGAGTACATTATATTAAAGGTATGGTTGGTAAGGTTTCACCCGAAGGTAACAAGCTTATCGTTCAAGGTTCCGACCTTATCGCGAACAAACAATTAAAGATTGAAGCAGACCTCGTTGTTTTGGCGGCGGCAATCGAACCCGATAAATCGGCAAGACCGCTCGCAACAATGCTTACCGCAAGTATGGACACCAACGACTTCTTTACCGAAGCGCACCCCAAACTTCGTCCGGTAGAAAGCCCCACGGCAGGTATATTCCTCTCTGGCGCTTGTCAAGGACCCAAAGATATTCCCGAAACGGTATCTCAAGCGGGCGCGGCTGCGGCAAAGGTTATCGGACTTCTCTCTAAAGATAAGCTCACAGGTAACCCGTGCGTAGCACAGTCTGACGAAATGATGTGTAACGGATGTTCTTCTTGTGAAAAGGTTTGTCCTTACGGTGCAATCACTTATGTAGATAAAGAATTCCGTGGACCTAACAGAACGACGCTTATTCGTCGCGTAGCACAAGTTAACGAAGCAATATGTCAAGGTTGCGGATGCTGTACGGTTGCTTGTCCGTCAGGTGCTATGGACCTTAAAGGATTTGCAAGCAAACAAATTATGGCGGAGGTAGATGCAATATGCAAGTAAACGGATATAAACCCAAAATCGTAGCTTTTTGTTGTAACTGGTGTTCGTATGCTGGTGCCGACCTTGCAGGTAGCAACCGTTTAGCATATCCTGCCGAAGTAAAAGTTATTCGCGTTCCTTGTTCATGCCGTGTTAACCCGATGTTCATTCTCCGCGCATTCCAACGCGGTGCAGACGGAGTTATCCTTTGCGGTTGTCACCCAGGGGACTGCCACTACACTTCGGGTAACTATTACACAAGACGTAGAATGGCGCTTCTTTTCTCAATGCTCGACTATTTAGGTATTGAAAAAGAACGTACTAGAGTAGAGTGGGTATCTGCTGCCGAAGGCGCAAAGTTCGCAGCGACCATGAACGACTTTGTTCAAACGGTAACCGCTCTTGGTGAAAATAAGAGATTGGAGGACTTAAGATGCAAAAAATAACTCGCGAAGTGCTTATTGCAAAAGCAGATGAACTTCTTAAAAACGGCACTGTGACTAAAGTTCTCGGTCTAAAGAAGGGTGAGTTTTCTTACGACCAAACCCCCACAGTTTTCACCGATATAGAAAGTATGAAAAAAGATTTTGTGTTCGACGATTTTTCGGGCGCAAACTTCTCAAAATACCTTGTTAAAGAAACCAAGAAAGGCGAGGGCAAAACACTCGTGTTCTTAAAACCGTGTGATACTTATAGCTTTAACCAATTGCTCACCGAACATCGTTTCGATAGAGAAAAGGTTTACGTAGTAGGTATTGCTTGTGACGGAATGGTTGACATCAAAAAAATCAAAGGTGCTTTGGGCGACGGAGTAGTATCCGTTGACTGCTCCACCGACACCTTAAAGGTTGAAACTCTTTACGACGGCGTTAAAGAAATCGCTAAAGCGGACGTTTTAGCAGAGCGTTGCCGTAACTGTAAGAGCAAAAAGCACGTTGCTTACGACGAACTTATCGGTGAAGACGGAGAAGTTGTTGCTTCCAACCGCTTCGACCAAGTTGAAGAACTTGAAAAGATGAGTGCGGATGAAAGATTTGCTTTCTGGCAAAACGAATTATCCCGTTGTATCCGTTGTAACGCTTGCCGTGACGTGTGTCCTGCATGTACTTGTGAAAAGTGCGTGTTCGATAACCCCAATTCAGGCGTTCAAAACAAAGCGGCAGCAAACAGCTTTGAGGAGCAAATGTTCCACATTATCCGTGCATTCCACGTTGCAGGTCGTTGTACCGACTGTGGCGAATGTTCGAGAGTATGCCCGCAACAAATTCCGCTCCACTTGCTCAATAGAAAATTCATTAAAGATATAAACGGTTTCTACGGCGAGTATCAAGCAGGTGAAGTAGAGGGCAGTAGAGCGCCTCTAGTAAACTACACCAAAGAAGATTTAGAGCCGAGCGAAGCAGTTAATAGGGGGGATAAATAATGCGTAAGATTTCTCTTTCAAATTTAGACAAAGCATTTGCTTTGATTGCGGAAAACGCAAAACTATATATTCCCGTTGATGGCAAAGGCGGTGCATCCTTTAAGCTTTGGCAAGAAGGAGTTAAGATGAGCGACGCGCTCAACACCGTTAGAAGTGCAAAAGATTTCTTCTTTCCTCAAATGGAAACGCTTATGGAGTTCAAAACTGAAGGAAAGAATATTGAAATCATCGACAATAGGTCGGAAAAAGAAGATTTCGTAATCTTCGGTGTTCGCGCTTGCGACGTTAAGAGTTTTGAAATTCTTGACAGAGTATTCCTCTCTGAACCCGTTGATAGCTATTATGCTTCAAGAAGGGAAAAGGGCGTTATCGTTTCTCTCGCTTGCGGTAGACCTAACGAAACTTGTTTTTGTAAGACTTTCGGTATTGACCCTGCAAACCCTGCTGGCGATATAACCGCGTGGAAGACCGAAACTGACTTGTATCTTCTTGCAAACACCGAAAAGGGCGAAAAGCTTTTGAGCGCAATCGCTTCTATTACTGAAGATTGTGACGGAAAGGCAGTTGAAGAACAAAAGAAACAAATTTCCGCTATCATGGAAAAACTTCCCCTAAGTAACGTTACCACTGAAAAGTTTGGCGCAGGTAAGACCAAAGAGTACTTTGATTCTCCTGCTTGGGACGAACTCTCTTCACACTGCTTAGGTTGTGGAACTTGTACTTTCGTTTGCCCGACTTGTCAGTGCTACGACATTAAAGATTTCAAGACCAACGAGGGTGTTCAACGTTTTAGATGTTGGGACTCTTGTATGTATTCTGATTTTACTTTGATGGCTCACGGCAACTCAAGAGCATCACAAAAGGAACGTTTCCGTCAAAGATTTATGCACAAACTTGTATACTATCCCGACAATAACGACGGAATGTTCAGCTGTGTAGGTTGCGGACGTTGTCTTGCGAAGTGCCCGATATCAATGAATATCGTTAAGGTTATGAAAACTCTCGGAGGTAAGGAAAATGATTAATGAAACTTTAATCCCAAAGCTCGGCGTTATAACCGAGATTAGACAAGACACCCCCGATATTAAAACTTTTAGGGTTGTTTCCCCAGAGGGTAAAAAACTTTTTGAACACCGCCCCGGTCAATGCGCAATGCTTTCTATCCCCGGTGTAGGCGAGGCAATGTTCTCGATAACCTCCTCTCCCACAAACACCGAGTTTATGGAATTTTCTATTAAAAAATGCGGATGCGTAACCACTTGGCTTCACGCGGCTGAACCCGGTCAAAACGTTACCGTTCGCGGACCTTACGGCAATCCGTTCCCCGTTGACGACGTGTTTGCAGGTAAAGACCTTTTGTTCGTTGCAGGTGGCGTAGGTTTAGCACCGCTCCGCTCTGTAATCAACTATTGCAGACATTATCGTGACAGATACGGCAAAATCGATATCGTTTACGGTTCAAGAAGTAAAGACGACCTACTTGACTATCAAGAAATCATCAACGAATGGGCAACCGATAGTGGTGTAAACGTACACCTTACTATCGACCGCGAACAAGAAGGTTGGGACGGACACGTTGGTTTTGTTCCTAACTACGTTAAAGAACTTGGATTTGACACCAATAAGATTGCAGTTCTTTGCGGTCCGCCGATTATGATTAAGTTCACTTTGGAAGGACTTCGTTCGTTAGGCTTTGAAAAGACCCAAGTTTACACGACGCTAGAGCTTCGTATGAAGTGCGGTGTAGGTAAGTGCGGTAGATGTAACGTAGGTTCAAAATATGTATGTAAAGACGGTCCGGTATTCCGTTTCGATGAACTCGACGAATTGCCGAACGAGTATTAATAAGGAGAAAACAAATGGAAAATTTAGTTAACGTTTATTTTTTCGGTAAGAAATATCAAGTGCCCGAAAGTTTAACTATTATGAAGGCAATGGAATATGCCGGATACCAACTCGTTCGCGGTTGCGGATGCAGAAACGGTTTCTGCGGTGCATGTTCAACTATTTACCGTATCAAAGGCGATAGGGAATTGCACGCGTGCCTCGCTTGTCAACAAAAGGTTGAAAACGATATGTACGTTGCAACTCTTCCTTTCTTCCCCCTCGTAAAATCAGTTTACGATATTGAAAAGATTAAGCCGACCGAA
Source organism: Clostridiales bacterium (assembly GCA_015069265.1). Lineage (GTDB taxonomy): Bacteria > Bacillota > Clostridia > Christensenellales > Borkfalkiaceae > UBA1259. Next base: position 43,607 of record SVIY01000003.1, read on the forward strand.
CAAATCATGATGCAACTTTACCCCGAAATCTATGCGTGTGTAGGTTGCAACGCTTGTACCAAGGCTTGTACGCAAGGGCTTAACGTTATGCAATACATTGCATACGCTCAACGCGGTGACTACGCTAACTGCGCGGAAGAATCTTTCGACTGCGTAATGTGTGGCGTTTGCTCTTCAAGATGTCCCGCTGGTATTTCTCATCCCCAAGTCGCTGAACTTGCAAGAAGACTTTACGGCAAGTACATGGCTCCTGAAACTCAACACCTTATCGACAGGGTTAAAGAGATTGAAGACGGCAAGTACGTAGAACTTATCGAAACGCTTATGAATAAGCCTATCGAAGAACTCAAAGAACTCTATAACAATAGAGAAATCGAGAAATAGGGGGAAGAGTTATGTATAAGTATACACAAGAACAATTAGATTCAATGAAGAAGGTCGAAGCGACCAGAGAACAAAGACTTCAAAACTTGTTCGCAAGAATGACTGCGGACGAAAAGCAAACTGTTTTGCAAGAAAACCACCCCGACTACATAACTTCAGCTTATGAAGAATTGAAAGTTGGTCCCAACAAGGGCGGAAAGGTTTTGCACGAACTTGCAGACCTTTTGCAAGGTAAATCAAGAGTGCTCGATTTAGATATCGACCTTTCTAAACCCGACTACGACGTAGACGTTTTGGTTATCGGTGGCGGTGGCGCAGGTTCTTCTGCTGCTATTGAAGCGCACAATGCTGGCGCAAACGTTATGATGGTAACCAAACTCCGTATAGGCGATGCAAACACCATGATGGCAGAGGGCGGAATTCAAGCGGCTGATAAACCCAACGATAGCCCTGCTATTCACTATCTAGACGCTTTCGGTGGCGGTCACTTTGCTGCAAAGCACGAACTTTTATACAAGCTCGTTAACGAGGCTCCCGATGCTATCAAATGGCTCAACGAGCTCGGCGTTATGTTCGATAAGGAAGCAGACGGCACTATGATTACCACCCACGGTGGCGGTACTAGTAGAAAACGTATGCACGCATGTAAGGACTATTCGGGTGCGGAAATTATGAGAACGCTTCGTGACGAAGTGTTGAACCGTCAAATTCCCGTAGTTGACTTTACCGCTGCTATCGAAATCATCAAAGACGTTGAAGGTAAGGCTGCTGGTGC